>DEHX01000156.1 GCA_002352145.1 Chitinophagaceae bacterium UBA2789
CCCGGCCAGCAGATGTATGTCGGGGGCCTCGTAGAAGGTCAGCGAATAGGATTGGATGAAGTATGGGCTCCTAAATGGGATGGTATTTATACAGATCTGTCTAAAATCACTGCAGATGCAAATGTCTGGAACACATTTCTCCCTTATGCCAATAAGAGAATTAAACAGCTAGGCGATGCTCAATGGCACCAGGTTTATAAAAATGACACTATTGATGCAAGGCAGTTTGTGTATGTTGGCCGTACTACTCCTCAGCATACCGGTGGCTTTAATGTCAGCAGTTCATTTAAAGGTATTCGTCTGTATGCAGGATTTGATTACGCATTTGGGTTTGTAATTCTGAATAACCAGATTGTAAGGGGCCTCAGCCAGGTACAGGGATCGCAGAACTCTACCACCGATGTGTTGAAAACATGGTCGCCAACCAACCCTAATGGTACAATGCCAAGATATTATTGGGCTAACCAAGGCAGAAATTATGCAACAGATGCCAGTGGTAATAATCCAGCTGCCAATCTGTGGGAGAAAGGCGATTATGTGATGCTTAGAGAACTTACACTGGTGTATGATCTGCCGGCACAAATTCTAAGTAAGTATCTGGCTAACAGAATTAAAGGCCTGAGTGTAAATATTACCGGTACAAACCTGGCTTATTTCTCAGGATACAGCGGCAATTTTCCTGAGTTTGGCGGAGTTGACCAGGGCAAATTCCCGTTACCAAAAAGGCTTACCATTGGTGTTAGAGTTACTTTATAATTGTTTATCAACAAAAAATACTGCAATGAAATACAATAAACTATTAATGATATCCTGGGTGTTCATATTAATGCTGGGCGTTCTTTCTTGTACAAAAAAACTAGACGAGGTAGTACCCCAAGATGCTATTAGCAAAGACCAGGCTTTAAAAGATCCTAACGCTGCACGGACATTGTACCACGGTACTTATGGTCTGTTCAGGTCTTATAACAGTACATTTTTTCAGCTGGGTGAAATGCGGTCTGACATTTGGGTAGATGGTCTGTTTACAGAGTCGGTAGATGGAGGCCTGCAAAATCTCTATCGGCATAACATCAGCAGCCTGAATGTGCCCTTTACTAACTGGGGTGGATTTTACAACCTCATTTATAATTTTAATAATGTTTTAAAAATAATACCCCAAACACCGTTGCCGGATGCAGAGAAAACAAGAATACTTGCCGAATTATTTGGATTAAGAGCATATGTTTATTATACCATGCTCAGAACTTGGGGTGCTGTGCCTTTAAATACAGAGCCTGTTGAAACAATTAATAATACTGCGGAAACATATAAACGCCGTACAGGTGCAGATACGATCATGACGCAGATAAAGGCGGATATTGAACAATCTCTACAACTATTCGGACCTGCCAATACGTTGCCTGCCGGAAAAAGAGTTTATTGGAACAGGGTAGCTTCGCTGATTTTAAAAGGAGATGTATTTATCTGGTCCGGAACGCATATGGGTGGGGGTAATGGCGATATAACAATTGCCAAAAATACATTGCAGGAGGTCAGAAATTTACAAGGTGCAACTTTAGATCTCCAGGGTAACTATGCCGATATATTTGATCCAACTAAAAAAACAAACAATAAGGAAATAATTTTTGCTATCAATTACGAGTTGCAACAAGCGCAGCTTGGGGTTTTTGGCAACTTCCTGGTTAATTCAATCCAGGCCAGCACACTTTCTTTTGCGCAGGCGGCTACACCAACCGTAGCATCGGTTTATCCTTATGTAAACGGTGCAAACAGGGTTGGCATGAACCAGGCCATGATAAACAGGCTTACTGCACCGCCCGCAGACCAGCGTATAAGCAATACATTCCGGGTAATGTATTCTAACGCATCTCCCTTTGCAACAAGAGGTATTTTACTTACAAAGTATATTGGCACAACAGCAGGAACATCCCAGATCTATAATAATGATTTCCCTGTTTACCGGTATGCTGACGTACTCTTATTATTAGCTGAGGCAAAAGCAAAATTAGGCGAGGATCCTTCTGCGGAAATTAATGCAATCCGGCAAAGAGCATATGGAGCAGGTTATACACCTTATGTGAATGGAAGTATTACCGCGAATATGAATGCTATTTTGGAAGAGTATTTAAGAGAGTTTATTGCGGAAGGTAAACGCTGGTGGGCATTAAGGAGGGCCGGGGATGCTTATGTATATGCAAATCTGAACCCTACCTATTTTTCACCAACTAGTACAGCTAAGTTTTTGTTGCCGCTTTCTCAGGCAATGTTAACGGCGGATCCATTACTTACCCAAACACAGGGGTATTAAAAATAGTTTTTCATTTAGCAACATAAGCAGTCAAAGACCGGGGGCATAATTGCCTCCGGTTATTCAACTAATTTTTTAATTTACCAAGGCTAAATAACCGAAGATGAAAATTCGACATTTATATGGATTGATAGCGGCACCCTTTACACCCATGCATACAGATGGGTCACTAAATTTATCTGTGATACCGGCTTATTACCGTATGCTAAAATTAAATGGTATCAACGGTGCCTTTATTTGCGGCTCTACTGGTGAAGGAGTTTCTATGACAGCAAGAGAAAAGATGGCGGTTGCCGAAGCCTGGGCCGAATGTTCCAGGAACGACGAAGATTTTAAAGTCATGACCTTACTTGGAGGCACCAGCATAACAGATTGCAGGGAACTGGCCATACATGCCCAGGAAATAGGTTTGTATGGAATATCTTTTACTGCTCCTTACTATTTCGAACCGGTGAATGTGTCTATGCTAGCAAAAGCTTGCATGGCAGTGGCCGAAGCTGCTCCGGAGTTACCTTTTTATTATTATCACATTCCGGTGCTCACAGGAGTTAATTTTCCAATGATAAGCCTGTTGAAAGAAATAGACGGGAAGCTTCCCAATTTTGCCGGGATCAAATATACCCATGAAGATTTTATGGATTTTCTTTCCTGTCTTCATTTCCAGAATGGGAAATATGATATGCTTTGGGGCAGGGACGAAAATATGCTTCCGGCATTATCCATTGGGGCAAAGGGGGCTGTCGGTAGCACATTCAATTATGCTGCACCTCTATATCACAGGCTAATGGAAGCATTCAGTAACGGCAATTTACAGTTAGCTGCCTTATACCAGCAGCAGTCCATTGATATGATAAGGCTTTTAGGTAAATATGGTGGCATTGCTACAGGCAAAGCTTATATGAAACTGATTGGATTGGATTGCGGAGAATTCCGGCTGCCGGTGAAGAACATGAACTCAGCGGAATTTGAACTATTCCGGCAAGAGGTAAAGGCTTTGAATTTTGATACTTTTAGATCTCAATTGCCGGATACAATAAATGCATTACCAAGATGAAATGATACAAAAAAGACATTATCTCACTTTTTTATTAGCAGGTTTGTTAACGGGCACCTCTATACCAGCACAAAAAACAAAGACCTTGAAATGGTCTGTTGTTGCAACGTTGCCCAAAGTTGACAGTTTAGTGGTTAATCCGGGAGTGGCAGGAGCATTTTCAGGGGTACATAATAATGTATTGATTATTGCAGGCGGCGCAAACTTTCCGGCAGGCATGCCCTGGGAAGGCGGAAAAAAAATGTACCAGGATCAGGTTTATATTTTAAATGAAATTGCCGGTGAAAAGTTTGAATGGTTTAATGAGGAAAAATATACACTGAAAGAACCTGTGGCTTATGGAGCAACTGTCTCTTCACCGGAAGGTATAATATGTATAGGTGGCGAAAATGATAAAGGTGCATCAGCCAATGTTTTTTTGATTCGCTGGGATAAAGCCAATAAAGTACTTGTAACAGATGATTTACCTTCTCTCCCTTATCCGCTGACCAATCTGTCAGCTGTTATCAATGATAATAAAATATTTGTGGCCGGAGGTGAAAATATAAATGGGGTTTCTGATAAATTTCTTTTTCTGGATTTGAAAGACAGGGCATCAGGCTGGAAACAATTACCTTCTTTGCCTCAACCAGTATCACATGCCGTAATGCTTGTAAAATCTGGCAAGAATACTAAAACAATATATATTATTGGTGGCAGAAGAAAAACAGAAACAGGTATTAGTGAATTGTACAAAAATGTATATGAATTTGATTTACGGAAAAATGAATGGCAGCAAAAAGGATCACTTCCCTTCGTCCTGTCTGCTGCTACAGGGATAGTTTCACAAAAAAACGATCTCATTATATTGGGAGGTGATAAAGGCGAAACTTTTCACAAAGTGGAGCTGCTGATTGCGGCTATTGGCAGCGAAACAAATGAAGCCAAAAAACAAGAGCTTATTCTGCAAAAAAATAAGATACAGGTATCTCATCCCGGATTCAGCAATGAGATTTTATGTTACAATACAGCAAATGACAAGTGGAGCCCTGCCGGTGTCATTCCTTTTCCAGCAGCTGTGACCACTACTGCTGTTAAATGGAAGAATCGCATTATCATTCCAAGCGGAGAAATAAAAGCAGGTGTGCGGACGGCACAGGTACTCATGGGAAAAATGCTAAAAAAATGACGCCATCAAAAAAGTATCCGTGGATAGTAGTTGGCCTGCTCTGGGTAGTAGCCTTACTAAACTACATGGACAGGCAAATGCTCAGTACCATGAAGCCTTCTATGATGGCTGATATTACGGAATTACAATCAGCTACCAACTTTGGTTATCTGATGGCCATTTTTTTGTGGATATATGGCTTCATGAGTCCGCTTTCAGGAATTATTGCAGACAGATTGAACAGAAAGTGGCTCATAGTAGGCAGTTTATTTGTATGGAGTGCCGTTACGTTTGCAATGGGCTATGCCGAAACATTTGAGCAATTATACTGGCTGAGAGCTGCAATGGGTGTCAGTGAAGCACTTTATATCCCGGCAGGTTTGTCTCTGATTGCCGATTATCATCGTGATAAAACAAGATCATTGGCAATAGGCATACATATGACTGGTCTATACATGGGGCAGGCACTTGGCGGATTCGGTGCAACAATTGCTGCAGAATTCTCCTGGCAAAAAGCTTTTATGTCCTTTGGACTAATTGGAATTGTATATGCCGGAGTGTTGATTTTGTTTTTAAAGGAAAAAAGAAATTCAGAAATTGAAGAAGATGTAAATCCTGTATATGCCCGGTCTTCTTTCTTTAAAGGATTGGGTGTGTTATTCAGCAACATAGCTTTTTGGATAATACTTTTCTATTTCGCTGTGCCTAGTCTGCCCGGGTGGGGAGTAAAGAATTGGTTACCGACATTGTTTTCGGAGAATCTGCAAATTGATATGAGTAAGGCCGGCCCACTCTCAACCATCACGATTGCTGCTTCTTCATTTATGGGTGTGGTGTTTGGGGGAGTTTTATCTGACAGATGGGTGCAGAAAAATTTAAAGGGAAGAATATATACAAGTGCAATCGGATTAGGGTTAACAATACCGGCGCTGGTACTGGTTGGTTTTGGTCACAGTATTATTGCCATTGTGGGAGCGGCTTTTTGTTTTGGTTTTGGCTATGGAATGTTTGATGCTAACAATATGCCGATTCTTTGCCAGTTTGTTTCGGCAAAATACAGGGCTACAGCTTACGGCCTGATGAATATGGTAGGTGTTTTTGCAGGTGCCTTTATCACCGATTGGTTAGGTAAGTCAACTGATGCGGGTAATCTTGGAAAGGATTTCGCATTACTTGCTGTCATTGTAATTATAGCATTGGTGGTTCAGTTGTCTTTTTTAAGGCCTAAGGCAAATGATTTTACTGATAATAAAATGTGATTATGAAGTATTTACATTATTGGTTTATTCCGGTGTTTCTTATTGCAGGGTTTAGTAATAGTGGGTTTAGCCAAAAATCGCAGAATCTTTTGCCGGGAGTTATTAAAGTATCAGCATGGTCGCCTTCCGTACCGGTTTTAAAAGGGTTAAATGCCAATCCTGTTTTAAGAGTAGCTGTTTCTGTTCCGGCCGGAAAAAGAGAAATACAAATTCGTAAATTATACTGCACATTGAATGCAGGTGCCCTTAATAATGTTCAGAAGATCGATGTTTTTCTGACAGGGGCAGAACCATTCTCAACGAGCAATCAAGTTGCCTCCGTTTCTCCATCTTCTGCTTTATTTGATATACCTGTTTCCCTGAACATCAATGCCGGAGTACAATTTATATGGTTTAGCATTGTGCTAAAACATAATGCTTCAATCGATAGTAAAATTGAGCTTCGATGTATAAAGCTTGTAAATGATGAAGGAAAACAACTGCTCATTAAACAGGAAAAGTATGGTTTTGTAAAACGGACAGGAGTAGTGGTACGAAAGGCAGGCGATGACGGTGTAAACACATATCGTATTCCCGGAATTGTACAAACAGACCGGGGTACTTTAATTGCAGTGTATGATATAAGGTATAATGACAGCCGTGATTTGCCCGCAAATATTGATGTAGGGATGAGCCGAAGTACGGACAATGGCAAAACATGGGAGCCGATGAAAATAATTATGGATATGGGATCACCACATGAAAACAATGGTATCGGTGACCCTGCCGTTTTATTTGACCCTGTCACCAAAAAAATATGGGTAGCTGCATTGTGGAGTAAAGGCAATCGTTCTATTGCTGGTTCATTACCTGGTCTTTCACCGGATACTACCGGTCAATTTATACTGGTAAGCAGCAGCGATGATGGTATTACCTGGTCAGCGCCTGATAATATTACTGCCCAGGTAAAAAATCCGGCCTGGCATTTATTTTTTAACGGACCCGGTAATGGCATTGCTATGCAGGATGGCAAATTGGTTTTTGCAGCACAGTATTGGGATGAGGTAAAAAAGCCTTACTCAACTATTGTTTATAGCGATGATCATGGAGCTACTTGGAGGGGAGGAATTAACGGCCCTAAATCAAATACAACTGAAAGCCAGGTGGTAGAGACCATACCCGGCACACTGATGCTTAACATGAGAGATAATCGAGGTGGCTTCAGAAGTGTAGCCACCACAGCAGACATGGGAGCTGGCTGGACAGAGCATGCCACATCTTATAATGCATTAGTCGATCCTGTTTGTATGGCAAGTATTATTAAAGCCAGAGTAAAGATAAAAGGTTCTATGAGGGATGTATTGTTTTTCAGTAATGTCGCTTCCCGGACGGGTCGTATAAATATGACCATAAAAGCCAGCCTTGATAACGGCGAAACATGGCTTGAAGCAAATCAGTTATTGGTAGATGAAAGATTATGTTTTGGATATTCCTGTCTGACTAAAATTGATGATAATACAATTGGTCTTCTATATGAGGGCTCTAGGGATTTGTACTTCGTAATGATTCCTGTTAGTGAAATAATAAAGCAAGACAAATGAATTACTCCAAAAAGGATTTGATTGATTTAAGAGATTTTTATCGCAATCAGCTCCTGAATGACACAGTGCCGTTTTGGTTTCCAAGGTCATATGATAGCCAGTGCGGCGGCTTTCTATTAATGCGTGATGCTGATGGTACATTGATTGATGATGATAAAGCCGTTTGGATACAGGGTAGGGCTACCTGGTTGCTTTCAACTTTGTACAATACCGTTGATGATAAACGGGACACGGTAGCTAAGGTCTGGCTGGAAGGTGCAAAACTTGGGTATGATTTCTTGAATAAGTATTGTTTTGATTCCGATGGTCAGATGTTCTTTCATGTAACAAGGGATGGAAAACCTATCCGAAAGCGTCGTTATTTTTTTTCAGAAACATTTTATGTTATTGCTGCAGCTGCCTACGCCAGGGCAAGTGGCAGTGAGGAAGCAGCCCACAACGCAAGAGAGGTTTTTGGGCAATGTATAGCTTATGCAACAGGTCAAAAAAAACTTCAATCCAAGTTTACTGCTACAAGACCTGCCAAAGGAATCGGTGTGCCTATGATTATGATCAATACCGCCCAACAGCTGCGCAACACCATTGGGGATGAAAGATGCGATGAATGGATAACAAAATGGATAGAAGAAATTGAAAGAGACTTTGTAAAAGATGATATTAAATGTGTGATGGAGCAGGTTGCGCCAGACGGTGGTATTATTGACCATATTGATGGACGAACACTTAACCCGGGTCATGCTATTGAAGGTGCCTGGTTTATCTTGCATGAAGCAAAATACAGGAATAATGATCCCCGTTTAATTGAGCTTGGCTGTAAGATGCTCGATTATATGTGGGAGCGGGGCTGGGACAGTGAATATGGAGGCATTCTATATTTCCGTGATGTATTCAATAAACCGGTTCAGGAATACTGGCAGGATATGAAATTTTGGTGGCCGCATAATGAAACGATCATTGCTACATTGCTTGCTTATTTACTAACTGGTAATTCAAAATATGCTGAATGGCATAAAATGGTGAATGATTATTCCTATTCTCATTTTCATGATAAGCAAAATGGGGAGTGGTTCGGTTACCTGCACCGGGATGGAACAATTGCTCAGACCGCTAAAGGAAATCTGTTTAAAGGGCCTTTTCATTTGCCAAGACAGGAATGGTATTGCTGGCAGCTATTGGACTACTATATTGAGCAATACTGATGTATAGGATTTGGCTATTCATATTATTTATTTCTAACGCCGCACAGGCTCAGTTGCAGCTGGCTAAAATCTTTACAGATGATATGGTGCTGCAAAGGAATAAGCCGGTGCCGGTATGGGGCAAATATATTCCCGGATATGAAATCAAGGTTTCTATAGGGAGGGATACGAAAATGACAGTAGCAGATCATGATTCCTCATGGAGAGTCGTATTGTCGCCACAAAGGGCTAACGCTGATCCGCAAAGCCTTGTAATTTTCACTAAAAGCGATACCATCGTTTTAAAGAATTTACTCATTGGTGATTTATGGGTTTGTATTGGACAAAGTAATATGGAATGGCCAATGATAAAGGAAAGACACTTCAAAGAGGAAATAGATCACAGTTGTCAACCATTAATGAGATTCTTTAACCCAGTTTATGCCGGTAAGAATATTTTCGGAACAACTTTTACAGATTCTGTTGTACAATTTTTGACTCAACACAAATTTTATAAAGGGAAATGGCAGCATTGTGATAGTACTACTTTTAAAACAATGAGTGCAGTAGCTTATTACTTTGGTAAGGAGATTGTAAATAATATTAGTGTGCCGGTAGGCTTGATTAATCTCTCTATTGGAGGCGCCCCACTGGAAACATTTATTGCCAAAGATGCATTAGAAAACAGCAAGATTTTTTGGAAAAAGGCAAAGGGAGATTGGCTTTCCAATAACGCCTTGCCGGTATGGATAAGAGAAAGGGGGTTACAAAATATCGGTGCAAGGCAGGATGTTGCTACTGATGAAAATGGTAAAAACCATGGGTTTAAACCCGGCTTTGCTTATGCCGCAGGTATTGAGCCACTACTTGCAATGCCGGTGAAAGGTATTCTTTGTTACCAGGGAGAAAGTAATGCACAGGAAGCTGAAAGAGTAAATGAGTATGCGATGTTGTCGAAGCTGATGGTGGATGATTACCGGGTAAAATGGAATGATCCAAAATTGCCCTTTTATTTTGTCCAGTTATCTTCAATTGATACTGCAAAATACAAAGGCCACTTATGGCCAGAATTCAGGGATGAGCAAAGGAAAATGTTACAGCTGATTGAGTATAGTGGTATAGCTGTAAGTAGTGATATTGGAGCCAGACATGATGTGCATCCCACAAATAAAAAGTCAGTTGGTGAAAGACTGTCAAGGTGGGCTCTATGTAAAACCTATAAAAAAAAATTATTGCCATCAGGGCCTATGCCTGTCCGGGCAGTGTATAGAAAAAAAAGAGTACTGATTAGATTTCGTTTTACTGGAAAAAAACTAATCACAATGTACGGGCAATTACTAAGAGGATTCTCTTTGAATGGTAAAGATGATGCGATTGCTTCTATTCAGCGAAGACATGTAGAGATTCGGTTTGACAGGAAGCCTGAGTATGTTTATTATGGGTGGAAACCTTTCAGCGATGGGAATCTCTTTAATTCGGAAAATCTCCCGGCCTCAACATTTAAAATCAGGGTGAAGTGAAAAGAGTTATCACAATTTTATCCTTATTGCATTCAGCGTTTCTATCTGCACAAGTGAAACTGCCGGTTTATCCGGATTCAAATTTTTCTGCTTATTATCATCAGCGACACACCTTATTTCAATCCTTGCCTCAAACAAAAAACGATATAATTTTTATTGGTAATAGTATTACGGATGGTAATGAATGGAGTGAAATGTTTGGAGATTTAAGAATCAAGAATCGTGGTATAAGTGGTGATATCACTGCTGGTGTGATGAAGCGGTTGGATGAAGTAGTGAAAAGAAAACCTGCCAGTGTTTTTCTGATGATTGGTACTAATGACCTGGCCAGAAATATTTCTCCCGATAGTGTTGTGAGGAATATATTACGGATTGCTGCTTACATGAGTCAGGAATGTCCAACTTCAAAACTCTTTGTACAAAGTATTCTTCCGGTAAACGATGTGTTTGGAAAATTTAGTGGCCACACCAGCAAGTCTGTACAAATAAAAGAAGTGAATAAACGGCTTTTTGACAGTGCATCTGCCCTTCAATATACGTTTATCGATCTGTACACTTCCTTTTGTGATAAACAAGGAAAACTCGAAGCAGGCTTGACAAATGATGGCCTGCATCTCTCCGGTGCAGGATACATTCTTTGGAAACATCTGGTATTCCCGCATGTTTATGGTTTGCAGGAAAAGCCCTCGTTGATTCCACTACCACAACAATTAAAATGGAAGTCAGGCTTTTTCTCTTTGCTTGGCTGCAGATTTATAGTTGTTAAGGGTGACAGCCTGGAAAATGAGGCTGGTATTTTGAAGAAAGCAATCGAAGCTTTTGGATGGGATGTGGATATTAAAACAGTGATACCTGTTTCAGAAAGACATATTGAATTGCGTATAGAAAAGTCCGGTGTTTTTTCCTCTAACAAAGAAGCATACGGTTTAAAAGTTTCAACAGATAAGATCCTGATAACTGCAACTACATCTCATGGAATATTTAATGGAATTCAGACTTTGCGCCATCTGATGCGTGATGGTGTTATGGTGGATGCCTGCGATATAACAGATTGGCCAGCTTTTTCCTGGAGAGGTTACATGATAGATGTTGGAAGAAATTATATGTCGATGAAATTGCTGAAGCAGCAGATTGATGTAATGGCTGCCAATAAGCTCAATATCTTTCATTTTCACGCAACAGAAGATATAGCCTGGAGAATTGCCAGCAAACAATTTCCACAACTTAATGCACCCGAGCATATGCTCCGAAATAAAGGGATGTATTATAATGAGGCAGAAATCAAAGAGTTGATTGCCTATTGTAAGGAGCGACATATAGTTTTCGTACCTGAAATAGATATGCCGGGCCATAGTGCTGCATTCAGGCGTGCCATGAAAACGGACATGCAAAGTGATACCGGACTGATACTTGTCAAAAGTATATTGAAAGAGTTCTGTACAACCTATGATGTGCCTTACATCCACATCGGGGCAGATGAAGTAAAGATTGTCAATAAACAATTCATACCTGAGGTAACTTCATATATTGANNCTGAATCATATGGATCCATTGGAGGCAGTTACTACCATTTTCAACAGAAAAATTGCGGATAAGGAAAAGGGTGATGAATCAACGCTGGGTGGTACGATATGTATGTGGCATGACAGGGCGGTGAGCAAGGAAGATGATATTCTCAATATGAATCCTGTTTATCCTGGCATGTTGGCTTTTGCAGAAAGAAGCTGGAAGGGAGGAGGAGTCTCCGGATGGGTAGCTAACATTAGCAACGGCGATGAGGATGCTTTTGCTGAATTTGAAAGCAGGTTACTGGATAATAAGCAGCTGTATTTTAAAGATAAACCCTTCGGGTATGTAAAACAATCGGGTATGCAATGGAAATTGTATGGTCCGTTTGACAATGGAGGCGATGTCCATAAAAAATTCTTTCCTGAAATTCAGTCAGCAGAACCTGTTAAGAAGCAACCGTATAAACAAGTTACGGGAGGTACTATCGTTCTGCGGCATTGGTGGGCGCCTTTGATTAAAGGAGCGATTGAAGAGCCCAAAGAAAATACGACATGGTATGCCTCTACGAATATTTGGATGGATGGTGCAGGTGAAAGAGAATGTTGGATTGGGTTTAATAATTTATCTCGTTCGCCGGCAACAGACTCGCCGCCGGCAGGTGCGTGGGATGAAAAGGGAAGTACGATCTGGGTAAATGGAAACTTAATGCCTCCTCCTGTTTGGCTGCGAGGTGGTCAAAGAGGAAATGCTGAAGTGCCATTGATGGACGAAGGGTATGAATACCGGGAACCTGTAAAAATTTATTTTCAAAATGGCTGGAATACTGTATTGATTAAAGCGCCGGTCACTACTTTCAAAGGAAAGAACTGGCAAAACCCTGTAAAATGGATGTTTACGTTTGTATTAAAATAAATAATCTGAACTAAACGGTATCAATCATGCAGTTTTTTGTCTCATTAGTCTTATTAGTTTTTTTTACAGGCAATTACTCTGTAATTGCGCAAAAAAATAAATCTACATTGCCTAATATCATTTATATATATGCAGATGATATGGGCTACGGTGAGTTAGGTTGTTACGGGCAGCAAAAAATTAAGACACCGAATATTGACAAGCTGGCAGAAGAGGGTATAATTTTTACACAACACTACACCAGTTCACCTGTATGTGCGCCGGCACGCTGTATGCTTCTTACAGGAATGCACGGCGGTCACTCATATATACGAGGTAATTATGAGCTTGGCGAGTTTTCAGATGAAAAGGAAGGAGGTCAGATGCCTCTTCCTCCGGGAGTTTTTACACTACCCATGATGCTGAAGAAAGCAGGTTACAGCACGGCATTGTGTGGCAAGTGGGGTCTTGGAATGCCTGCTGCAGGAGGGTCACCTTTAATGCACGGGTTTGACTATTATTATGGTTTTCTGGATCAGAAGCAAGCCCATAATTACTATCCAACTCATTTGTGGGAAAACGACAAATGGGATACGTTGGATAATCATGCTATGAATGTGCACCAGCGGAAAGATTCTTCAACCTTCACAGATAAGGATTTTGAGTTTTATAAGGGTAAAGAATATGCTCCTAACTTGATTACGGAGAAAGCTGTGTCTTTCATAGAGAGAAATAAGCATGGCCCTTTTTTCCTTTATCTTCCTTATACATTACCACATGTTTCCTTGCAGGCCCCGGAGGAGTACGTAAAAAAATATATTGGTTTATTTGATGAGAAGCCATATTATGGTCAAAAGGGATACGCAGCCAATAAATTTCCTTTTTCCACTTATGCAGCAATGATTACTTATCTCGATGACCAGGTGGGATTGATCATGAAAAGGATCAAAGAACTTGGCATTGACAATAATACCTTTATAATGTTCAGCAGTGATAACGGGGCTTCTGCTGCTGGCGGCGCAAACCCTGATTTTTTTAATAGTGTCAGAGGGCTCCGCGGCTTGAAAATGGATTTGTTCGAAGGGGGCATTCGTATGCCATTTATAGCACGGTGGCCCGGCAAGATTCGGGCAGGTAGTCAAACACAGCACATCTCTGCTCAGTATGATGTAATGGCAACCTTTGCAGAGTTGACAAAGCAGCAACTTACAACTACTGATGGTATTTCTTTTTTGCCAGAGTTGCTTGGAAAAGCCACTATTCAAAAAAAGCATCCTTACCTGTATTTTGAATATCCGGAAAATGGCGGACAGGTAGCTATCCGGATGGGTAAATGGAAGGCTATAAAAAGAAACCTTAAAAAAAATCCGGATTCACCCTGGATGATCTTTGACCTGGATAAAGATGAAAAAGAACTGGTAAACATTGCAACACTGCATCCTGAGTTGGTGAGACAGTTCGATACCATCTTAAAGAAAGAACATCAATGCCCGCATATTAAAGAATGGGAGATCATTGACCCCAGGTTTGATAAATAAATCTCTTTTTATATCAATATAAACGAATAATAAATGAAGAAGATCCTTTTAGTCTCACTTTTATTTGTCTTATCGGCTGCTTTGCAGGCGCAGACGTATCATCCCACAGCGGAGAACCTTGCTGCCCGAAAAGCATTTCAGGATAGGAAATTTGGACTTTTTATTCATTGGGGACTTTCCAGTGTGCTGGGTGCAGGTGAGTGGGTAATGAATAACCTGAGCATTCAGGTTAAAGACTACAAGAGACTTCTCAACGTATTTAACCCGCAACAGTTTAATGCTGCAGAGTGGGTAACAGCTGCTAAAAACGCAGGGATGAAATACATTGTCTTTATTACCCGTCATCATGATGGTTTTTCTAACTGGGATACTAAATATAGTGATTGGAAGATCACCAATACAGCATATGGTAAAGATGTATTGAAAGCTTTGGCGGAGGAATGCAAAAAACAAGATATTAAACTGGGGCTGTATTACTCAACCCTTGACTGGTATCGTTCCGATTATCCTTATGAAACAGGACGAACCGGTAAGGGATCCGGAAGAACTGAAAAGAGTAATTATGATAGTTACCTGCTATTCATGAAGAACCAATTGAGCGAGTTGCTTTCAAACTATGGCGAAATCATGTCCATTTGGCTCGATGGTCATTGGGACCAGACAAATCCGGAGGGAAGTGCAGATATGTCATCCCGAGTCAATTGGCAGTATGAAGAATTGTATACGCTTATTCATCGCCTGCAACCGCAGTGTATGATCGGCAATAACCATCACCTCGATCCTATGCCGGGCGAAGATTTTCAGATGTTCGAAAAAGATCTACCAGGTCAGAACAAATCGGGACTGAGCTACCAGGCTGCTTCAGAAGAATTGCCACTCGAAACCTGCGAAACCATGAATAATTCCTGGGGATATAATATTACTGATAATAATTACAAGTCGGTAAAGTCTCTTATTCATTATCTCGTAAATGCTGCGGGGCTGAACACTAACTTTTTGTTGAATGTGGGCCCGATGGCAAATGGGAAAATACAACCGGAATTCCTTGATACATTAAAAGCAGCGGGTGAATGGATGAAGCAATATGGCGAAAGTATTTACGGCACCCGGGGCAATATTATCCCGGCACAGGAATGGGGCGTGATAACACAAAAAAACAAAACATTATATATACACATTCTGAAAATGTCAGCGGTTAAGAATTATATTTTTATTCCGGGAGTAAAAGACAAGATCAGTGAGGCAGCTCTTTTTAGGAATGGTCTAAAATTAAAGTTCAAGCAGCAGGAAGAAGGAACATTCATCTACCTTGATGGTATTGTACAAGAAGATATTGATACGGTTATACGGGTACATTTGAAATAACAAGGCACTCTTGTTTGCGTTTAACAATAGTATTTTAATCAGCATGAAATATTTAATTATTTTATTAACTCTTGTTTGCATTACTGCCTCAGTATTCCCGCAGCAAAAACATGAATTTGCATTAGGCAAAGAAGTTTTTCTGCTGGATGAAAAGCCTTTTCAGATTATCAGTGGTGAAATACATCCTGCGAGAATACCTGCTGAATATTGGCGTCACAGGATAAAGATGATAAAGGCAATGGGATGCAATACGGTTGCTGCTTATATTTTCTGGAATTATCATGAAGTCAAACAAGGTGAATTTGATTTTAAAACAGGGAATAGAAACATAGCTGAGTTTATTCGTATATGCCAGCAGGAAGGTATGTGGGTATTACTGAGACCCGGACCTTATGTTTGTGCTGAATGGGATTTTGGCGGATTACCCGCCTACTTATTAAAAATACCGGACATCCGCATACGGTGTATGGATCCCAGGTACATGACAGCAGTTACCCGTTATTTAAAGCAACTGGCCAAAGAAACGGTACCCCTGCAATGTATCAAAGGAGGTCCTATACTAATGGTACAGGTAGAAAATGAATATGGTAGTTATGGAAATGACAGGGAATACATGAAAGCATTGCAGCAGTTGTTAAAAAACAGTGGTTTCAATGTGCCCCTTTACACAGCAGACGGACCTACTCCTTATATGCTTGAAGCAGGAAGTTTGCCAGATGCTGCCATTGGACTTGACAGCGGTGGTGATGAAAAGGATTTTGAACAGGCCCGAAAGCACAATCCCAATGTACCGGCATTTAGTTCAGAAACCTATCCTGGCTGGCTAACACACTGGGGCGAAAAATGGGCAAGACCTGATACCGGGAGGTTAAAAAAAGAAGTAGAATACCTGCTAAAAAATAATAAGTCATTTAATTTTTATGTGATACATGGAGGCACAAATTTTGGCTTTACCGCAGGGGCTAATGCATTTTCAGCTGTAGCTTATCAGCCCGATATTACCAGTTATGATTATGATGCGCCAATCAATGAGAATGGGGAACCAACAGCGAAATATTTTATGTTGCGAAATCTGATTGCTGCTTATACAAAGGAACCCCTGCCCGAAATTCCTCAGCCGGTAAAGACGATTGAGATACCTTCTTTTTCCTTGCAATATGCCGGGAGTATCTGGGATCACTTACCCAAGGGTATTTATTCGCCACAGCCCCAAACCATGGAAGCGTACGATCAAAACCAGGGCTTGATAGTTTATAAAACAAGACTTATAGGACACAAAAGCGGTAAGCTAAAAATATGGGAACCACATGATTATGCCCTTGTGTATCTGAACGGAAAATTTATAGACACAGTTTTTCGGGATGGTGGTAAATGGGAAGTAGATCTTCCTAAGTCAGAAGTTAAAGAGCCTGTTCTGGAAATACTGGTTGAGGGGATGGGCCATATCAACTTTGCACAATTCATGATTGATCGTAAAGGCATTACAGACAGAGTAACCCTGAATGGTATGACATTGATGAATTGGGAAACCTTTCTCTTGCCGATGGATGAAAAATTCATTGCATCATTAAAGCTGGAGAAAACAGATAATATTAATAAAAAGAGTTGCCAGTTTTTTAAAGGGGAATTTACTTTAGAAGAGAAAGGAGATACCTTTTTTGATATGAGTCGTTATTCCAAGGGGGTATTATATGTAAACGGTCATAACCTGGGCCGGTTTTGGAATATTGGTCCGCAGCAAAGGCTGTATTGTCCTTCGTCTTTCTTAAAGAAAGGAAAGAATGAAGTAATTGTTTTTGACCTCCACCAGGAATTAGCAGAATCATTAATTGGTCACAGTACAATGTACTAAAGGTTCTTTATGAGAATAATATTTATGATTGCAGGATTGCTTTCTTCAATAGCGATCTGTGCGCAAAGAGATACTATCCACTTGAATACTGGCTGGCAGTTTGCAACAGATAAAAAGGCTGTGGGTTTACAGGAAAAATGGAATGAAACGGGTTTACTAATTTCCCGGCTAGTACAACTTCCGCATACCTGGAATGTAGAAGAAGAAAATCAAAACCATTATGGCTGGGCATGGTACCAGAAGGAAATCCTTGTACCGGCAGCATGGAAAAACAAAAGGGTGTTGCTGTTGTTTGGGGCAGTGAACCATACCTGCATTATTTACCTTAATGGTAAAAAAATCGCCGAGAACAAAGGTGATGGATTTAGTAAGTTTTCAGTTAACATGACAGATTATCTGCAAATCGGTAAAGAGAATCGCATCATTGTGGCAGTGAATAATGATTATGGAAAACAGAAAGTTCCTTTTGCTAACTCTTTTGATTGGCCAAATGATGGTGGTATTATTCGCAAAGTTTCCTTAATAGTTAGCGAAAAGCCGGCTGCCGCATATATTCATCTTTTACCTCGGCTAAACCCGCAAACAGGGGAAGGAAACCTTGATATCAAACTGGGATTTGAAGCAGTTCAAAAAGATGTTTCTTTTAATATTAAGATTACTGAAGAAAATCAACCGACCTCGCAAGAAGTATATGAAGGAAAACTGCTGCCACAATGGAAAAACAAAGAAGCTATTGTACAGATTGCCTTACCCAAAGTGAATCCCTGGCATTTTGATCATCCCAACCTGTACCGGGTAGAAGTTACAATAGGTACTAAGAAAAAACTTATTGACAGGATATCGGCAGTGACAGGCTTTAAGGAACTTAAATTTTTAAATAATCAAACCTATTTCAATGGGGAGCGGGTGAAACTAATGGGAGTAGAATGGACAGCAGGCTCAAACCCTGATTATGGATTTGCAGAACCTGATTCAGTAATTCTTCGCTATTGCAAACTCATGAAAGAAGTGAATACTATTTTCACCCGGCAGCATTTTCAACAGGATGATTTATTCTATGATTTCTGCGACAGGAACGGTATCCTGGTGCAACAGGAAATACCATTGTGGGGTCCGGAAACCCCGGCAAACGATACTATCCGTAAGATTGCCATGAAACAACTGGAAACAATGGTGGCAAATTATTACAACCACCCTTCTATTTTCTCCTGGGGAGTAGGAAATGAGTTGCGGGGAAGGGATGCGGACATGAAACAATTCATACGAGATATGCTGCAACGCTGCCGTGAACTCGACCCGGACAGGATGACTGCGTATGTTAGTAACACATTAACAGCAGGGTTTAGCAATAATGCCTCTTTTGTGCCTGATGCTGCTGCAGAGGGAGATTACCTGGCAATGAACGAATATGGTGGTAGCTGGTGGAATATACCAGAGGGAAAAATTCATTTATACCTGGATAGTGTGCATATGAGTTATCCCGAAAAATCCTTTTTTATATCTGAGTTTGGTTTATGTGAACCGAATTTCAAAGGTGGGGATGAGCGGCGTATCCGTGATATGATTTATCATATGGCTATTTATGAGAGCAAGCCTTATGTGGAAGGAGCTATATATTTTGACCTGACTGATTATCGTACCCATTATCCGGGAACAGCAGACAAGAATAAGTATAGGCGAAGAATTCATGGAGTATTCGATATGTATGGTAATCCTAAACCTTCAATGAGGGT
>DEHX01000149.1 GCA_002352145.1 Chitinophagaceae bacterium UBA2789
TTGTTTCCCACTAAGGCACAAAGGGCACTGATTTGTTTTCCTTATGCTGGGAGTGTCAGTTTACTTTTTTAAGGCCACGGCGAAATCACTTCGTGATTTTTAAGAGCTTTTTTGTTTCCCACAAAGGCACAAAGGGCACTGATTTGTTTTCCTTATGCTGGGAGTGTCAGTTTACTATTTTAAGGCCACGGTAAAATCATTTCATGATTTTAGTCTAATTGTCCATTTATTTTTCTGTAGATACCATCCTTTATCAGATTTGTACCAAAGTTTATGAGTAATCCGAGTTTTAAATCTGCTAATCTCAGGTATGTCAAAACTGTTTTGTGATGTACTTTTTCTATAGCTTCGATTGATTTAAGTTCAATAAGTAACTTGTTTTCGATGATGATATCGGCCCGAAAGCCGACATCTAATTTTATGTCCTCATATTTTGCAGGTATCTCTTCCTGCCTTGTATAGGCAATACCTTTTTTATCCGGCTCATAGGCAAAAGCAGATTCATAAACACTCTCCAGAAGCCCGGGTCCCAAAGCCGTATGAACTCTAAAGGCTATGTCAACAGCTATAGTGGCCAACTCATTTTCTGTCATATCATTTTTCTTTGTGTTCCTGGTGGATTTGTGGGAAATACTAAGGTTTCTTAATAAGGATGAGGTTGCTATTAAAATCTTTCAACTTCTTTGTAAAGTTTTTCCAGTTTTCAAAATCGGCTTTGCGTATTCTTCCTGTTTTGAATGAAAGCGTTTTTTTGAAGATGACTTTGTTGTCTTTGGCTGTATAGGAACCGCTTACTTCATAATCATCTGATTTTTCATTGATGGCTGCGGGCATGGAAACTACCTTATAACCTGCGGGCAGGATGAGTTCTGTTTCATCTTGTGATACATAGGCAGAATGCAAGGCATAGTCCTGCTGGCGTTTGGTATCAGGTATTACTCCCCGCAGGTCTTCGGGGAAGAAGTCGATACCGACATAGACTTCTTTGTCTTCGGTGATGATATAATTGCTGAGATCAATATCTCCTTCTATCACTACAGGTATTTCCCGGTTATTCAGGTCAGATGTTTTTACATTGTTAACGGTTAGGTTCTTGTTGCCAAACTCCAGGAAACGCTGGATCATTTTCTTTTTATCATCAGCCGGTAAATCATGGTAGTATTGATGAAAACCGGTACGTTGTTCCCCGGTCAGTGTCACTTTCACATGCCCTTTGAGTACATTGTCTGTAAGACGGAAAGTAGTTTGCGTTAAAATCTTGCTTTTTTCAATTTCCATCAGAGGCACCTTCTTCACATCGTACTTGTCGCCCTTACCGATCAGTACTTCTTTGCCCTGAATACGCCAGGCATAATCACCAAAGGGAATATACTTTTCAGTGCCGTCGAGGAAGTATTCTTTTCCGTTCAGAATAACAGTGCTGATACAATGATTATCCACCGCCAGTGAGGGTAGGGTATAATCATATGGAATGTGGCGGGTGCCGATCCATGTCATGTATGCCTCGAGGCCGGCCAGTTTCAGCATTTCCGTCATCAGGTTGGCCATGCCTTTACAGTCACCGTATTTGGATTTGTAAACATCCTGTGCCGTGGCGGGAATAAAACCGGCCAGCCCGTCTTCAAAAGCGATGTAACGGATATTATCCTGCACCCAGTAAAAAATAGATTTTACTTTATCGATGTCACTGGTTTTGCCTTTGGTGAGTTCGGTAACTTTTGCTTTGAGTTCATCGGGTTTGTTGACACATTTATTATAGAGGTATTTGTACCAGTTGTATAAATCGCCTACATCACCAAATCCTTTTTCGGATTTGCCATCATAATTAAATGACTTTACAACAAGGATGAGGTGGGGATATTGATAAGCTACGCCAATTGAGCGGGGCTCTGATTTCATCGGAACCAGGTTCTGCATTTTAAAGGTGTAAACGGTAAGACCCTTTTCCTGTCCTTTCTGGCGGGTGACTTTATAACCGTCGAAATTGAATTCACGGATGTCTACCTGCAGCCAGTCGGGAACCTTGATAGTTACTACTTTTTCCTTAGCCGGGAACCAGCTATGGAAATAGATACTGGTGAGGTATTTACTGTCAAAGAATTTCTTTTCTGTTTCCACCCGGGTGGCATCGCCATAGCCGGAGAAGCCGATATTGAAAAACTTGACCCGGCTGTCATCAGAGAAAAAATCGCTGGAACTGGCTGAGCGGTCGATGGCATAGCCCACATTATAATTCTTCTTGATGCCAAACATGCCCTTCATCTTTTCCAGCTGTTTGAAGGAAGTGATCTTGCAAAAAGAGTTGTAGAAATCAAAATACTGGATGCTGGCTCTTTCCCGCAGTGCCAGAAAAGTGATGCCGGTGTTTTTTGTAGCAGTTACTACGGGCAGCTTGTCTTCACTCCTGCCTTTATCGAAGTTGTATTCTTCTTCTACAATGGTAGCTGCAACCCGGTCGTCCGGAAATACCTTTTTGAGGCGATTGGCTTCATAAATATCCTCATCGGCCTGTGCAAAGAGTAAAAAAGGAATGAGAAGTACGGGGAGCAGGATCAGGTTTCGGCGCATAGATATAATTATAACTGGCAATATAAAAATTTACTGATATTTCTCAGGTAAAATATGGCCCCGGATGACCAAAATCAATGTGCTTTTCAAGCCCAACTTGTGTTAAATTCGCAGAATTAAATAAGCAAATAAGCAATGGCCAGAAAACAGGAAGTATTAAGCGATGTGGTTATCAAGTTTGCCGGCGATAGTGGCGATGGCATGCAGTTAACCGGAACCCAATTTTCAAACAACACAGCATTGTTGGGGATCGACCTGGCAACTTTTCCCGATTTCCCGGCGGAGATAAGGGCGCCTCAGGGCTCGCTGCCCGGTGTGAGTGGTTACCAGCTGCGTTTCTCCAGCGACCGCATCTTTACTCCCGGTGACGCCTGTGATGTGCTGGTGGCTATGAATGCTGCCGCTTTGAAAGTAAACCTGAAAGCCCTGAAGAAAGGAGGTAAGATCATTGTCAATACAGATGGTTTTGATGCCAAGAACCTGCGTCTTGCCAATTACCCGGAAGGAGTAAATCCGCTTGAAGATGGCAGCCTTGGTAATTATGAAGTGATCAAGATGGATGTGACCAAGATGACCCGTGAAGCCCTGAAAGATATTACCATGGGTATGAAGGAAAAGGACAGGGCCAAGAACATGTTTGTACTCGGATTCCTGTATTGGATGTACAACAGGGATATGGAGAATACTATTAATTTTTTGAGAGATAAGTTTGGTAAGAAGCCTGAAATATTAGAGAGCAATATCAAAGTATTGCAAGCTGGTTATAACTATGGCGATACTACTGAAACATTCACCACTACATACACTGTGGAGAAGGCAAAGATGGAGTCAGGTACCTATCGCTCTATCATGGGTAACCAGGCAGTGGCGTATGGATTGATTGCAGCTTCACAGAAAAGCGGTCTGCAATTATTTCTCGGTTCTTACCCTATTACCCCGGCATCAGATATTTTGCATGACCTGAGCAAGTATAAAAACTTTGGGGTAAAAACATTCCAGGCAGAAGATGAAATTGCTGCCATTGCTTCGGCCATCGGCGCTTCTTATGGTGGTGCACTGGGTGTTACCACATCAAGTGGCCCGGGTATTGCACTGAAAGGAGAAGCGATGGGTCTTGCCGTGATGCTTGAAATTCCATTGGTAATTATCAATATTCAAAGAGGTGGTCCTTCTACCGGTTTGCCAACCAAAACAGAGCAGAGCGACCTGATGCAGGCGTACTATGGCCGCAACGGAGAATGCCCTATGCCGGTGATTGCTGCGTCTACTCCGACAGATTGTTTTGATACAGTGTATGAGGCAGTGCGGATTGCGGTTCAGCATATGACCCCCGTGATCTTCCTGAGTGATGGCTATATTGCCAACGGTGCAGAGCCATGGAAGTTTCCGCAAACAAAGGATCTGCCTGAGATCAAAGTTTCCTTTAAGAAGCAGATAGACGAAGGTGATGAAAAATACATGCCTTATAAAAGAGATGAAAAATTAGTAAGGCCATGGGCTATACCTGGCACACCGGGTTTGGAGCATCGTATCGGTGGTATTGAAAAACAAGACGGTACTGGTAACGTAAGTTATGATCCTGATAACCACCAGCACATGGTAAAGACAAGGCAGGCGAAGGTGGACCTGATTGCCAATGATATTCCTGAACAAAAACTGGACAGCGGCCCGGAGAAAGGAAAGATACTGGTACTGGGATGGGGCTCAACTTACGGTGCTATTAAATCGGCAGTGGCAGAATTGCAGTCGAGAGGTGAATCAGTTAGCCATGCTCACCTGCGTTATATCCGACCGTTCCCCCGTAACCTCGGGCAAATGCTGAAGAACTTTGATACCATTCTGATCCCTGAGATCAATAACGGTCAGCTGATAAAAATAATTCGTGACCAGTTCCTGGTAGATGCTAAAGGATATAATAAGGTCATGGGTGTACCTATTACAAAGACAGAACTGGTGATGAAGCTGGAAGAATTATTGGGCGGTTTGAATTAATTGTTACCCATTCAAATGCAATAAAAAAACTCCGGATTCTTTCCGGAGTTTTTAGTTTATGCATCAATTGCTTTAGTTCTTTTTCTTCAGCATTTCCATAGCTTTCTCCAGCATCTCTTCAGCATTATCATCAAATGTAAGTCCAGTAAAACTAAGCTTGTCTATTTTAATCTCTTTGGGATGATTTTTCTCTTTATCCAGCAGCATAATTCCCATAGCGGGAATGGTTACATTTTCAACGGTGCCGCTGATGCTCCACTTGTGACCACCAGCCCCGTTATCACCAAGATCCTTACATTCTGTCAGGGTTACCTTGCTGTCATATATTTTTTCTTCACCACCGAGTAAGCCGCCAAACTGCTGGGCATTATCATCTTTACCGCGGCCGAAGCTGATGCCTGTGACGGGATATACACCCGGCTTGGTATCAAAAACGAAACGCAGTATGTAGCCTTCATCATTCGGGCCGCTGCTGCTGGTGATCATACCACGGTAAGGTGCACCGGCCTGCAGTTTCTTTTTGTCTTTGTCAACAAGGATGCTGCCGTTGAGGTTAAGTTCTTTTCCTTCTATTGTTATGACTGAGTTGGTACTTGCTGCAGCAGGAGCCGGCGCTGTGGTTGTTGTAGTTGGCGGGGCGTCTGTAGCCTGGTTATTTGTTTCAGGTGCCGGATCTTTTTTGGAATTATTGCAGGCAAATAAAATAATAGCTGCAAAACCGATAAGCGTCTTTTTCATTTGTACGATAAGATGGGTTTAATGTTAATGAATATTGTTAAGGTGCTGTATAAACTTCTGTTGAACCCGGAAGCAAGAAGGCTACTACAAAGGACAGCATAGCCAGTATAAGGCCATACATAAAAATATTATAGGCGATGCGTAGATACCTGTACTTTTTAGCCAATACCACACCGAGGAAATACTGGTCTTTGATCATGCTTGCATTCATATAGTTTTTATCGCTCAGCATCTCCGTCATCCCCCAGTTATAATCTTCAAGATTCATGTTGTGATAGTTGCCGAAAAACAACAGGTTAGTTTTCTTGCTGGCAATATCATCCCTGGTGAAAGTACCGTGTGTAACATTGGGCCTTGTTGCCAGAATGCCAAAAACGATGGAGGCGACACATACAATTGTAATAACGCCCAATGGAATCTGGAGATTAGGATCTGTCTGCAGTTTTTCAAATAATGTAGAGATCATTATTGAAAGAATGATAGAATTGACAGAGATAAGAATATTGGCTTTTGAGTCAGCCATGCCGCTAAGGTTAGAATGACTCTGCGCCATGATGCGGAATACGGTTGCGATACTTCTGTCAGCTTCCTTTTCTTTCTGGGCCTTCAACTTGGCTTCCGCTGCTGCTGCTTCTGCTGCCGGATCTTTCACCTTATCTTTTTTGTCTTTTTCTTTTTTTTCTGGTTTCATGGTTGGTTGGTTTTTTTCTTCTTTGCCGATCAGTTCAGCAAGGTGTTTATCTTTTACGGGTTGTAATTTTTGTTTGGCATAATCAGTAAAGTACTCATGTCTTTCAAGGAAACGAATATTGATCTTTCGCCAGTCTTTTTTGGAAACATCATTACTGGCAAAATCGATCAGTTCCTGTCTTAACAGGCGGTTCTTTTCATCAAAAGAATCAGTGCCAAGATGAAAAAGATCAGCATCGCATATTATTTTTTCAATGGCAGTGGCAGGGCTTTGCGGCATCCGGGTAGCGCCAATGCAACCTTTCACTTTTTGAATGGTGGCGTCATCCAGTTGCCTTGCTCTCATGAATTCATCGGCAATTTCAATGCTGACATTTTCATGTCCTTTTGCATCGCCACTGGTATATCCGGTATCATGAAACCAGGCTGCGAGCATAAGTGCAAAGCGGTCATCGGCCCCCAGTTGGTAATGGTCGGCCATCTTCTCGCAGGCTGCTACTACTTCCTGTGTATGCTGTAATGTGTGAAATTTTATATTTTTACTGAGTTTGTTCAGCAAAAGGTCTGTTACAAGTGCCTGGGCCTCCTGTAAAATCGATAAATGGTTGTCCCCCATGCTATAAAGATAACTTTTGATAAATTTAAATAAAAATAGAAGAATGGCTTTTTTAAAGTTCAGGATTAAGCGTTTTACATACTTGTTGATGGCTGCTGCGCTCTTAAGTGGCTGCAAGCCTAAGAAAAGGGTAATCAAGTCGCCACCGCATTACAATTTTGCGGAAGTTCAATCAGTAAAGCTTGACCTAAAGCTTAAAGAAATATCCGGGCTAGCCTGGGATGCTGACCGGGATGAGTTTCTGGCGCATTATGATGAGTCAGGTCACCTCTTTGTACTGGATAAGGCGACTAATGTAATTACGGCCGATTATAAGTTTGGTGGCAAAGGAGATTATGAAGATGTGGCTATCTATAATGGTGTGCCCTATGTACTGCGAAGCGATGGTATGATCACAAAAATCATTCGGGATAGTGCCGGTGTAAGAGGCGTGGAGGCTGGTAAGCTCAATATTACAGGCACCAATGATTTTGAGACCATGTATGCTGATACGGCCAGAAAGGCATTGATTATAGTTTGCAAAAACTGTGGCATGGATGATAAGTCGAAGGTAAGTGCATTCGCTTTCTATCCCGATTCTATTGGTTTTGTAAGTAACCCGGTATTCCAGATTGATGCTGCCAAAATAAAGCAAATAGCAACAGAAGCAGGCCATAAGAAAACATCAAAGTTTCAGCCATCGGCTGCAGGGATTCATCCCATACTGAATAAATTATTTATCATTTCTTCTGCCAGCAGCCAGTTGGTGATTTGTGACCTGAATGGCAATCCTGAATCTGTTTCTGAGTTGGGAGAAAAGTTATTTCCGCAGCCGGAGGGGTTGACATTTAAACGAAACGGTGATATGTATATCTCCAACGAGGGGGTTACATCCCGATCAACCATCCTGCGGTTTGTCTATAAGCCCTGATTGCCGGGCTTTGCAGCTTTATTCAGCAGCCAGAAGCAAAATAGCATCCAGCATATGCCTATGCTGAACCCGGCTATTACATCGGTAGTATAATGCACCCGCAGGTAGATCCTGCTGAAACCAATAAGCAGCGTAACGGCAAATAGTAAAAGCAGGATTGTAATCTTTATTACGGGGTTATTGATCATTCTTACAGCATAAAAAGCCAATACGCCATAAAAGGCTACACTCATCAATGCATGACCACTGGGAAAGCTAAAATTGGTAATACCATCTACCAGCGGAGCAGGTGGCCGGTATCGCTGAACCAGGTTCTTTAATAAAGACATCAGGCCCAGGCTGCTCAATGCCACTATAGCTACCAATAAGGCATCTTTATGTTTTTTTACAGAAATAAAGAAAGCGATCAGTAAAAGATTGGCAGGGATCAGGAATTGATGGTTGCCCAAAAAACTGATCTTTTTCATCCAGTCGGTTCTTTCACCATTGGTGTAAGGTGCCACCAGGTCAAATACAACTTCATCAGGCCTTGTATTGTTGGCAATGAATACCAGCCATATTACAAAAATCAATGTAAGCAGGGCAGTGCCTGCTATCAGTCTTTTCGTCATGCTGAAGCAGAATTGATCAAAAAGAAATATTCATTTTGGTACCCAGGCTAAAGTTCAGCATTCTTTCATTCTCTGAAAAACCTGCGGCAGCAGAAATAATAAACCGGTTGAAAGGAATGAAGTAAAGTCCGCCGCCATAAGCGCCATGCCATCTTTTGGAAGATTCGCCGGCGTACCATACTCTTCCGGCATCATAGAAACCGGTAATACCAAATTGTCCCGGCAGGAGGTAGCCGTTAATATTGAATAATTTTATCCGGGCTTCTGCACTGGCATAAATGGAAGATTTTCCCAGGAACCTGTACTTTCTGAAGCCATGAATATTGATATTGTTATTACCGATATTGGCCGCCTGGAAAAATTCATAATCATCTGAAAACACTTTGCTGCCACCAAAACCGAGTACCAGTACAGCTCTTGCAGGATCTTTCTGACTTACGTATATCGTCATATCGGATGAAAACCGGGTGAAATTATCTGCTTTGTCACCAAGACCAGCTGTGGCTATAATTTCGTTTGTCCACAACAAACCTCTTGTGGGAAATAACAGGTTATTCCGGTTGTCAAACTGCATGGCCAGTTTGAGGCCGGCATAGCTCTTTTTACCAAAGATGTCGGCAGAGTCGAGCCCAACTTGTCTTGGTTCTGCAAGGATAGTTTTATTGTTATCAGCATAATTATTACTGTACTGATAAAAATAAGGACCGGCCATCAGGTGCAGGCTTTCAAAGGGTCGGCGGCGAAGCAACAACTCAGCTTCAACAGTACGATAGCGAATCCGGTAAAAGTCAAAATTCTTTCCATCCGGAACATTTGTATTATTGCCAAACCCTGTAAAGTTGGTGATATTAGGAGTGTTCAGACCTGCCCTGATCAGCAGGTCAGTTTTCTTGCCAATTTGATTGAATTCTCCGCGGTAACGGAGTTGTAATGCTTTTCGTTCAACCGCATAGATGGCAGAAAACTGCTGATCGGTGGCATAGGGCAGATTCAGAAATCCGTAAGTTCTCCGTGAAATGCCTGCACCTATCATAAATCCATCATCGTAGTTGTAACCCATCATCAGTTGCGGAAACTGAAGAGTGTTATAACTAAATCCAAGAATACTTCTTTCATTTGCCGGAGGATCATCAGAAAAGCGGTTCCGGGTGCGGTTACTGCTTTTGATAAAATTCAGGTCGGAGTTGAGGTCGTAAATAATATTTCTCACATTGCCTTTAATATTAAAGGTGTCATTGCCACGGCCGCCGATNNCGAATCTCTTTAGTTACTGCCGGATCAAATACACGGCTGTACATAATGAAACTGGTGTCGTTCTTTCTTGATTTTTCATAAACCCTTACCTGCAACCCTTCCGGATGACTGCTCACTTTAAAATATTCTTTCTGGTTACTGCCCACCACATTCACTTCTTTGGAAAGAAAATCATAGTAGTCCAACGCTTCTTTTTCCAGTTGCTTCCTGCGGCTTATCATTTTCTGAATAGTGGCTTCCCCGCTTATGGCAAAGATCTCAGGAGGCAATTGTTTTACGGCATTGCGGATAACTGAATCGCTAAGGTTGTTCACTACTTCATCTGCTGCTGTTTTCCATTGCTTATCTGTCAGGTTATTTAAAAATATCCTGTCAAAATCCCTTGCTGTGTACCCCAGCCAGTTTACTTTTTTGATTTCATTTTTAAACCCTTTCAACCATGGCATTTCACGGCTACCTATCAGCCGGAAAATCTTTCCTGTCGGGTTAAAAAATGCCTGGTCCCTGTCTCTCGGCACCGGGTAATAGATCTTTCCTTTCATGTCGGCACTGTCAATAGTGGCCCATCTCCATTGATCAAAATGTCGGTCGAAGTCTCCAATAATAAAGTCAAGCAATCTTGCCTTTAAGACTGCTAGCTGATCTGCACGATGATCATTATCCTCGAGCATATTCTTGAAGAAAATTTTT
The DNA here is from genome assembly GCA_002352145.1 of Chitinophagaceae bacterium UBA2789. Lineage (GTDB taxonomy): Bacteria > Bacteroidota > Bacteroidia > Chitinophagales > Chitinophagaceae > JJ008. The sequence continues at coordinate 10,070 of DEHX01000149.1, forward strand.
GCTGTTGTTTTTGTTTCCGATCCGTCTTCGGTAAAGTTTCTTGGCTCCAGGATGCAAACATTGTTTGCAAAAAGCTTTGTATATAAGCCAAGGGCAATTGAATCTTTGGGAACATAGAATAGTTCTGGTTTTGCAACTTTCAGATTGAGTGCATTGGCCAGGTCAGGAACTATCAAGGATCCGTAGGGGTGTGCTGCCGTGCTGATCTCAGGTTTAAACTGATCCCGGCTGCTTCCCATTACATTTTCAGCAAATGCCTGGTTGGAATATTTTTTTACTGTGCGAAGCACCCATTCTTTTCCGCTCTTGTCTGCCAGTCTCAATGAACGGGTTTGTGTTCCCCCGCCCAGGCTCACTATTTTCAGTCCTCCTTTTTCTGTATCGAAATGAAGCACTTTCATATTGACCGGGGCTGACCATTCACGACGATAATTCTGCCCCATGAAATATTGCTTCAAACCACTTACCGGCTGGTATTGTACAGATGCCGCCTTGCTGATGGTGTCAAGTCTTATAGCTGCCGGATCATCTTTATGCTCTGCCTGCAGTACAACTTCTTCAGGCAGCTTCGAAAAGTTGAGCAAATGAGATGTGTATGCCAGGCGTACAGAATCTGTTACGGTGTAAAATTTAATATTGACATCTTTATTACTAGTAACTTCCAAAACAGAAAAGCCATTATAGGTTGTATTAAACAAACTGTTCGTGTTTTTGGAGGTACGGTTTTCTTTGCAACCACCTCCGCTCACCACATAGTTATAGCCATCTTCTTTTATCAATTGCAGGTTATGATCATGACCGGAAGTAAAAATTACATTGGGGGCATTAGCTTTCAATGCTGCAGTTACCCTGTTGATCATGTTGGTATATGCCGGGTGACTGATATCCTGGGGAGAACCGAAAACACTCCTGGCAATAGGATAGGCTGAACCAATGACCGGCAAAGGAATTAGCAGTGATCTTTTCAAATCAGTAAAAGGAAAGATGTGCTGTTTCAGGGTAAAATATCCGCCGTGTGCGCCGTTGCTTTTAAACGGGTGATGGCAGGCAAGAATGATTAATTTTTTTGAATTATTGGCAGCAATATCTCCTATTTGTGTTACCAGTTCATCTTTTGTTTTGCAGTTGCAGTCTGATTCTATTTCTGGTTTTTCATGCGGATGTATCCACCACTGGCTGTCGAAAAGAATCAAGGTTACATCCTTGCCAAGATCGACTTTAACTGGGCCGGGACAACCATCCTCGGGGTAATATTTTACATTGTCTTCTTTCTTCTTGATAAAATCAACATACAACTGTTGCCGGATAATGGCATTATAACCGCCTCTTTTACCATTCTCCCAGTCATGGTTACCCGGTATCATATATACTTTGGCCTTTGTTCCGTCAGCAATTGATATTTGGGAATCCAAAACAGCTTTGGCAATATCATAATTTTTATACTCTACATCAGGCAGGCCGCTTTTATATAAATTATCACCGAGGTAAATGACAGTGGTCTTATTATCGAGTGGGATATTCTTTTTTACGGCATCTACAACAGGGTGGTTACCGTTTGTCAGTTGACCGGCATCGCCAATTAAAATAATTCGTTGCGTAATGCTGTCTTTTTGAGCATTCACCAATACCTGAACCAGTAAAAAGCCAATCAGTAATACTTTTTTTCTCATTACTACCCTTTGTTGCAAATCATAATCTGCCTTCTTCCTGGTTCACCATTTTTTACAGCCCTTAGGGGATGTGGGGGACAGGAAAATGAACCGCTTTATAACGAGAACGGCCCATATAAAGTTTTCAATTTACAGAAAAGTTTAAGGCCAACAGCACTTGTTCCAAAATTAGTTGATTGCTTCAGGATTGGCGGGTACAGGTGAAGCTGCTGTTAACGGTGTAATAATAAATTATTACAATTTGCTTTATTTTTAAAAAATCGTATCTTTTCTCATTCGTATATCTTAATCAAACAATTAACAACCAAAACCTGAGACAATGAGACTTCAGCGACTACTTGTGATCGCCTTCCTATCAACCACCACCATATTTGCAGATGCCCAACAGGGAAAAGATTCTGCTACTGCAGCAGGGGGCAAGTTCACTACTAACCGTGCCCGAATGAGATGGATGGGTGCTAATTACCGTACCGAGTGGAATACACCTGTAAAAGTACCGGTGCAAAGCCTGACAGGTCTTACCCCCGTAAAAAGAGGAGGAGGTAAGCAAACTAAATCCCTGAGAATGCAGGATGCCAGCGGAAAGCAATATACAATCCGGTCCATTCAGAAATTCATAACATCAAAAACGCTGCCCGGGGGGCTAAATAGTGAAGCGGCTGCAGACCTTGTGGCTGATGGTGTTTCGGCTTCTTATCCTTATGCCTCATTATCCATGCAGCCGTTGGCTGATGCAGTAGGTGTTCCTTATGGCAAAGTAAGACTGGTTTATATACCCGATGATCCGGCGCTGGGAGAATTTCGCCAGGAGTTTGGCAACATGTTGGCCACTTTTGAAGACAGGTTGCCAGAAGGGGTGGCAAAAGGATATGATACAGACGAAGTAGCCGAAAAACTGGAAAAGGATAATGATAACGAAGTTGACCAGAAAGCTTTACTGGTAGCCCGTATCCTGGATATGTATGTAATGGATCTTGACCGCCATGAGGATCAATGGCAGTGGGGGGCTAAGGAGAACAGCAAAGGCGGAAAAACCTATTTCCCCATACCCCGTGACAGGGACCAGGCATTTTATACAAACCAGGGAACCTTGCCCCGTTTTGCCAGTAAAAAATCGTTTGTACCCCAGCTGGAGGGTTTTAAGGCACAGGCAAAGAGCATTCGCCATTTCAATTTTGCAGCCCGTAACCTTGACCGCTTTTTCCTGAACGGACTTAGCGAACAGGACTGGAAAACAACTGTTGACTGGTTTCTTACTAAAATGACTGATGAAGTCATTGATAAAGCTATAGCCCAGCAGCCTGCTGAGATAAGAAATATTAACGGACCCAAAATTGCAGAAACATTAAAGCAGCGCCGCAATTATCTTGCTGCTGAAGTAATGGATTACTATCGCTTTCTTGCTGAGATCGTAAGTATTACCGGCAGCGATAAAAAAGAATTTTTTGATGTAACCCGTAATGCGAACGGTGATATCCTGCTCCAGGTATATAAAATCGATAAGGAGGGCAACCAAAGCAGCAAAATGTATGAGCGGACTTTTAAAGCCGGCGAAACCCGGGAGATCCGCCTGTACGGCTTTGATGGTACAGACAAATTTGTAGTAAAAGGAGATAATGACCGCATTAAAGTGAGAATGATTGGTGGCGGTGATGAAGATTATTTTGAAAATACCAACCGGACAAGAGGAAGTCTTTTTGTATATGACAAAGCAGAAAGCAAGAATACAGTGAAGGGCAGGGTAAAGAATCGCATGTCCAATGACAGTACGGTTAATACATTCCAGCGTATTTATTACAAGTATGATAAAGCCGGTCCGGGTGTTGCCGTAGGCTTCAATCCTGATGATGGACTGTTTCTCGGTCTGTCTTACAAGTTTGTCAATCACGGATTCCGCAAGGAACCCTATAAATCATCGCATACCATTGCTGCAAGTCATGCTCTTTCTACCAGTGCCTGGAATTTCCGGTATAACAATGAGTTCATCGGAGTATTGGGTACCAAGACCGACATTGTTACTGATATTGATGTAAAAGCTCCCAATAACACTACGAACTTTTTTGGCTATGGTATGAACTCTGTTTACGATAAATCGCAAACAGGAAAATTCAGGTATTACCGGGCAAGGTATAACCTGGCAGATGCCTCTTTATTGGTGAGGGAAAGATTTAGTCCAAAGTTCACCGTATCGTTTGGTCCTACTTTCCAGCGTTATGAACTGGATTCAACCGACGATAAAAACAGCCAGCGTTTTATAACAGATGTACCGGCCAATGGGCTAGATATTAATACAGCCTTTAATACCGAAATGTATTTTGGTGGTAAGTTGGTAATGGCGCTGGATCTCCGTGATAACAGGGCTTTGCCTACAAAGGGTATTTACTGGGAAACGAATATCCGTCACCTCGCAGGGCTGAAGGATAATCCGTATGCTGTTACCCAGATGAATTCTGATTTCAGCTTTTATGTACCCCTGTCAAAAAATAATAACCGCCTTGTTTTTGCCAACCGCTTTGGTGGTGGAACCAACGTGGGCAGCAAAGGATTTGAATTCTACCAGGCCCAATACCTGGGCAGCGAAGACAACCTGAGGGGTTTCCGCCGTTATCGTTTTGCCGGCAAGTCAAAGTTGTACAACCAGGCTGAGCTCAGGTTAAAATTGGCTGATTTCACTACCTACCTGTTTCCCGGCGCTATTGGTATATTCACCTTCTTTGATGCAGGTAAAGTATGGGTGAAGAATGATCCGGGTAATACCAAACTGGCTTATGGTTATGGCGGTGGTATCTGGTTTGCTCCTCTAAGTAAACTGGTACTCAGCGCTACCTATGCTATGTCAAATGAAGACAAATTGCCTATCATAACATTGGGATGGAGATTCTGATAGAATAATAGAACATATAAATAATTAGCCGGGCTGCAGCTGCAGCCCGGTTTTTTTTGCCCCTGCCAGCAATAATTAATGTCATTTTTAACAGGGCTGTTTAACCGGCTGCTAATATCAATTGTATTTTTAAACTGCATCTTTATTTGGACACTGATGAAACGGATTCAATTGGTCTTCAATGATAATCTTGGGCAATCAAAAGATTGCTGAATACCAAAATGTCAGCAATGATATATGTGCTAATCAGTTATGGCAATAAAATCCGTGTTTCAGAAAAGTATTGATGGTGTTTATTTAACTTAAAATGGTTCCCTGGTGACAGCATTTCTTCAATTGCCCTTATCAGTTTATGTCAAATTGCTGATAGCTTTTGCTGTAGTAATTATTTTTTGCAGGTGGTTAGTAAAGAGGATGATCAAAGCAGGCAAGTCAAAGGCGCATATAATGAATGCAAAAAGACTGATATACGCCGGGTTTGCTTATGCTGCTTTTGTTTGGCTGGTCTTTACTATGATTACGTTTGAAAAGCAAACAAAATTCAAACGGAATAAATGGATAGCTGAGAGAAATGAGAGGTATAAGATGGCTGACGATCTTATTCAATCAGGCATTATTACTGGCAAAGACTCCAATGAAGTAAAAGCATTAATTGGAGAACCTGATCTTAGAAATGTTACTTCACAAATATGGAATTATAATATGGACAATGGAGGCGAAGGATTTTGTTTTTCCATACATTACCTGGTTGTTGAATTTATGGCTGACAGTGTTAGCAATATTTGGCATCAAATGATTGCTGATTAATAATAAGAGTTTCAGTATAATGTTGCTTGTATATAAGCAGCTTACTTGTCAATAGCAAGCAACAAAAAGCCCCTTCATTTGAAGGGGCTTTTTGTTGTATTAAACTCTTATAGGGATTAGTAACCGGGGTTTTGTGTAACAACCGGGTTCTGAATGATCTCTTCTGCAGGGATTGGCCACAGGAAGCGGAAGTCGCTGTAAGCGATACCGGCCTGGCCCGGGGTATAAGCGCCACCGCAGTTATAAATAGCAGCACCGGATGCGCCATTAATTGCTTTAGCAGGGATTCCATTAGTAGTGAAAGCAGCATCCTGTGATAAACGAGAGATGTCACCCCATCTTTTTCCTTCCAGCAGGAACTCAATTCTTCTCTCCAGTAATATCGCCCTGATCAGGTCAGTAGGAGTAGCAAAGTTACCAACTACATACTGCTGTGCTGCTGGAGTGGCCAGTGAACGGTTTCTTACAGTGTTCAACAGGTCTAAAGCCCTTGTAGATACACTACCTGAATTTCTTTGCTCAGCTTCGGCCTGCATCAGCAATACTTCTGCATAGCGGATTTGAGGTGCAAAATCACCGCGGTTTACATAATCACGGTATTTAGTAGTAAAGATGCTGGTACCATTATTGGCATTAATACCGCTTACATACAAAAGGCTTCTTCTTAAATCATCACAAAGCCATCCCGGATTATTCCAAATGATGGGTGAAACTGCTACCAGACCTCTTGCACCCAGGTTGGCTGCACCCAGCATGGCGGCCAATGCACCGTTTACTCCAGTGTTATCAATATTGTTATTTCTGACAGAGAAAATACTTTCTGAAGAAATATTATTGGCAAATGGACCATCCGGCGCTGGTGTGAGTGACCAAGGCCCAATAGGACTGACTACAGATGATGGGTTAAGGGGATTGATAACAGCAGGGATCAGCTTGTTACCTTCAGTTATTACACCTGCCCAATCGCCCATATGTAATTTGATACGCATTTTCAATGCAATGGCAGCAGCTCTTGAAGCCCTCACTGAACGATCATTTCCGGAAAACTGAACAGGCAGGTTGATTTCTGCATAATCAAGGTCTCTCAACATTCTTTTGTAAACGGTATCAGCAATAGAGCGGGGTAAAGTCCGAACCAGCTCTACATCAGCCGGAAGTTTTACAGCAAAGTCGCGGTAAGGAACGCCAATACCATTTGGGTTTTCCCTGTAAGGACGGGCCCACATTACCATTAGTTCATGATGTGACAGGGCACGGAGAAAACGACATTCAGCTTCATATTGTGCAGCTACAGCAGTAGAAAGTACACCGCTGCTTCCGGCCTGTCTGAAACCGTCAATACTTACATTGGCACGGTTTATCAGGGCATATAAAGAATTCCAGTGGCCTACACAGTTGGCGCTATTGGCATTGTAAGTGGCCTGGTAAGTAATCTGGAAGAAGGCTGCGATATTGATCACATCTTCACCGCGGCAATCACCCTGCTCTATATTGGCAGCTCCAAAAGGATAACCACGAATGCTTCCATCTATGTAGGCACCACTTTGTGCAGCATCATAAACGCCATACAAAGAGGCAAGACACTTAGCTGGAGTACTAAAAGCTTCTTCTATGGCTACCGAGTTATAAGGTACTAAGTCAAGGGCTTTTTTGCACCCGGTTAACCCGAGGGCAAAAAGCGGTAACAAAGCCAGGTATTTTTTTATTTGTTTCATTTCAAATAATTTTTTGATGGTCATTAATTAAAATCCAACTGAAAGGCCGAAAGAAATGGTTCTGATCTGAGGCGCCACAGCTGCATCAACGCCACCGGCACTAATATTATCAGGATCTGCACCGGTATAATCAGTCCATACTGCAAGGTTTTGACCTTGCAGGAAGAATTTAATATTCTCAACATAGCCTTTAAATACCCTGCTGATCAGGTTTTTGTCGAAAGTGTAGCTCAGTACCACATTTTGCAGCCTTATATAATCACCGCTTTCCACAAATCTTGAAATAGCCAGACCATTCTGGTTGATGTTATTGCTCTGACCCCAGCGGAGCCTCGGCACATTAGTTACATCACCGGGTTTCTGCCAGCGCTGCAATATTTCCCTACCATTGTTGTGGAAGCTGTTGCTCATTAAGGCTTCCTGGCGGGTAACATTCATAATCTCGTTTCCGCCTGAGTAGCGGAACATTACTTCCAGTTCAAACTGCTTGTACCTGAAATTATTGGTGAAGGCGCCAAAATAAACCGGAACACCCTGGCCCAGGTTCTGCCTGTCGCCAATAGTCATGGTAGTGGCATTGGCGGGGTTGATGGTACCATCGTTGGGGCCACTGATGAAGTAGAACGTATTGTTGGCGATATTATGCTGTACTAGGCGGCCATCAGCTTTGTAGTACATGGGGTTTCCGTTGGCCGTATTGACACCGGCAGATTTGTAACCCCAAATGAAATTAATTGGCTGACCAACCTGTATCAGGTTGTAAGCGCCATTCTGAATGTAAGGAACAGGCACTCCGTTGATATCATAAAGCTTGGTTATTTTGTTCTTTACATTGGAATAGTTGAAATTAACATCCCAGTTAAAATCTTTCTTTTTGAAAACAGCTATATCAATGGAGAATTCCAATCCTTTGTTCACCAACTGGCCAATGTTTTGCGAAATTGAATTACCCGGAATACCGGCACTGGCAGGTGTAGGTACATTCAATACTAAATTGTCAACATCATTTTTGAACCAATCAAACGTAAGATTGATGCGGCCGTTGAGCATTCCGATTTCAGCGCCAAAATCAAACTTTGTACTTGTTTCCCAAAGTAGGTCGGGGTTGCCGATGAAGTTGAGACCAATGGCGTTGATACCACCATATAAAGTAGGACCAAAAGTAGCAGGAAGATACCTGAAGCCGGTGAGAGTATTACCCACTTTTGCGTAAGAGTATTTCAATTTGAACTCAGGGAACCATTTACTCAGGAACCTGTTGTCCTTCCATGCACCTTCTTCTGATACCCTCCAGCCAAAGGAATAGCCGGGGAAGTTACCGTAGCGTTTATCTTTTGCCAGGGAGCTTTGACCATCGCGGCGTATAGAAGCCTGAAAGAAATATTTGTTCTTAAAATCATAATTGATTCTTCCGAAAAGCGATTCAAAACCTTCTTTTGCATAGCCACCACCTACAAACTGGTTAGAGGCTGAACCAGAAATCAGGTTCTCTTTTAAGAAGTAAAAATCTGCAATACTGGTTCCCTGTGCTGAAAGTGTTTTATACGTCTGCTTTTGCACTTCATGTCCTGCTGTCAGGTAAAGGCTGTGTTTTTTTCCGGTCAGATTATAGTTAAAATAGTTTTGCCATACATATCGCAACTGGTTTTGGTTTTGGTTAAAGGCAACACCATTGGAGCCAAAGCCATCACCATGACGGGGGTCGAGACTTTGAAAACTGTAATCATTAAAGAAATCTGCTGATCCCACAGAACGGAATTTCAACCGCTTTGTGAAAGACAGTTCCATAAAGGCATTATTGATAATCCTGTATTTGTCAGATGTGAATTTATTGGTTCCCAAAGTAAACGCCACATTGGTAAAATTATCATCCACACTGGCTGAGTTGGGGCCCAGCGGAATAGAGTTGGCGTTGGGGAAATTGATATTATATCCGGTAGGATGAAGCGGGTTATAGGCTGCCACATTGGGTAACAAACGAAGCGCTGAGGCAATGGAACCACTCAGTGCATTGGCGCCGTTATTTTGATCGGCATCTACCTGGCGGGTTACTGTCAGGTTGTTGCCAAATTTGATAAAACTGTTCATTTCATGCTCCAGGTTCATTCTTAACCTGTAAGCTATGTTTTGGTTTGTTTTAACCACACCCTGCTGTTTAGAGTAGTTGGCCGAGAAGAAAAAAGTGGTTTTGGCTGTACCACCTTGGAAACTCAGGTTATGGTTTTGCACCAGTGCATTATCAATCAGGGATTCGCTTAACCAGTCAGTATTTACACCACCGGGATTTACGCCGGCGCGGGGAGCTACACCTGCATTGGCAAATTTTTCATTGGAGATCACTACAAACTCTTCTGCGTTCAGCAAATCAAATCTTTTAAGCACATTGCTGAAACCAAGCGACATATCGTATGTCACTTTTGACCTTCCCTTGATACCTTTTTTGGTAGTGATGAGCACTACACCGGCAGCGGCCCTAGATCCAAAGATGGCAGTAGCAGAACCATCTTTCAATACTTCGATATTTTCAATATCAGCGGGGTTAATATCACCGAGGGCATTGGAATTGGTAGTAGCGGCAAGGTTGCCATCAATTATGGGTACACCATCAACTACAAAAAGGGGCTGAGTGCGGTTATTAATAGAGTTAATACCACGGATAAATATCCTTGCGGGAGTGTTAACAAGGCCACCCTGGTTGGTTACCTGCACACCAGTGGCACGGCCTGCCAGCTGCTTATCAATTGAAGGAGTGATAAGATTGGCAAACTCTTTTGCATCTACCTTAGAAGCAGAACCTGTGAAGGCTTTCTTTTGCTGGGTACCATAACCCACCACCACTACTTCCTGCATCACTTTATCCTCGCCTTTCAGGACAACTTCAAAAGAAGTTTGGGAGCTGATGTTCAACTCCTGGGTGAGCATGTCTACGGATGAAACGACTAATACTCTTGCATTGGCAGGTATGGGAAGGCTGAATGTTCCGTCGGCCTTCGTAGTAGTGCCGGTAGTGGTACCCTTTACGATGACCGATGCATTTGCAATAGCAGCACCTTTTTCATCAGTAACCTTACCTGTGATGGTCCGTTGTGCTAACGCCGAAGCGGCAAAAAACACAACGCCAAAGAGCAGTAAAAACAGTTTTCTCATGTGCGTTTAGTTTTAGTATATAAAAGAGATCGAAAACCCTCCAAAAGGGGGCTTGAAATTAATTAACCTTCAACGAAAAATTCAAAAAAATGTTCAGTTTTTGAAACCACCGTCTTCCCGGTGATTATCAGCCCTAACCGTCAGTAAAAGCTTTAAAATTTCCAGACAAATTTCCGCCGTCCAAAGCTGCTTAACAAATGTACTGTAAATGGCCTTATTTCCTCATTTTGATAAAGGAAATAAGAATGGCGGGCAGCAGTACCAGGTTGGTAAATGTGGCGGTAACCAAGGTAAGCGAAGTAAGCCATCCAAGGGCCTTGGTTCCGTCGAAGCCGCTGAAGCAGAAAATGACAAACCCCGCTATCAGTACCAGGGATGTATAAATGATGCTGATACCGGTGCTGTGAATGGTCTCAATAACCGTCTGTTTCATATCAAAATTATTCAGCGGGAGCTCCTGCTTGTAGTTTACGAGGAAGCGTATAGTGATGTCGATTGCAATACCCAATGCTACGCTGAAAACCAATACAGTAGAGGGCTTCAGCGGAATATTGGCCCAGCCCATAATGCCTGCAGTGATTAGCAGCGGGATGATATTGGGGATAAGGGAGATCAACAAGATACGGGCAGACCGGAACAGGTAAAGCATGCAAAATGCTATCAGGACAAAAGCCCAGATAATACTGTCTTTTAAACCATTAATGATATAACCGCTTCCTTCCAGGAAGGTAACACTGGTCCCGGTCATTTTGACCTCATATTTTTCCTTATCAAATAGTTGGTTGACCCGGTTTTCGATACTATCCAGTATCAAAGGAAGCCTTTTACTACCTACATCAGCCATGCTGACACTGATCCGGGCTTGTTGTCGGGATGAATCCATGAAAGTGGCCACCAGCTTGGAAAAGGAGTTTTTGTTGCCGGCACTATCCCCTTTTGGACTCAGGTAGCCTGACAATCCTGGTAAAGCATACTCACTAGGCATACTGTAATAGCTGGTATCGCCATCGTTAAAAACCTGGTTGGCAAATTTCAATCCGTCCGTAATGCTCAAAGGTCGGCCTATATCCGGCATGCTGCCAAGATATTGTGACAGTGAGTCTATTCGCTGAAGGTTGTTCAGGTTACGGGTCACCCCATATTTCTTTTTGGTATCCACCAATATCTCCAATGGCATTACACCTTTGAAGTTTTTCTCAAAGAAACGCAGGTCGGTGTAGAGTTTATCCTCTTTAGGCAGGTCATCCACAATAAACCCGAGGGTTTTTAACTGGAAAATTCCGGCAACAGAAACAGCCACCACTGCCATCGATATACCATAAATCAGTTTGCGATGATTCAATGACCATCTTTCCAACCTGTCAAGCCAGCGGTTGAGCCTTGGATTTGTCAGGTATTTGGTATGGCGGCTTTTGGGTGCCGGCAGATAGCTGAGCACTACCGGAATAAATACCAGTGATATAAAGAACAGGGCCAGGATATTGATGCCGGCTACAACCCCAAACTCTTTCAGTATCTGGCTCTGGGTTAATGCAAAAACTGCAAACCCAATGGCGGCAGCCAGGTTACAAAAAAGCGTAACGACCCCCATCCGGTCTACCATCATCACCAATGAAGCTTTCTTGTCGCCGGTTTCATTGTAGGAAGTATGAAACTTGTTAAGAAAATAAATACAGTTGGGGATTCCAATCACCACAATCAATGGTGGAATCAATGCATTCAGTACACTTATCTTATAGCCAAATAACTGTATGGTGGCAAAACTCCAGATCACCCCTATGAAAACAACGATCAGTGAAAGCCACATAGCGCTGAATGAACGGAAGAACAGTAAAAGAATGACGGCAGATAAAATAAGCGATGCAAAAATGAATAACCGCATTTCTTTAGTAATGCGTTCTGTCAATTCCGTACGGATTTGTGGTAAACCACTTTTATATACGGTTATATTATTGGCTTTGCCAAAATCATCGGCTATTTGCCGGATGGTATGCACAATACTCAATCTCTCTTTGGAAGCCATCAGGTCTTTATTGATGCGGATTCCCATCAACCATGCATTCGTGTTGGGATTGTAGAGTAATTGCCGGTAAAAGGGAAGGTTCAGAAAGGTAGCAGCCGCACTATCTATCTCTGCTTGCGACAATTTTCTGTCAGGAAAAATGCTTTCAGCTTTTAGTTTTTCTGTTTCAGGTAGTTTAACCAGGTTTACCGCAGTTGGAACAGAGATGATATCATCAACACCTTTTACTGTTTTCAGTTTACGCTGCAGATCGGCGTAAGAGTTAAACAGTTTTTCTTCAAACAGTTTTTCTGTTTGTATGCCGAGTACCAGCAGGTTTCCGTCTTCACCAAACTTTTTCTTGAATTCCTGGTACACCTTGTACTTGGGGTTATTAATGGGAATAGCCCTGGCAAAATCATAACTCAGCTGTACTTTACTGGCATGATAACCCATGAATGCCGTAATAGTTGCCAGTATGAGGAGAAGCGGCAACCTGTAACGTAAAATAAATCGACCTAAACTCTGCCACATAAAACAATCTGTATCAGTAAGGCTGCAAAGAAAGGTAAAAAAGCTTACAAGGGAGATGACTGTTTGTGATACTTTTGAAGGGTGAGGAAGATAGTTTTCATTATTTCATTATTGATAACGATCAATGTATCGGCACAGGACGGGATACCACCGGTTGGTCTCTGGCGGGAGCACCTGCCTTACAACAGCGCCATTGATGTAACTGCTGGAAATGGTAAACTGTTTTGCGCTACTCCGTATAGTCTCTTTAGTGTGAGCCTCACCGATAACTTAATTGAAAGATACAGTAGGGTTACCGGGTTAAGCGAAACAGGTGTCAGCGCTATTCGATTTGATGAGGCCGGTGAAAAACTCTTTATTGCTTACAGCAACAGTAATATTGACATCATTTACCGGAATGATATTTATAATATTCCTGATATAAAAAGAGATAATATCATCGGGGATAAAAATGTCTACAATATTTATTCATTTTCTGGTAATTTCTTCCTGAGCACAGGTTTGGGAGTTATTGTGATTGATGGCAACCGCTACGAGGTAAAAGATTCCTGGTTCATTGGCGCAGGGGGCAACCAGGTAAAAGTAAATGGCTTTACCAGTGATGCAACTTTTTATTACGCTGCAACAGAAGAGGGCTTGAAACGAATTACCATCAATTCGCCAGCCCCGGGTAATCATACCAACTGGCAATTAATAAGCGGAACAGGCGGATTGTCAGCGGGACCATGTAAAAATGTTTTTACAATACAAAACAGGGTAATCGTTCAAAAAAACGATTCACTGTTTATGCAAAATGGCAGTAACTGGTCTTTGCTGTATACAGATGGATGGCCTTGGGTTAGCTCATCTGTTGCGGAAAACAAAATACTGCTGTGCCAAAGACAAATCAGCGGGGTCAGCCGGGTGGTGATACTAAATCCAGATGGCACCATCAATCGCTTACTGGCAAACACAGGAGCGGTTTCGTTTCCCCGTAAAGCAATTTTAGTCAATAGTCAACCATGGGTGGCAGATCAGTTTGCCTGCCTGTCCAGGTTTGAAGTATCATCATCTGCCTATGAGCAATACATGCTGAATTCACCACAGGGAATCGCCAGTGGAGAAATGCTTGTTTACCAGAATGTCTTTTATGCAACAGCCGGATCGGTAAACGATGCATGGAATTACCTCTATAATGGTGATGGAGTTTTTTCTTTTAAAGAAGGCAGTTGGGCAAATACCAATCGTTACAGGTTCAGTCAATTGGATTCGTTGCTTGATTTTATCTGCATCGCTGTTGATAAAAGAGATGAAACAGTATGGGCCGGCTCTTACGGAGGCGGATTATTACATATTAAGCCGGGCCCTTCTTTTGAAATCTTTAAACAAAACAACCTAAGTGCTGTGGTTGGTGATCCGCTTAGCTACCGTGTTTCAGGGCTGGCGTTTGACAATGATAATAATTTATGGATATCCAACTACGGCGCTTCACAACCACTGCGGGTAAGAAAAGCTGACGGCAGCTGGAAAAATTTTTCATTACCATTTAATGTTTTTGAAAATGCATTATCACAGATTGTTATAGATGATAATAATTATAAGTGGATAGTATCTCCAAAAGGGAACGGGTTGATTTGTTATGATCATGGTGCTTCGGTTGATGATACCAATGGTGATAAATGGCGCAGGTATGGGACCGGAACGGGTAACGGAAATCTACCCTCCAACGATGTGGTGTGTGTGACAAAGGATAAGAATGGTTATATCTGGATCGGCACAAATGATGGGGTGGCAGTGCTTCAATGTCCGGAACTGGCCTTCAGTTCACCCGCCTGTGATGCCGTATGGCCCATTGTGCCTAATGGGAATTTTGCAGGTTATCTTTTTAAAGGGCAAGAAGTGAGAAGTATAGCGGCGGATGGAGCCGACAGGAAATGGATGGCTACCCGCAATGGAGTATTCCTGGTTAGTGCTTCCGGTGAGAAAGTGATTTATCAATTCACAGAAACAAACAGTCCTCTGCTCAGCAGTGATGTAAAGAAAATAGCAATAGACGGCAGAACCGGCGAAGTGTTTTTTGCTACATCAAAAGGAATTTGCTCTTTTCGCAGCACTGCTACCGAAGGTGGTGAAGCCAATGAGAATGTACTGGTGTTCCCTAACCCGGTGCCACCGGGATTCAGCGGCACCATTGCTATACGTGGATTAGTGAATAATGCAATTGTCAAAATCACTGAGCTGGACGGAAGATTAGTTTACCAGACAAGAGCATTAGGTGGGCAAGCTGTTTGGGATGGAAGAAATTATAAAGGGCAAAGAATTTCCAGTGGCGCTTACCTGGTATTGGTTTCAGATGATGGCCGGAAGGAAAGAACTGCCACAAAAATTTTCTTTATCAGCAAATAATGCCGGATAAACTACATAAGACAAAAGGCATTGTATTAAGAACAGTGAAGTATGGAGAAACAAGTGTTATTGTTACCCTATTTACAGAGTTATTTGGCATACAATCTTATTTAGTTAATGGGGTCAGGGCATCTTCTAAAAAAGGAACCGGTAAGGCCAATATGTTTCAGCCGGCTGCTATTCTTGACCTGGTGGTTTATCACAACGAACTAAAGCAGCTCAATCGCATAAAAGAGTTTAAGTGGTCAATACTCTACCGGCATGTTTTGACTGATGTCCCCAAAAATGCAGTGGCTTTATTTATGGTAGAATTGCTGACCAAATGTTTAAAACAGCCCGAAAGCAATCCCGACCTGTTTCATTTTGTAGAAGACTGTTTTTTATACCTGGATAACAGTTCAGGAACAATAACGGCAAACCTTCCCTTATTTTTTGCACTTCACCTGCCGGGGCATTTTGGGTTTCGTATAGCTGACAACTACAGCGAAAGGTATCACTTTCTTGATCTGCAGGAAGGAGGTTTCACTGCTATTCAACCCACTCATCCGCATTTCCTGGAAGAAAAACAATCGGTTGTTACTTCACAACTCTTGAAAGTAATGCAGCCGGAAGAACTGGATGACATCAAGCTTAATCATGAATTCCGCAGACAGTTGCTGCACCGGTATGAAACGTATTATGCGCTGCATATCCAGGATTTTGGAACAATGAAAAGTTTGCCGGTATTGAGAGAGGTGCTAGGATAATTTTGTTGAGATGGAATAACCCATGTTTATTAAAGAAATGCCCGGCTTCTTCCCTTTTTCAAAACTACCCAACTTTTTTTCCCATTGTAATGCTTTGGCTCCATTAATTGTCGCCCATTGCAAAATGGTTTCTTCCGGTATATGCGGAAAATGTTTCCTGATTGCTTCTATTTCTTTGGCAATGCTCAACTGCCAGTTACTGCTATAACTGTCGGTTCCCAAAACAATCTGGCAGTTATGTTTCATCAGTATATCTATTGGTGGGACTTTATTCTCAATGTACAGGTTGGCATTTATGCATAAGCAATACACCAGTTTTAATCCGTTCGTTGTTGCATATTCATTGGCCCAGGTTACATCTTCTTCAGGCATAAAAGTATTATGGATCAAAAAAATGGTTTGGCCGTTATTAAAATGTGGTAGAACAGAACGAATACTGCTTTTTCCGGTAACCGGGAAGGGAGATTGATCGAGGCCAAAAATCTTAAACAGCTTAAGGTATTCGCCACCGCCTGTTTTGTATAATTCATCTTCTGCAGGGTGCTCCTGGTTGTGGAAAGAAATTATTTGTCCGGCGGTTAACTGATTGATTAGTTTAAATGTTTTTGGGCTTATTGAGTAGGGTGCATGGGGGACCAGTGATGTACGGTTGTCCATGATCCATGAACCATGAACCGTATTAAATGTCGCAGCTACTTTTCTGTAATGTTCTATGTTCTCCTCTGCTTTTTCATCCGTAAAACTCAGTACTTCCACAAAGTTTTGCCAGCGTATCTGGCTTTTCCTTTTCACATCAACTGTGTCAGCCGTATTGCCAATATCACCCACGGCTACGATGCCATTATCATACATTTCTTTTTCTGCAGCTGTAATGGCCTCTTGAATTACTTCAGGGGAAAAATCCCTTTTTGTTACTACCGAACATAAAAACTCTATCAGGCCTGTATGAGGTGGTATTACATCTTTAAGATGGCTGAGTTCCAGGTGGCAATGGCAATTAATAAGCCCTGGCGCCAGAATACCTTGAAACTGCTGTACATTTTCGCCGGCCTCTTCTTCGGAAACGATATTGTCAAAAATTCCATCTTCATCAATGATCAATACTTTCCCCTGGTGAAACTGGTAACCATCAAATATCCGGTCTGCTTTGAATTTTCGGTAGTTCATACTCAAAATTCAAATTTCAGCACTCAAAAACCAAATCGCTAAATTTGCGCCCCGAGATAAATACTATGTTAGACAGATTAGAAGCCATAAAAGCCCGGTTTGACCAGTTGGGTATTGCCCTTACCAATCCTGAGATTGTAGGTAACAACAAAAAATTTGCTGAAACCAGTAAAGAATACCGTAGCCTGGAAAAAATCGTTGTGGCGTATAATGATTACAAGAAGATACTGGACGACATAGAATTTTATAAAGAAGCATTGGAAGGGGGTGATGAGGAAATGAGGGAACTGGCAAAACTGGAAGCCCCCGCTCTTGAAGAAAAAAAAGAAAAGCAGGAAGCGTTTATTCGCCAGTTGCTGATTCCAAAAGATCCTCAGGATGAAAAAAATGCAATCCTGGAAATTAGAGCAGGCACCGGGGGTGATGAAGCAAGCCTGTTTGCCGGAGATTTGTTGCGTATGTATATGCGCTACTGCGAAAGAAGAGGCTGGAAAACAGCCATCCTGAGTGAAAATGAAGGAACGGTGGGCGGATACAAAGAAGTTCAACTCGAAGTTACCGGTGACGATGTGTATGGTACGCTGAAGTTTGAAAGTGGTGTACACCGTGTGCAGCGGGTGCCGGATACTGAGGCTTCCGGAAGGGTACATACTTCTGCAGCTACTGTGGCGGTAATGCCTGAAGCCGAGGAAGTGGATTTTGAACTAAACCCGGCAGATGTAAAAATGGAAACAGCCCGAAGCGGTGGCGCCGGTGGTCAGAACGTAAATAAGGTAGAAACCAAGGTAATGCTGACACATATACCGACCGGAACGGTAGTGGTTTGTCAAACAGAACGATCTCAGTTAGGCAACCGGGAGAAAGCCATGCAGATGCTAAGAACTAAACTGTATGAAGAACAAGTTAGAAAGCAGGAAGATGAAATTGCTCGTCACCGCAAGAGTCTTGTAAGCACCGGTGACCGAAGTGCTAAGATCAGAACCTATAATTTTCCGCAGGGACGGGTAACCGATCACAGGATCGGTCTTACACTTTACAATCTTGATGCTGTGCTGAATGGCGACATACAAGAACTGATCGAAGCCCTGCAGTTCGCTGAAAATGCAGAAAAACTAACTCGTCAGAACTAAGACTCTTCCCGGGTACTTTTTCTCATCAGAAACTAATTCCATTCTCAAGAAGGGATATGCTAATTTTATTGCCTTAAATCATTGTATTATGTTAGATCAGATAGTAAACCTTGTAAAGCAATTTGGACAAGAAACAGTAGTGAATAACCCTGAAATACCCAATGAGTATAATCAGGATGTGTTGGCCGATGCCACCAGCACTATTACCAATGGATTTCAAAATGTAATGGCGGGTGGAGGATTTGAAAACATCCTTGATCTGTTCAAAGGAGGTGCAAATAACACCAGTGGTTCCGGAATTGGAAACCTGGTCAAAAATCCTATTGTTACAATGATGATAGGGTACTTCATTAGTAAACTGGTGAATAAATATAGAATGAGTCCTGCTTCAGCAAGTAATGTAGCTAACAACCTTATTCCCAATGCACTTAGTGGTTTAATAAACCAAACCGCTGATCCTGAGAATCCCAATGCTACTCTTGACAACCTGGTGGGATCACTCACCGGAGGTAATGCCATCAGTTCAGACCAGGAAAACAATAGCGGCTTTTCTTTACAAAACCTCTTAAATCAGTTCACAGGTGGTGGCACCGGATCTGGTGGTGGCCTTGATTTGCAGGATATTATCAGTAATCTGACACAGAAAGCCCAAAGCGGCTTTCAAAACCGTCAGCAAAGCGGGGGTTTGATGGATATGATTAAGAGTTTTTTGAATTAATACACAGAGCATTTCCAATCAGGGTTCCTCTTTACAAATGATTTGCCTTCATTGATAATTTTTGGCACAAAATTTTGAAAGTAAATTGGCAACGAACCGTCTAATAGTTGTTTAGTTCTTTGTCACTTGATTGTCAATACTTAGTCATAATAAGGCAAATTCACGGTAACTAATCAACTAAAAAAGCTAAGCGTTGTTGTATGTAATGAAGTAAGATTCAGCATCGTAAGGATAACAAAGTGAAGAAGAGGTTTTACGAACGAAGAGTAAGTGGAAATACCGGATTAGTTCTTTTAAACTTTCATTAACAGCAAACATCATACTACCGGCAGTAAATTTGCGTTATACTAATAGAATAACATACCTCATTATAAAAGCAGTCAATTTTCTCATAAGCAGTTAGTTTTGGTTGCGACCCCTGTTTCTACAGGGGTTTATTTTTTTATATACTTCCAGCTAAATCCGTAACCAATTAAACAACCTATTGCATCCGCAACAATATCTCCTGTATCAAATGACCTGTTCACAACAAAGTATTGCTGTATAAATTCCATAGCTATGCCATATACTAATGCTGCAGTTGTAACAAGAATATACTTCTTTTTGAATTTTTTCTGCCCCCCCCAACACCACAATACCACCATAGTGCTGAAGAGGCCGATATGTACCCATTTATCAAACCATATTTTACTGAGCCAGTCTTCTTTAGGAAAAGCGGATCCCGGCAAGACTAGCAGTATAGTACAAAGAATCAGCCAGCCAGCTGCCGGCAATAGTGAAGGTTTTATCATTTGATATAATATCGGCAATAATACTGTAAAGCACTGAATACCAAAAGAGCCCCTGGAAAGAGGCCCTTTTGTTTTTAACCAACTATAGAACCAAAACTACTACTATAGCTTAGGTCATACCCGATTAAATACGAAATAATAAAGCGAACAGATTGATGGAGGAGAGTTGATCAGAGATTACCCATTACATACATATCACCCTGTGGCTTGGATACATCACTGCGATCTTTTTTCTCCAGGGTAATAGCAAAAGCTTGTGCCTTCTGGGCATTTTTCATTCTCACAAGCAGCTTCTTTTGCTTGACATAATAATCAAGCATACCGAGATCAATAGGTTGGCCATCCAATAAAGCCCAAAGCTGGTACTGCTTGTCAGTAGGGGGTACAGGAAGGTTATTGGCCAGAAGATAAACATCATGAGAGGCTGTATCCCAGTAAACTGTAGCAAAAGACTGGGGAGATGCTTCCATACCCTTCAATGAGGCCATTTTCACATGGGGGTTTTGTTGCAATACCTGCTTGTCATGCTCCATTTCCTTTATCTTTTCTGAGGCCAGATCATAATTGTTTTTGAGCTCCTGGTTTTTATTAAAGAGAGAGATATTCCAGTATAAACTAACAATCAATAAAATAACAGAGGCCGCCGCCACATACTTTATCCAAGACATTTTTCTTACCGGTACCGGTTCAACCATTGGCAATACTTTTCCTGTTACGCCAATCTGGTTCCAAATTCTTGATTTAAGTGAAGGATCAGGCACAATGATATTTTGCATAGCCTGTTTTTCAAGAACCAGTTCAAAATCAGTTCTTGCTTTCATCACTTCGGGATATTGTTGGCAATACTGCTCAAACTCCTTTCTTTCTTCTTCAGAAGCCAGTCCGAGTACGTAGCTCTCGACAATTCCGCTTGATATGTATTCCTGTACGTTCACTTTTTTATTGAATCATGGTTCTTAATTGAATTAATGCAGTTCTGATCCTTGTTTTTACAGTACCTAAAGGTAAGTTCAGCGCTTTGGATATTTCTTCATGGGTAAAACCCTGGAAATAGGACATATCTACCAGCACCCTTAGTTCACCTTTGAGGTTCCCCAGTATTTTTTTCAAGCCTACATCAGTTATATCTGTACCGGTTACTGCTCCGGCGATTTCATTGGATTCTGGGAAAGGAACATTTTTTTGCGAATTATTATATCCCTTGGATCTTACCTCATCAATAGCTGCATTCCTGGCTATATTCAGCATCCAGGTAAACAATCTTCCCTTGGAAGGATCATAAGATTCAATCCTCCGCCAAATATTTATAAAGACATTTTGCAATACATCATTAGCCGTTTCTTTATCTGTTACAATTGCATTCACGATGCCTAGTAGTGCACCGGAGTAATTGTCGTACAAATAAGTGAAAGCTTTCTCATTGCGATGCTGCAACAAGTCCACCAGCTCCTGTTCGCTGTATGTAGTGTTGAGGTTCAATTAATTGGTTAAGATACAATGACAATAAATGATTGCATCTTTGCTATATACGCATCTGCAAAAAAAATGGATTTAGCCCACCATCGCTTCGTAAGCAGCAGCATCAAGCAATGCTTCTACATCAGCTGGGTTATTAACGGTCATTTTAACCATCCATCCGGCACCATAGGGATCATTATTGACGGACTCAGGTGAGCCTGCTAAATCCGGATTTAGTTCAGTAACAGTTCCGCTAACGGGCAGAAACAGATCTGATACGGTTTTTACGGCTTCAACAGTGCCGAAAACAGCTCCGGCTTCCAGTGACTTTCCGATGGTATCAACCTCTACATATACAATATCTCCCAGTTCTCTCTGAGCATAATCAGTAATTCCAATAGTTGCAATGTTGCCATCAAGGCTTATCCATTCATGGTCTTTGGTGTAGCGGAGATTTGCAGGGAAATTCATATGGTTTCTTTTGGGTGCAAACCTACGGTGAAAATGATGATTTACAATTGATTTGTAATGCAACAGTTTTACAGATTTTATTAAAGGCGTAGCCGTTCATGCCGGAATTTTCACCATTTGTATGTATACATGCTTACAATTCTATGACACTGGGGTATCTTTGCCGGTTCAAAGCAAAAACCATTAAAAATGAGACAGTTAATTGTGGTATTGGGAACCTTTATCCTTTATTCTTTTTCAGCCAACTCTCAGAAATTATCAGGAATTGTAATTGATGAGCAGGGCAAAGGGCTCGATAAAACGACGATCTCCCTATTGCGTACAAAAGATTCGTCTGTAATCAAATTTTCTACTACCGGTAATGATGGAAAATTTTCCATAGAAGCCACACAGGGTCGTTACCTTATCAGTGCCTCACATATTGGGTACACTACTTATTACTCTAGTCAATTTGAGCTTAATGGCGAGCTGCTACTTGATCCCGTCACCCTAAAGAAAATAGCTAAAGAAATGCAGGGAGTTACTATTACAGCTCAAAAGCCCATAATTGAGGTTAAGGCCGATAAAACAATCCTAAACGTAGAGGGTACTATCAATGCTACAGGTAATGATGCATTGGAGTTACTGCGAAAATCTCCGGGTGTGCTGGTAGATAAAGATGAGAACCTGAGTCTTGCCGGAAAAAATGGTGTGCAGGTTTATATTGATGGAAAGCCAAGCCCTTTATCCGGCACAGACCTTACGAATTATCTCAAATCACTCCAGTCCTCACAGATTGAGGCTATAGAGATAATTACTAATCCATCTGCCAAATATGATGCGGCAGGTAATGCCGGTATTATCAATATCCGGCTGAAAAAAAATAAGTCATTTGGTACCAATGGTTCGGTGAACGCAGGGTACAATATTGGTATTTATGGTAAATACAACGGGGGACTTAGTCTGAACCACCGTAATAAAAGCATCAATGTTTTTGGCAATTACAATTATAATCATAACCTGAATGAAAACAGGTTTAACCTGTACAGGGTTCAACTGGATACTATTTTTGATGGCAGGAGTAAAATGGTTAATAAGAACAACAGCCATGGCTTTAAAACCGGACTTGATTATTTCGTCAGCAAGAAAAGTACTCTTGGTGTTTTAATCAACGGAAACATTGCTGAAACTAACATGGCTAATGATGGCAGAACACCCATTACCTACAAGCCTACAGGTGTAACAGACAGGTTATTGGATGTAAATAACCGCAACCAGATGGACCGTACCAATTTGAACTTTAACCTGAACTATCGCTATGCTGACACGGCAGGCCGTGAACTGAACCTGGATGCCGATTACGGGCTGTTTCGTTTGAAAAGTAACCAGCTGCAGCCCAATACTTATCTGAATGCTTCTGGTACTACCATCCTGAATCAATTCATCTACCGTTTTGTAGCCCCTACCGATATTGATATTTATACTTTTAAAGGAGATTATGAGCAGTACTATAAAAAAGGTCGCCTTGGTGTTGGATTCAAAACAGCATTTATTAATACCAATAATAATTTTGGCCGCTACAATGTCACCCAGTTAAATCCTGAAGTCAAACAACTGGATATTCCAAGAAGCAATCATTTTGATTATACAGAAAATGTGAATGCCTTATATGTTAATTACAACAAGCAATTAAAAGGGGTAATGTTCCAGGTGGGCTTAAGGATGGAGAATACCAATTCGAGAGGTGATTCATATGGCTTGAATGGAGATGGCTCTATAAATAAGGGAAGTAAGCAAACTTTTGAAAGGAAGTATACCGATCTTTTTCCAAGCGCAGCGCTTACTTTTAACAAGAACCCCAAAAACCAGTGGGGACTTTCATACAGCCGCCGCATCGACAGGCCGGCATACCAGGACCTTAATCCTTTCGAGTTCAAGCTGGATGAGTATACCTTTCAGAAAGGTAATACATTGCTCAGGCCACAGTATACTAACATTATTACCCTGACCAATACGTATAAATTCAAGTTGAATACTTCACTGAGCTATAGTCATGTGTCAGACGTATTCACACAGCTGGTAGATACTACTGACAAATCAAAGAGTTTCATGACCAAGAGAAATCTTGCCACGCAGGATGTGTTTGCACTGAATATTAGTTATCCTTTTATGTACAAAGCCTATACGGCATTTGTGAACCTGAGCGGTAACTACTCTCATTACAAAGCAGATTTTGGAGGTGGTAACCGTACCATTGACCTGGATGTTTTTTCGTTCAATATTTATATGCAGCACAGTGTAAAACTGGGTAAGAAAAAACAATGGACAGCAGAAGCCAGCGGATGGTACAACTCACCTTCCATCTGGCAAGGCACTTTTGAGAGCAGGGAAATGTGGACAATGGATGCCGGAGTCCAAAAACAAATTTTCAAAGGCAAGGGTACTTTCAAAGTATCCGTATCAGATATTTTCTTCTCCATGAAATGGAAGGGTGAGAGCAATTTTGCCGGACAAAAAACAGTTGCCAGCGGCAACTGGGAAAGCCGTCAGCTCAGAACAAGCCTGGTCTGGAGATTTGGTAACAGCCAGGTAAAAGCCGCCCGTCAAAGAAAAGATGCTTCAGAAGATGAGAAAAAGCGTACCCAAGGTGGCGGTGGAATAGGTCAATAAAAGTTTATCAAACTATAACATATAAAAAGAGTCCCGGGTTACCGGGACTCTTTTATTTTTTCTTTCTTTTCACCAGCTTCATGGTAATAATTTTTACATCCTGTACAGGCCGGTCTCTGTCGGCTCCTTTACTGGTTTCTACAGCTGCAATCTTATCAAGTACTTCTATGCCCTTTATCACCTCTCCGAATACTGTATAATTTTGATCGAGATGAGGTGTGCCGCCAAGTACTTTATAAACTTCCCTATGCTCTGTAGGTATTTTTCTTTTTAATCTTGATGTTTCCAAATTGTCCAACTCGGCATCTGTAAATGTTTTTCCCTGCACAATATAAAACTGGCAGCCGCTGCTGGCTTTNNGTTTGCCGGAATTCTGCAGGAACCCGGTAACCAGGGCCACCCATTCCTAATGCTTCGCCGGGTTTGGCATTGCGGCTGTTAGGATCGCCACCCTGTATCATAAAATCTTTTATCACCCGGTGAAACAAAAGGCTGTCATAAAAATGAACTTTTACCAGCTTTAAAAAATTATCCCGGTGAAGCGGGGTAGAGTCCGACAACCGGACCGTCATATCACCCATCGATGTCTGAATCAATACATCTCTTTTGCGGTCTTTCTTTTTTAGTGTTGAGTCTGATTGCGCCTCGCTGTAAGTAAAGAAGACAGCAGTAAATGCCAATAAGATTAATTTCTTCATCATTAAAAATTATGCTGTTCGAAATAAAGTAATATATGATCCTTTAAAAAGTTTTCTTGTTCTGGCATACTCATATCAGGCATGGGCTTTAGCTGCCTGAAATGCGGCCAGCCATCAGCATCAACACTTTCCAGTTCATAGTAGCCGCTTTGCGACAGCAGGTTGCATACAGCCACATGCATCAGGTCCTGTTTCTGTTCCTTGGTAAATTTTTCTCTTATCTCGCCAAATTCCTGGATACCGATCAGGAACAATATGGCTTCCATATCCGGTTTCTTCCCGAATCGCTCCACCAATTTGGCTTCCAGGTTCCACCAGCGTTGTTGTAAATCATCAGCAGGTAACATCCTGCAAATATATAACCCGTCATAATTGGCTGTTTAAGAAATCGGTTTATGCATGCCCCTCAGCAATTATCTTTGCCGCAAATTGAACTAAAATGTTGCAGGTACAGGTGTTACGTCAAAATCCCGAATGGGTAAAGGAAAGATTGGCAATAAAACATTTTGCCAATCAGGGACTGGTAGAAGAGATCATTGCGTTAGATGATGAAAGAAAAAAATTACAATTAGAGTCGGATACGTTGCAGTCAAAAGTAAATGCAGCATCGAAGGAGATCGGAATGCTGATGGGCAAAGGCCAAAAAGAAGAAGCTGAAGCAAAGAAACAGGAGGTGGCGGCAATAAAAGCATCTTTACTGCCATTGGCTGATCAGCAAACTGAAATTGAAAAACAACTGGGCGAAAAGCTGGTATTATTGCCCAACCTGCCATCCGAAAAAGTGCCGGCCGGAAAAACGCCTGCGGATAATGTGGTGGTAAGAGAAGGAGGGATGAAACCACAATTGTCTGCTGACGCTCTTCCACACTGGGACCTGATCAAAAAATATGATATCGTTGATTTTGAAACGGGGGTCAAGATAACCGGTAGCGGTTTCCCTTTATTTAAAGGTAAAGGGGCTAAGCTACAGCGGGCATTGACCCAGTATTTTCTTGATTTCAATACTGCAGCGGGTTATACAGAGTACCTGCCACCGCTAATGGTGAATGAGGCTACTGCTTATGGCACTGGTCAGTTACCTGATAAAGAAGGCCAGATGTATTATATGCCTGCTGATAATTTTTACATGATTCCAACTGCGGAAGTGCCTGTTACCAATATTTACAGGGATGAAATTGTAAAGGAATCAGATCTACCAATCAAAATGACGGCTTTCTCAGCTTGTTTCAGAAGAGAGGCAGGTAGCTTTGGCGCCGATGTACGAGGGTTGAACCGTGTTCACCAGTTTGATAAAGTGGAAATTGTGCAATTGGTTCATCCGGAAAAAAGTTATGAAGTGCTGGAAGAGATGGTGAGCCATGTAGAAAAACTGCTGAACACTTTAGAATTACCTTACAGAATACTTCGTCTTTGCGGCGGCGATATGAGTTTTGCTTCTGCGCTTACATATGACTTTGAAGTGTTCAGTGCGGCACAGCAAAAATGGTTGGAGGTAAGTTCTGTTTCCAACTTTGAGGCATTCCAGACCAACCGTATGAAGATTCGCTTTAAGGATGAAAAAGGTAAATCACAACTGGTGCATTCATTGAACGGCAGTTCTTTGGCTTTGCCAAGAATTATGGCATCATTGCTGGAGAATAATCAGTCTTCCGAAGGAATCAGTTTGCCTGCAGTATTACATTCTTATTTTGGAGGGAAAGTAATTTCTTAGTGGGTTCAATTTATTTCAATGCTATTTAAAATACAAAACCCCGCATTGCGGGGTTTTGTATTTTAAAGTGTTCAGTCTTTTATTATGGTTGTGCAAAACTATTCCTGGGACCACCAGCGGCAAAAATGGCCAGCATCCTCGTTTTTTGACCGGCACTGAACATATACATACAAGCATCATCGGTATAATCCATATAATTCATGGTCATTTCAACAGGATTGCCAGAACAAGTACTTGTATGACCGGCTGCAGGACATCCATAGTTGGCCGTATTGTGAACAGGAGTATCGCCTACCTGGTCGTTTCCGCAGGTCGCATCACCCCAGATATGACGCAGGTTCATCCAGTGACCTACTTCATGAGTAGCTGTTCTTCCTTTGTTAAAAGGCGCAGCCGCTGTACCGGTTGTACCAAATGCATTATCATCACAAACTACTCCATCTGTGGCAGCAGCACCACCCGGGAACTGGGCATAACCAAGATAACCGCTTGTCAGGTTACACACCCAAAGATTAAGAGTAGTGGTAGGGCTGGTAGGATCAATACCTCCTTGTGAACTTTTTTTCATGGCATCATTCAGTTGCCAGCTGGTTTTGTTGGTTTTTTTACGAACCACACCGGCCAACACAAAACGAACACCAATGTCGCCCGATCTAACACCCTGGAATATGGAGGGAGTGTTATTGTAATCTGTATTTGTTGCACTAAAATCCTTATTCAGTACATCTATTTGTGATTGTATCTGAGTCTGTGAAATATTTTGTGCTGTTGTCTTATAAAGCACATTTACAACAACGGGTATTTCAATAATACCATTCACAAGCCTGTAAGCAGAAGGGTTCATCTGAACCTGGCGGGTAAAGTCTTCAATAGCATTCATTTTTTGCCTTAATGTAGGATCGGCTTTTAGTTGTTGCTGCAATACTTCATCAGCACCGCAATTTCTTTGCAGGGCAGATGTAGTTTCTTCAGGGCTGAGGGACTCTTGTTCTTCAGAGGTAATTGATTTGTTACAGCTGATGCCAAACAAAAATGCACCGGCAAGCAATACGAGTGATTTCTTCATACAATTAGAATTTGAGTGTTTTAGGTGTGAAATAAAAAATGACTTTTAAATTTATCAGCATTTTTCATTATTTGATAAGTCTGGGTAAACTATTATTGCAACAAGGTGTCGAACCGGCAATAACCTGCAACTGGTATAGAAAATTTACGTTGGTTGCTAAATAATGTTATGATGGAATTACTATTGGCTAACCCATAATGCTTTTGTTATGCTGTCATAGAATAAAGGTTAAAGCAGCATAAAAAATTTACTTATCGTTTCAGGTATTTACTAATTGTGCAAACCAGCAGACCGATTTTTCTTGATGCGATTATTCATCACATAAAACCAAAGCGGCGGCACCAGTGATAAAATGATCATTCCCGGATAACCGGTTGGCATTTGCGGAGAGTTATCATGGTGACGAAGTACCTGGTACTTTCTGCTGGCAAGATAATGATGATCAGAATGACGGCTCAGTTCAAACAACATTATTCGCCCGATTACATGGTCGCTGTTCCAGCTATGCACCGGCAAAGCCCTTTCATACCTTCCTTCAGCAATTTTTTTTCGTTGCAGCCCGTAATGCTCAATATAATTAACGGTTTCCAGTAACAATATACCAATTAGTGCTGCTGCCAGGAAATACACTGTTACCAGGCCGCCAAAAAAATACCAGATCGTCCCAACAAAAGCAACTTGTATTAGCTGGAACTGTATCATTTCGTTGTACAAAGACAAAACGGCTTTTCCTTTTTTCTTCACTTCATCATTGGCGATATGCCAGGCACTGAAATAGCTCATGATGATGGTACGGAAATAAAATTTATAGACTGGCTCTCCATACCGGGCACTGCTGGGATCTTCCGGTGTAGCCACTCTTTTGTGATGGCCTTTATTATGTTCCGTAAAAAAGTGCATGTAAAGAGAGGTAAGTAAAAGGGCTTTGGCCAGTGTTTGTTCAAACCGCTTAACCCGGTGACCAAGTTCATGTCCTACATTAATACCGAAAGTTCCGCATAACAGGCCCATCACAGCTATTCTTCCGGCAGTTTCATACCAGGCAAGGGTGTCATTCTTCATGGACACCAAAAATTGGTATAAAGCGAAATATTGGAAGGCAACCACAAAGTATAAAAGAACGTCATATATCCTGCTTTTTCTTGCCATCTCTTCTTCTGCAGCATTCATATTGGAAGGGTCTGGTTTAATGAAGAGTTCCAGTACCGGGATAATGAAAAAAGCTGCTATCACCGGCAGCCAAACAAACCATCCATAGCTGTGGAATGATTGCCAGGCGCCAAAAAAGAAAAGAAAAGGAAGGATGTACTTCAGGAATCGTAACCGCATATAAAATTTATACAGATCAAATGTAAAAAATAAGAAAGGTATTATGACGTTTTACGTCTGGTAATAACTTGGTTGTTAAACCTGAAGAATGCTTTTAAGTCTGAAACCTAAATGTTAGCCTGATGTCATTGTCGAACCAGTTGAAAAACCAGCACCTCATGTGGAGGGCCGGTTTTGGTCCCGCTGTTGAGCAGTTGGACGATTTGTCCCAATATACCCCGAAGCAATTTTATAAAGCCCTGGTAAAAGCATCCGAAAAGAAACCGGAGTACATCAATGTAGCAGATGACTACCTGCAGGGTCTGTACAAAGGACTGGAAGAAGCCGGCCGTCAGCAAAGACAGGAAATGAATGCCGAAGAACGAAAAATGGTACAGCAAAAGAACCGGGAGGGTATCCGCAATCTGAATATCTACTGGCTGTATGAAATGGTGAACAGCTCTGCACAGCTCAGGGAAAAAATGGCTTTCTTCTGGCATGGGCATTTTGCCTGCCGCAACCTCAATATCTTTTACCAGCAGGGTTTGCTGGATGTGATCCGGCGAAATGCCCTGGGCAATTTTGGAACCCTGCTGAAAGAAGTTTCCAAAACAGCAGCCATGCTGAATTTTCTGAATAACCAGCAAAACCGAAAAGATCATCCGAATGAAAATTTTGCCCGGGAAGTAATGGAATTGTTTACACTGGGTCGTGGAAATTATACGGAGCATGATGTAAAAGAAGCAGCTAGGGCTTTTACCGGGTGGACTGCCAACCTGAGGGGCGACTTTGTTTTTCGCCGCTTTCAGCATGACTTCGGAAGCAAAACCGTGCTGGGTAAAACCGGTGACTTCGATGGCGGAGATGTGCTGGATATATTACTGGAACAAAAGCAAACAGCCCAGTTCGTTACAGAAAAAATATATAAGTTCTTTGTGAATGAACAGCCAGACAAATCAAAAGTGGATTGGCTGGCAGATAGATTTTATAACAACCAGTATGATATAGCGAAACTGATGGAAGATATTTTCACCAGCGACTGGTTTTTTGAAGAAAAGAATATTGGTGCCAGAATAAAATCGCCCATTGAATTAGTAGCGGGTATACAACGGATGCTTCCCATGAAGTTTAACCAGGAAGAAGCATTGCTGCTGCTGCAAAGGGCATTGGGTCAGTTATTGTTCTACCCGCCCAATGTGGCCGGTTGGCCCGGTGGTAAAAACTGGATTGACAGTTCCACACTGATGTTAAGGATGCGGATTCCGCAGATGCTGAATGAACAGGATGAATTCAATGTAAAACCAAAGGATGATGATGACCAGATGATGGGCAGAAAGGATGATAAAAAGGATGACTCAAAGGAAAAGGCTATGAAAGGAATGAACCGGGTGAACCGGCCGATCAATGTGAAGATTGACTGGTCATTATATACCAAACATTATGAATCTACGCCCAGGGAAGCCCTGCTGACAAAAATGACAGTTATATTGTTGCAGGCAAAAAGCCAGGTCAATGCTGAATTGATTAAGCAATATGCTGATCAAAGCGGCCGTGAGAATTTTATAAGAACAGCAACTCTGCAATTAATGAGTACACCGGAATATCAATTGTGCTAACCGGTTCAAAAACGATACAATTATGTTTATAAAACGTAAAGAATTCATACAGATCGGTTCATTGGCCACTGCATCGCTGATGCTCCCCAAATTCTTGAAAGCTTTTGAAGGAAAGACGCTGGTGCCTGCAGGCAATAAAGTAGTGGTGATTTTGCAACTCAGTGGCGGTAATGATGGTTTGAATACGGTGATTCCTTTCAGGAATGACCTGTACTATAAAGCCAGGCCAAGATTAGGAATTGTAAAAGAGAAAGCGCTGGCCTTGACGGGTGAAGCGGGTCTTCACCCGGCCCTTACTGCATTCAAAGAATTATATGATGATGGCAGCCTTGCGATATTAAATAATGTGGGATATCCGAACCCTGATCGTTCACATTTCAGAAGTATGGATATCTGGCATACAGCCAGCCAAAACAATGAATATTGTAACCACGGTTGGGTTGGACGCTACCTGGATGCACAATGTAATGGATGCGACAAACCGACCCAGGCCATTGAAATAGATGATATACTAAGTCTAGCTTTAAAAGGAGAAAACATGAAAGGCATTGCAGTAAAAGATCCTCGTCGTTTGTATGGTACTGCCAATGAAAAATTTTTCAGAGATGTGATGAAAAATCACACGGATGAAAAAGGCGAACAGCCGGTTGATTATTTGTATAAAACAATGGCAGAAACATTGTCAAGTGCCGATTATATTTTTCAGCAAAGCCGGTTGCATCCTACCAATGCCGAATACCCCAAAACGGATCTCGGCAATAGTATGAAGACGATTGCATCGCTGATCTTCTCTGAGATCAACACGAAGGTCTATTATGTGTCATTAGGAAGTTTTGACACACATATAGGACAGGAGGGTCAGCAACAAAGACTGTTCACAGAAATGAATGATGCGATAAAAGCCTTTGTGAAAGACCTGAAAGCGAATGGTCGTTTTAATGATGTCATGTTGTTTACTTTTTCTGAATTTGGCCGAAGGGTGGCACAAAATGCCAGTGGTGGTACCGACCAT
The DNA here is from genome assembly GCA_002352145.1 of Chitinophagaceae bacterium UBA2789. Taxonomy (GTDB): domain Bacteria; phylum Bacteroidota; class Bacteroidia; order Chitinophagales; family Chitinophagaceae; genus JJ008. The sequence goes on from DEHX01000149.1 coordinate 41,755, forward strand.
GGTACGGCCAATAATATGTTCCTGGTCAGTGGCGGATTAAAACAAAAAGGCCTCATCAATGAACTACCCGACCTGGCTGACCTTGATGAAGGTGATCTGAAGTATAAAGTGGATTTCAAAAATGTATATGCTACCGTACTCAGCAAATGGCTGAAGGCTGATGACAAAGCAATACTTGGAAAAAATTACGACTACCTGAATTTTATTTAAGCTGTTACAGATCCGTAACCGGAAACTAAAAGCCCCTGCCGGTACCGGCGGGGGCTTTTTACATCAGTATTGTTTTACGTATTCTTTCTCTTGCTTATGGCGATGCGGTACAACACAAATCCCATTAACGCAAAGAAAATAACCCCGAGCCATTTGTAACCTTCACCTCCCAGCGAACTGGTAAGGCCATGCTCTGCATTTACGTTCGCCAATTTTTTACTCACGCCGTCACTGGCGGAAAGGAAAGCAACCAATACACCGGCTAACGCACCACCCGCCACCAGGCCAGTTGCAAAAAGATTTCCTTTGCCAAGATCTTCTTCCTCCGGTGCCACTTTAATATTCTTTCTTTTTTCTCTCCACTCAACAACACCGCGGATAGCGCCACCAATGAAAATTGGCAACGTAGTAGACAGCGGAAGGTAAATACCAATTGCAAAACTCAATGCTTTTATACCACAAAGTTCCATTACAATAGCAATGAATACACCCACCAGCACAAACTGCCAGTCAAGGTTGAATGACAGAATACCTTTAATTAGTGTTGCCATTAAAGTTCCCTGTGGTGCGGGATATTTATCTGTTCCGATAGCATGCTGGATACCCTGTGCCGCCATTTCAGCGGTTGGCTGATCCAGAATTTTAATCGTAGCGCCGATTGCCAAAGATGAAACGATGGCACCGATGAACAATGACAGCTGCTGATATTTCGGAGTGGCGCCTACGATATAACCTGTTTTCAGGTCTTGTGAGGTGGCTCCTGCATTAGCGGCAGCAATACAGATCATACCGCCTACTACCAGTGCCATTGGTTCGTAAAAATGCCCGGTCCATTTAACAGCGATGAAAATTAAACAGGTTCCCATCAGGGTAGCGATGGTCATACCGCTGATAGGATTATTGGATGAACCGATGAGACCAACGATTCTGGAAGAAACGGTTACGAAAAATGCACCAAACACAATTACAAGCACACCGAGCAATAATTTGCTGCCGATATTGCTTCCGGGTATCAGTGTATTGGGTAGTAATGCAATAACAAGAATGAGTATTAAACTGCCAATGCCTACAACTTTCATTGACAGATCTCTTTCCGTTCTGGGCACATTGGCTTCTGCAGTAATGCCATCTTTTTTCAATGAACCAATACTGCCTTTAAAAGAAGAGATGATCGTTGGTATCGTTTTGATCAATGTGATAAAACCACCTGCTGCTACAGCGCCGGCACCTATCTGCCGGATATAAGCCCGGTAAATAGCGGTTGACCAGTCAGCAAAACCATGAGTGGCAGGATCCCAGCCCCCGGGTCCACCGGCGGTATTCACATCTTTTAAATATCCAAGCTTTACTAATTGCGCCGCAATGATATCACCATTATCATTCAGTAAACTGGCCAGCAAAGGGGTAAAAACAAACCAGCTTAACACACCACCGGCCACCAGTACACCGGCAATCTTTGGCCCGATGATATAGCCCACACCCATATACTCAGGTGTGATCTCTCCGCTCACTTTTGCGGATGGAAAGAATTTTTGTGTTTGTTTGGTCATGAACGCCGGTGTTTCGGCAATTACATGAAATATCTTTTGCAAAATGGCATAACCAAATGCAAAGCCCAGACCCATAAAAGCTGTTTTGGCAAAGTCACCTCCTTTTTCACCTGCCTTTAAAACAGAGGCACAGGCGGTTCCTTCCGGGTAAGGCAATGTGCCATGTTCCTTCACAATAAGTGAACGACGCAAGGGTATCATCATCAGGGTGCCCAGTACACCCCCGAAGATGGCCAGTATCAATATGGTGAAATAGTTGAAGAAGTTGGCGCTGCCTGCCTCACTCAAAAAAAGAAATCCCGGCAGGGTGAATACAACCCCGGCTGCAATACTTTCTCCGGCAGAACCGGTTGTCTGAATGATATTATTTTCAAGAATGGTCGTTTTTAAAAACTTTCGCCCCAGTGTAATCGCAATTACGGCGATGGGTATGGAAGCTGAAACAGTAAGGCCTGCCTTCAAGGCCAGGTAAACCGTGGCCGCACCGAAAATTATCCCGAATGCAGCACCGGTAAGAATGGACTTTACGGTGAATTCCGCCATTTTTGTTTCAGGGGCAACAAATGGCTTGAAATGATTTTGCTGATCTGCCATGGCAGTTAGGTTTTGTTATAGGGAAGATAGGGAAAACAGTCAATAGTCATTAGTCAATAGCCAAAAACATTCCTATTGAATTTACTAATTACACATTATTATCGACTCAACTAACTCCTTTTTCTTTCATTATCTTATTCAGCCATTTCAGCATTGCAAAACACATGAGGGCAGCAATCATCAGTAAACCAAAATTAACCCAGAAGAAACCTGCCTTGTGATTGTATTTGTCCCACATAGAGGAAAGAACTCCGGATAATTTATTACCGATGGAAGTAGCAAGGAACCATCCACCCATCATCAATGACGTAATGCGAACAGGGCTTAATTTGGATACCAGTGATAGTCCCATCGGGCTTAGCAAAAGCTCGCCGATTGTTATCACACCATAACTGGATATCAGCCAAAGCACACTGGCTTTTTCTGTTCCGTTATGACTGGCATATACCGCACCCACCATCACCAGTGCGGATAAGCCGGAGATAAAAAGTCCAAATGCGATTTTGGTGGCTGTAGAAGGTTCCTGGTTCCTTCTGCGCAGCCAGGTAAAGAAGGCAACTACCAGCGGAGTAAGCAATATCACCCAGCCCGGATTGATTGACTGGCTCAGGTTGGTAGCCCACAAACTCACTTTATCACCTTCTGCCGGCTTTTTATCTTGAGGAACATTTTTAAAATAAACCGGGTAGTTAAGTTCTTTCACAATCTTACCGTTCTCTTTTTGCAAACGGAACTGGTCATCGTATTTTGCTACAGAATCTTTTGTATAAGTAATGGTTTGTGAAAAATTCAGCTTCTCAAATACTGTCTGTGCTATGCCAGTTACCTGCCGGTTAGTATACCGGTCCGCCCAGGTATTCAGCGCCGAACCATTTTGTTTGAATACAGCCCAGAACATTACCACTACGGCAAAAATGGCGAGCAGAGCTGCAATAGGTCTTTTCTCATCTTTGGTTGCTCTGAAAAACAGCGAAGCATAAAAGTAGATAACAGGCAGACAGGCAAAAAGGAACGCATCAGTGGAGTCGGAGCCTACCAGGTTGCCGGGTATCAGCCATCCGAGGATACCTGCAGCTATGGAGGGTACAAAAATGGTTGCCACAATACGGGTCATTGACATATCATTTTCTCCTACTCCCTTCTTTACATCAAATGCTTTGTAATGCCGGGTGCCGGAAAGAAAAATAATTACACCCAGGAACATTCCAACCCCGGCCGCAATAAATGCAGCACCCCAGCCATAAACAATGTATAACGCAGCGCCAAAGAAATTGCAGATGAAAGCGCCGATATTAATACCCATGTAAAAGATATTATAACCGTCGTCTTTTTGTTTTACATATTGCGGTGTGGTATAAACATTGCCCAGCAGGGTGGAAATATTTGGTTTAAAAAAACCATTACCAAGAATAACCAGCGTCATGGAAATATAAAGCATCGGAAGACTATGCACCGACATAAGACAATAGCCTGCGCCCATCATCAGGCCTCCCATGATGATGGATTTGCGGTAGCCCAGGTAGCGGTCGGCCAGCAGGCCACCGATAAAAGGAGTAAGGAATACCAGGGCAATAAAGGTTCCGTAAAGGTCAGCTGACTCTGCTTCCGTCATGGCATAACCCGTTTTCACATCTTTCAGGTACAGGGTAAAAATGCCGATCATCAGGTAATAACCAAATCGCTCCCACATTTCAGAGAAAAATAAAAAGGGCAGGGCTTTCGGGTGTTTCTTCCACATAACTCAATCGTTTAAGTGGTCAAGATACCAAAAATGAGGTTAGTGAAAATAAAAAAGACGGCTTTGTTGGCCGCCTTTTTTTATAGAGCAAAATTTGATTAATGAGAACCTGTTTTGTCTTTTACAACCTGGTTCAGCGTCTTGATTCTTGAATAGATCAGGATACCTCCAATAAAGGCTGCCACAACCAGTATCATGAAGAACATTTTCTTGTCAGTAAAATCATCCCAGAAGCTTGTCATTACACCGGCAACTTTACCACCAATAGAAGTGGATAAGAACCAGCCGCCCATCATCAGCGCTGTCAAACGGGCAGGCGCCAGTTTTGATACCAATGACAATCCCATCGGGCTCAGGAAAATTTCGCTGATGGTGAAAACAAAATAAGTAAGCCATAACCAAATGGCTGATGCCTTATGGGTATAAATAGAAGGAACCGACAGGATGGCGAAAACCATTACCAGGGCCGACAGGCCGGAGATGAACAAGGCCATTCCGAATTTCGACATCGTCGTTGGCTCTTTGCCCCGTTTGCGGAGCCAACTGAAAAAGGGTACAAAGAATAAAGTCAGCAATACAATAAATAAAGGGTTGATGGATTGAAATAGTTCTGTATTGGTCAGTTTTACTTCTTTACCGTTCGGCCATTGGTCTTTCGGTACATTCACGAAATACGGATCTGGTCCCATTTCCTGGATCACCTTACCGCTGTCATCCTTTACTTCCCGCATATACTGATCCAGTTTATTGACAAGACGGGGTGTATCGGTTACTTTCTGCATCGGGAAAATAGCGCCGGTTATCTTAGCTGTGGTCGGAGAGGCAACCCTGTCAGTATGTTTCTCTGCCCATAATGTTAAACCGGTTGAGTTCTGATTATAGATGGTCCAGAAAGCAATACCAATGGCAAAGATGAACAACAATACACCGATACCCTTTTTGTCCTGTCCTTTTGCTCGTACCCAAAGAGAGATGTAAAAGGCAATAATGGGTAAACAGGCAAAAATGAAAGCATCATTGGCTTGTGTGCCCATGATAGGCGCACCCAATACTTCTGTTGGTACAAACCATCCTATAATGGCTGTAATAATAGCAGGTAAGAAAACAGTAGTGAAAATTTTTGAAAGCGGCATATCTTCTGCCTGGACGGGCTTTCTCACATCCGCTTCTTTAATGTCTTTATCTTTCATGGCGCCTGCCAGTATGATCATACCAATGATAAGACCAACACCGGCCGCAGCAAAAGCATATCCCCAGCCATACGCATTTCGCAGGTAAGCGGCTACGAAGTTGCAAACAAAAGCGCCAATGTTAATACCCATGTAGAAGATATTGTAAGCATTGTCCTTTAGTGGCTTTAAATCTTCCCTGTTGTAAATATTACCCAACAACGTTGATATGTTGGGCTTGAAGAAACCATTACCCACAATGATCAGGGCTAACGAAACAAACATGGCAGTATCACCTGGTATAGAGAGGCCAAGATAGCCTGCAGCCATTAATGAGCCTCCGATAAAAATGGATTTTACATAACCGAGATAGCGGTCTGCTATCAAACCTCCGATAAAAGGGGTCAGGTAAACAAGGGCAATAAAACTACCAACGATATCAGCACCGATTTTTCCGGAAAATCCTTTTCCGCCGGTTGTAGTATCAGTCATATAGAGAAAAAGAATACCTACCATCAGGTAATATGCAAATCGTTCCCACATTTCTGTGAAGAAGAGTACATAAAGTGCTTTTGGGTGTTTGCCTGATGTTGGTTCAGAAGGTTTGATTACAACTTGAGATTGGCTCATACGGCTTTTTTTGGTTTACAAATCAGAGTCTTTCGTCTTTAAGAGCAACCAAAATACAGAAATTTGCCCACCCAAAAACTTTTAGGTTTATCTTTATCCAATATATCCATTATTCTTAAGGCGTTTAAAATCCAGCAATTACTAACTAACATGCGAATATTATTACTGGGCTCCGGTGGCAGGGAAAATGCACTGGCCTGGAAAATTGCCCAAAGTACCCACTGTGAAAAACTGTTTATCGCTCCCGGAAACCCCGGCACGGCAAAATACGGAACCAATCTCCCGATTTCCTTACTTGATTTTGAAGCAATAAAAAAAGCCTGCATAAATGAAAAGATTGACCTGGTAGTAGTAGGCCCAGAGGAACCACTCGTTAAAGGCATTACTGATTATTTAATAAGTACACCAGCACTAAAAAACCTCGATGTAATCGGACCCGGAAAGAATGGTGCACAACTGGAAGGGAGTAAGGCCTTTGCCAAGGCCTTTATGATGCGGCATAATATTCCTACTGCAGCATACAAAGAATTCACACTGGGTAACTATGCGGAAGGGGTTCAATATCTGCAGCAGCATCCTTTGCCGATTGTATTAAAAGCAGACGGTCTGGCTGCCGGAAAAGGCGTAGTGATCTGCGAGAATCATTTAGAGGCTATTGCTGAATTTGAATTAATGATCCAGCGGGCAAAGTTCGGTGAAGCAGGTAAGAAGGTAGTGGTGGAACAATTTCTGAAAGGTATTGAAATGTCTGTTTTTGTATTGACTGACGGAAAGCATTATGTCATTTTACCTGAGGCCAAGGATTATAAAAGAGTGGGTGAAGGAGATACCGGACCGAATACCGGCGGCATGGGGGCTATCAGCCCGGTACCGTTTGCAGATGATCAGTTAATGAAAAAAATCGAGGAGAAAGTAATTAAGCCAACCGTTGATGGATTACAAAAAGAGGGTTTGGAGTACAGGGGATTCATCTTTTTAGGTTTGATGATCTCAGGGGACGAACCCTATATGATCGAATACAACTGTCGAATGGGCGATCCTGAAACCGAAGTTGTGATTCCAAGACTGAAGAATGATCTGGTAGAATTACTAAAGGCTGCAGCTAATCAACAGCTGGATAAGGTAAATGTAGATACAGATCCCAGAACAGCCGTAACCATTGTGGCAGTAAGCGGAGGTTATCCCGGTGATTATAAGAAAGGCATCGAAATAAAAGGACTCTCAGATATAAACCCGGAAGACAGCATCTTATTTCATATGGGTACTGCTGAACAGGCCGGCAAAATAGTTACCAGTGGCGGCAGGGTATTTTGCATCACTTCATATGGCCGTTCTGTTTTTGATGCAGCAGAAATTTCAAAGGAAGAATTAGGTAAGGTTTCATTTACAGGAATGGAATACAGGAGCGATATCGGATATGAATTTGATTGATATTATAATGGCTATTTAGTTACTTTCGTTGCTCACCACGAAGCCTGCTATGGACGTACATTACCATGAATACCTGCAGCTGGATAAGATCCTGAATGCACAATTTCCTGAAAGCGATAAGCACAAGCTCCCGGCACATGATGAAATGTTATTCATCATCATTCACCAGGCCTATGAACTTTGGTTCAAACAACTGCATCATGAAGCAGATTCAGTTGTTGCTATCATGAACAAACCGGCGCTCAACGATAACTCCCCCGAACTGCAGACGATTGTACACCGGTTGAATCGCTGTGTTACTATTCTCAGGGTGTTGGTTCACCAGATAGATATCATGGAAACTATGACACCGATGGATTTTCTTGATTTCAGGGATATGCTAAGGCCTGCATCAGGTTTTCAAAGCTGGCAGTTCAAGGAATTGGAAGCCAAGCTGGGACTGAAATTTGAACATCGTCATGGTAAAGAATATTATACTTCCCAGTTAAAACCAGAACATGTAGATGTTATTAAAAAAGCAGAGGGCGCAAAATCATTATTGCAATTATTAAATGCGTGGCTCGAAAGAATGCCATTTTTAAAAGAAGGGGCTGATGCCGGTTTCTGGGAGAATTATAAAAGCGTATATGAAGAAAGCCTGGCTGCTGCGGAAAAAAATAACCTTGTTGCTTTTGAAGAAATATTTGAGAAACCGGTTGGCAATGAAAGCCGCACCTTATCACCGGCTGCCTGCAGGGCAGCATTGTTTATTATGCTCTATAGGGGTTACCCCCTGTTACAATTACCCTTTCAATTATTAAACTGCCTTTTAGAAATAGATGAACAACTCAGTTCATGGAGGTACCGCCACATGAATATGGTGCATCGCATGATCGGTACCCGTATCGGCACAGGCGGAAGTACCGGCAAAGATTACTTGAAGGCTGCAGCAGATAAGCATTACATTTTTAAAGAAATTGCCCAGTTGAACAGCTTCCTGATTGAACGAAGAAAGCTGCCTGCATTGGATGCGGCTACAGAAAAAAAACTGGGCTTTGTTTCATAAGCAAAGAAAAGGCCGTAATGACTGCGGCCCGTTTTCCCTGTATGTGTGATAATCGCACTAAAAAGTATACCGAATACCTAGTCCGCCCCAACTGCCAACAAAACCCCTGTTATCTCCAAATTCAAATGAAGGCTGCCAGTCTAATGACATATTAATCGGGGCACCTTTGAATTTGTAATCAAGACCCAATACACCATCAATTCCGATAAAACTGCGATCTCCGTTTCGGGTGTTATAAAAACCAATATGTGCGCCGGGGCCAATATACCATTGTAATCCCGCGGCACCGTTAATCGGACCATGGATCTCGTAAAGCCCGGTTATCCTTACGCCTTGCCGCCAGAAGTATCCAATAAATTCCAGTGCATTATTACCATTTACAAAGTGTTTGAGTGAAATGCCACCGCCATCCCACACTTTTACACCTAATGCTGTTTGATAGCCTGAACTGCCGGAGCTTTTGCTTTGGGCCTGTAAGGAAGAAACCAAAAGAATGAATACAACATTAAGACACAGTATTCTCATATCTGTAAATTTTGCGGAAGATTCGCCACGCCACCCTTTCCATTTCTGTGCCAAAAAAGGAATAACAACGAAGATTTCAGATTTAACTATTACTTGTTCCTGAAAATCAGTGTAAAATAAATGGCAACAACAAAGGCTACTAAACCGGAAATGAGGAATGTATAAGTACTGCCAATACCTGTCCATATAGCCCCGGCAATGATACTGGCAAACAGGGAACATACACTTTCTGCAGAAGTATAAAAACCAATAGCCGTAGCGGTATTTTGCTCGTGTGACAGATTAGTAATCCATGCTTTCACTACTCCTTCGGTGGCGGCTGCATAAACGCCATAAACAGCGAACAACAAGAAAATTACTGAGACGGAAGGATTAAATGCAAAACCAGTATAGACCAGGGCAAAAAGAATAAGACCGGATGCAATCATTTTCCGAAACCCGGTTCGGTCGGCCATAACTCCGATAGGGTAAGAACTCAGGGCATAAATGAGATTGTAAAAAATATAGGCAGCTATGGTGATGGTATCCGAATTAAATGTAGCTCCCATGATAGTTACATTGCTGCTGCCGATACTTTCTTTTGTGATAAGTAACAGAAAAACATCAGAACTGTTGAATAAGGCAAAAAGCAATAATACCGGAACAATTTTTTTAAATTCCGGTGAAGCAATTTTCCAGTAGCTGAAATAAGAAAAAAAATTGCCTTTGCCCAAAGTAGAAACTGGTTGCTTCTTTTCTTTCAGCAGGAAAATTAATAGCACCGAGATGATGCCCGGAATAAAGGCAATGTAGAATAAAGTTGTATAGCTTCCGGGACTGAAGTATAAAAACAGCAATGCAATGACAGGTCCGATGGATGCACCTACAGTATCCATACTTCGGTGAAATCCAAAAACCCTGGCCTTGGTCTCTTTGGTTGCCTGTTGTGAAAGCAAAGCGTCTCTTGAGGCGGTCCTGATACCTTTTCCAAGCCGGTCAATGGAGCGAACAAAAAATATCCAGGCAGGATATACAAAAACGGCCATCAGGGGTTTTGAAACAGCACTGAACAAATAACCCAGCTTTACAAAAGGTAACCGCAAACCCTTTTCATCACTCAGTTTGCCAAAATAGCCTTTGCTGATACCTGCTGTGAAATTCACAACACCTTCCAGTATCCCGATCAGTAAAATGCTGAAGCCAATTTCTTTCAGGTAAACAGGGATGACCGGGTACAGCATTTCACTTGCTACATCAGCAAACAAACTCACCAGCGAAAGAATAAGAACAGTCCGGTTTATGATTCGCATGTGATGAAGGTAGAAGAAAAAATTGTCCTGAAACTATTACTGAAAATTTCGGGGTTATGCTATTAAAAAAAATATTTTAACCAGAATTTCTGAGTCATGAAAATCGTAAAAAATCTTTGCCAGACAAGGGTTTCCGCTTTGTTAATTCAAATTATTTCCTCCACCTTTGCCCCTACAAAATCCAAGGAAATATTAATGGGACTTTTTAACTGGTTTACACAAGAAATAGCCATCGACCTGGGTACAGCCAATACCCTCATTATACACAACGACGAAGTAGTGGTGAACGAACCGAGCATTGTAGCGCTGAACCGCAACAACCCGAAAGAAGTGCTGGCGGTTGGTAAAAAGGCGCTGATGATGCATGAAAAAACCCACGAAAGTATCCGTACGGTTCGGCCGTTGAAAGACGGTGTAATTGCCGATTTCAATGCCGCCGAATTGATGATAAGGGAACTGATCAAATTGGTATACCCCAAAAAACCCCTGTTTCCCCCCAGCTGGCGGATGATGATCTGTATTCCTTCTTCAATTACTGAAGTGGAAAAAAGGGCTGTTCGTGACAGTGCGGAGCAGGCAGGGGCGAAAGAAGTATATCTTATTCATGAGCCTATGGCTGCTGCATTGGGTATAGGTATCGATGTAGAAGAGCCGGTTGGTAACATGATCATTGATATTGGTGGTGGAACTACAGGTATTACTGTTATTGCCTTAGCCGGTATTGTCTGCGACCAGTCTATCCGTATCGCCGGGGATGAATTTACCGCTGATATTATGGAAGCTTTGCGCCGTTACCATAGTTTGCTGATTGGTGAACGTACGGCCGAGCAGATCAAGATACAAGTAGGCGCTGCTATGAAGGAGATTGACAATCCGCCGGATGATTTTCCCGTAAATGGCCGTGACCTGGTAACCGGTATTCCCAAGCAAATCATGGTGAGCTACCAGGAAATTGCAGAAGCATTGGATAAAAGCATTTTTAAAATTGAAGAAGCAATTCTAAAGGCACTGGAGCAAACACCGCCTGAGCTGGCCGCTGATATATATCGCAGGGGATTGTACATTACCGGAGGTGGTGCCTTATTAAGGGGGCTCGACAAGCGACTCAGCAATAAGATCAAATTGCCTGTTCATGTGGCTGACGATCCGCTGAAGAGTGTGGTAAGGGGAACAGGAATTGCTCTGAAAAATTATGACCGGTATCCTTTTGTAATGAGATAATGAAAGGTAAAAGGAGTAAGGAATAAGGTATAAGGCATAAGACATTCGTCTCTTAACCTCAAACCTTAAACCTCAAACCTTAAACACCTTATGCGTAACGTCCTTCTTTTTATTCGCCGGTACAGAACTTTCTTCGCTTTCCTTATTTTACAGGGAGTTGCGTTATGGTTTTTATTCAGCTATAACCGCTTTCACCGGGCTAAATTCCTTGGAGTAGCCAATGAAGTGACAGGTGTCATCAACTCACAGTATAATAAGGTAGAGGACTATTTCACTCTCCGGGAAGAGAATAAGCGGGTAAATCGCCTGAATGATTCTTTGCTGAACCTGTTGCCTTCTCACTATGGAAGAAGGGATACAACAGTTTCAGCAGTGCAGGATTCCGTACCTTATGACACATTGGGGCATTACCGCCGCTATTTTTCCCGCCCGGCTACGGTTGTTTATAATACTGTCAATTCCCAGAAAAACTATATACAATTGAACAGGGGCGCCAACCAGGGGATAAAAGACAATATGGCCGTACTGGGTTCTGATGGCAGTGCGGTAGGGGTAGTGGTCAATGTTAGCCCTAACTTCAGCCAGGCAATGAGCTTGTTGCATGTTCAGCATAAGGTAAATGCTTCGCTGAAAAAAAGTGGCAACTTCGGGACCGTGGAATGGGATGGTAAAGATCCCCGCTACCTGACGTTAAGGGGTATACCTCAAAGTGTAGAGGTGAACAAAGGAGATACAGTGCTCACAAGTACTTATTCTTTTAATTTCCCACCCGGTCATATGGTAGGATATATTGATGAGGTGATAAAAGACAAAAGCACCAATTTTTATGTGTTGAAGATCAGAACAGCTGCTAATTTCTTTAACCTGCAGCAGGTGCATGTCATAGAGAATGTGGAAAGAGATGAGCAGTGGCAACTGATGCAGGACACCAAAAACAAAATTGAACAAGGTAAAAAAGCACCGAAGTGAGTGATCTGCTAAGAAACATAATAAGATTTGCTGTATTCATCCTGGTACAGGTGTATATTCTGAATAAGATGCCCCACCTGCATAGGTTCATTACACCTTATATCTATTTTCTTTTCATTCTTTGGTTGCCTTTTACCATTTCCCGCTTTGGCTTGCTGGTCATAGGCTTTGTTACCGGACTGACACTGGATTATTTTACTATGACACCCGGCCTGCATGCAGCAGCCTGCACCCTTATTGCCTATGTAAGGCCTTTTGTGATCAATGTATTGACACCAAAAGACAGTTCTGAATTCAACTACCGGGAACCCTCACCCAAAGCCATGCAGTGGACACCTTATGCTGTTTATGTTTTTGTCCTTACCCTCCTGCATCATGGCTATATGGTATTTCTTGAATGGCTGGATGTTGGGAATTTTCTGGATTTTATCATTAAAGTTATTGCTACCACAGGCATTAGTTTGCTGCTGATTTTTATGGTTGAATTATTGTTTCCCCGACAATTGAAATTCCGCACCAATACGGCATAGAAAAATCAACAGGCAGTACTGAAATTTTCCTTAAAAAAAATCTTTTCAGGTCAATTAGATTTGGAAACCGTTTATCGTAATTCGTACTTTGCAGCCTTGTACTTTATTTTTCACCTGATACCTCGCACAGTTTATCCCATAGTTTAATATGTCCGTGTTTAACCAATCAAGAAGCCGTATCATCCGCCTGATATTTGGGGTTACATTTTTGGTTATTATAGGTCAGTTGTTTTACCTACAGGTCATGTCAGGAAAATTCAGGCAACTGGCAATGGATAATGCTGTTTATCCAAAGATCATTTACCCGGAAAGGGGAATCATTTATGACAGGGAAGGGAAAGCCATTCTTAATAATACTATCAGTTATGATCTGATGGTAACGCCAGCAGAGATCAAGGGCATAGATGTGCAGGAGTTTTGCCGGCTGATGAATTTAGATACGGCAGAGTTCAACAAGCGAATACTGGAAGCCAAGATCAAAAACACTTCGGTGCGGCCTTCAATTTTTGATGATCAGTTAACGCCTGACATTCAAGCAAGATTTGAAGAAAATAGCTGGAAGTTTCCCGGTTTTACGCTGGTGGAAAGACCGGTAAGAACATATCCTTTTAACGCAGCTGCGCATATTTTAGGCTATGTAAGAGAGGCAGATCCAAAGGATATAGAAAAGTCGGGAAATTTTTACCGGCAGGGGGATTATATAGGTAAAACAGGACTTGAGGCGTATTATGAAAAAGTGCTGATGGGTCAAAGAGGGGTGGAATACTGGATCAAGGATAATAAGAACAGGTTAGTTGGCCATTATGAAAAAGGTTCTTTTGATACTGCGGCTGTTGCGGGTAGAGGGCTAAGAACATACCTGGATGCAGACCTGCAGCAACTGGCAGAGAAATTAATGACGAACAAAGTAGGAGGGCTGGTGGCTATTGATCCAAAAACAGGAGGAATATTGGCTATGGTATCGGGGCCAAATTATAATCCCAATGATTTGACTGGTCCGGAAGGAAGTAAAAATTTCGGCCGCCTGCAGTTGGATGTGGCAGGTCCGATGCTTAACAGGGCAATTAATGGATTATATGAACCCGGTTCCACATTTAAACCTCTTGGAGCATTGGTCGCTCTTGATGAAGGATTAATAACTCCTGCTTATGGTTATCCCTGCGGAGGTCGCTATATGGGCTGTGGTTCGGGTAAACCTGCCTGTACCCATTCCGGTGGTGGGCATTCCGCCAATTTACGAAATGCCATTGCGTATTCTTGTAATTCTTATTTCACCCATCTCTACCGCATGGCTGCTGACAACCCTCAGTATGGCGGGGTTAAGAAAGGATACATGAAGTGGAGGGAGTATATGAACCTTTTTGGGTTGGGTGTCCGTTTAGGGGTGGATTTGCCCAGTGAAAACAAAGGGAATATTCCTGATACAGCCAGTTATAATAAACAATATCGTGGCAGCTGGAACTCCTGTACCAATCTGACACTAGGTATAGGACAGGATCAGATGCAGGCAACACCATTACAGTTGGCCAATGCAATGTGTATCATTGCCAATAAAGGGTATTATTATACACCCCATTTTGTACAGAAGATAGACGATGAAACGGACGATGATACAGTATACATGAACAAGTTCAGGGTGAAGCATGAAGTATTGACACATATTCCCGATACAGCTTATCGTGCCGTTATCGAAGGAATGAATGATGTGGTAAAATTTGGTACAGCCAGGATTGCACAAATACCCGGAATAGAAGTTTGTGCCAAAACCGGTACCGCTGAAAACTATACGATACTGGATGGCCGGAGAATTAAACTCCCTAATAACTCCATGTTTGTTTGTTTTGCACCAAAAGACAACCCGAAAATTGCCATCGCTGTTTGTGTGCAGAATGCCGGTTACGGGGCTACCTGGGGTGGTCCAATATCAAGAATACTTATTGAAAAGTACCTGAACGACACAATCCAGAAAAAAAGTGAAGCAGATGTAGACAGAATTTCAAAAGCCAACCTGATACCTGCCCATTACAAGCGATTACAGTATAAGGCAGATTCTTCACGGGCATGGGAGTGGTTCAAAATGACAAAGGACAGTAGTTATATTAAGAAATTCAGAAGGGCACAGGCTGATACCCCAAAACCTCCTGCACCCAAACCGGCAGACAAGCAAAAGACGATAACGTATATCTGGATGCAAGAAGAAAAAAAGGTGGCTTCCGCATTAAAAAGTCGGGTATTATCATGAACCAGCGCAACCCCGCCATATCAAAAGGAATAGACTGGAGCCTGATAGGTATTTACCTGTTGCTGGTGGTTATTGGTCTCACAGCCATTTTCGCTGTTACTTACAAAGAAGGAGATCCCATCATTCAAAGCTTCTTTCGCTTTAAGACGGATTACAGCAAACAGTTCTACTTTTTTTGCCTGGGTACTTTAATTGGTTTCTTTATACTGCTCACCGACAGTAAGTTTTTTGCTGCTACAGCAAATTTGGGATACGCATTAGGAATATTTATGTTGCTGCTGGTGTTCCCTTTTCATTCACCAATAAAGGGAACGGAGTCAATCATCAAGCTCGGAGCTTTTAATTTTCAACCTGCTGAACTGTGTAAAATATTTGTGGCGCTGGCATTGGCCAAATACCTCTCAAGACCGGAAACGGATTTTACAAAAACAAGGGCGCAGTTAATTGCTGCGGGTATTGCCTTGTTTCCTGCAGCCCTTACCTTATTGCAAAGCGAAACCGGTTTGGCCCTGGTCTATTTCTCCTTCTTCATTGTAATGTACAGGGAAGGGTTGCCTTCTGTCATTCTGTTGATCGGTATTGCCGTGACAGCCCTGGTTGTTGCTACCATTGTGATTGAGCCCGATACGCTGGCCATAGCGTTGACGGTGCTTGCTGCCTTGCTGATTTACATATTCCGCCGGCAGATAAAACGCCGTCGCCAGATCCTGACGACTATTATTTTCTTATGGGTACTTTGTGTGGGGCTTCAGCGGTTTGCCGTTCCTTACGCTTTTAAAAACGTTTTACAAAAGCACCAGGTAGAAAGGATTTATGATTTGTTTGGTAAGGACAATCCTTATCTCGATAAAAGTGCTGAGCTCACTACAGAGGAATTAAAAAAGAAAAAGGAAAGCGGAACCAGCTATAATGTACGGCAGTCAAAAATTGCCATTGGCAGCGGCAGGATATTTGGGAAAGGAATTTTAAACGCAACACAAACCCGCTACGATTTTGTACCGGAACAACGTACGGATTTTATTTTTTGTACTGTGGGGGAGGGTTTTGGTTTCGCAGGCAGCTTTGTGTTGTTGGGTCTTTATCTCATCCTGCTTTTCCGTATTGTTACGATTGCCGAGCGACAGCGCAGTACATTCAGCAGGAGCTATGCGTACGGGGTGGCAGCTGTTTTCTTTTTTCATATTGCCATTAATATTGCCATGACAGTGGGACTTGCACCGGTTATTGGCATCCCGCTTCCGTTTGTAAGCTACGGGGGCACATCACTGCTTACTTTCACCATTTTGCTTTTCATTCTTATTCGTTTGGATGCCGACAGGCAAATGGTATTGAGATAGGAATGACAATTAACAAGTTCCAAATCCCAACTTTAGAGCCCTGGAATTGTAATTTTGAAGTTTATGAAAATCATTCCACTTTCAGAAGGCACTTTTACCATTGATAAAACCAAACATTTTGTACCGTTTGACGAAAACGAGCATAGCCTGAAGGACAGGCCTTCAGGGAGTTTATTGGTAGAGATCCAGCCATTTGTTGTTATCACCTCAAAAGACATCATTTTATTGGATACAGGCCTTGGTTTCGAAAGAAATGGCATCTTGCAGCTTCACCATAACCTGATGAATGTTGGTATTAATCCATCAGAAGTTACCAAAGTGTTGATGAGCCACCTGCATAAAGACCATGCCGGTGCAGTTGGAATAGAAAGGGATGGTTTGGGTGCCCGGCTTTCCCTGCCCAATGCAAAATATTATGTGCAACGGACCGAATTAGTTTATGCTTTTGAAAAAGGGTTTCCTTCTTTTATCCAGGAAGAACTGGAATGTTTGCGAAATAATGAACAGGCCGTTTTGCTCGAAGGTTCAGGGATTATTGATGAATACATCCGGTATGAGGTTTCCGGCGCCCATTCACCGCATCACCAGGTATTTTGGGTAAAAGAAGCCGGTGAGATCATCTTTTTCGGAGGCGATGAAGCGCCACAATTGCAACAAATGAAACACCGCTTTGTGGCCAAATATGATTACAATGGTAAAAAAGCAATGGAATTAAGGCAAAAATGGTGGGAGCAGGGAGCAAAAGAAAAATGGACCTTTCTTTTTTACCATGATGTTAAACATCCATTGTGGACTTTTCAATAAAAAAGCTGGTTTTTTCAAACCAGCTTCCGATAGCTAAAAGTATTAATACATTAATAACTACAAAAGGCAATTGTACATCCGGAGCATGATAGCCCTTGTTCTTCGGGGCGGCACTCTGTCTCCTCTTCTGTGTTCACGGATGATATCAACGGCTTTTCTTCGGAACTCATCTTCGTATAAATAGACTTTATTAGCTCGTTGCTCATCCAGTATTTGCCTGAATTCTCCGCGGTAGCGCAAACGAAGTTCAACGATTTTTTGCTGCAGCACTAACCTGTCACCCCTGTTTTGACGATGAGTCTGGGCAAATTCACGAAAGTAACGAACGAATACGGGTGTGAACCGGTCGGCTTCATTCCTGTTCAGGTTGAGTTTGTTCTGAATATATTCCCTCATCCGCTCTTGTATCTTACCCTCCTGCGGAGTGGGCTCATCATTTTGCGCCATGGTTGCAACACCGGGGATGAGGAATAATATGATTAACCACTTTTTCATTGTTGCTTAATTTGTCATTAACACTTCTTCAATCGCTTCTGTTTGTTCCTGGAAATCTTTCAGTTCTTCTTCTGAGACACCTTCCAGTAATTCTTTTACTTCTTGTGAGTTTTTGGCGTCTGTATTTACCTGTGCAGTTTCTTTGCCATCCAGTCCGGCATCAAAGAAATCGATCATATCATCTTTCTGCTGTTCATCCATCTTTTTTACATCACGGGTAAATTTGGCCAATGCTTTTCCACCGGGTTCTTTTTCACTGGTGAAAAGAGAGATGCTTGCCAAAATAATTATTCCGGCAACTACTGCAGCAGCTGCATAGCGGAACCAGGTGCGGCTGAACAGTGAAACAACTTTGGCAGACGGTTGCACTTCTTCTTCTCGCCTGGTTGGGGATAAGCTTTCAAAATATCCTTCGGGTACGCTGTAAGGGGTTTCTTTTTTAAGGCTGCTAAGTAAAGGAGAAATAGCAGCTAATTCATCTTTGGATGACAAACCGCCTGTTTGGATTGTTTTCAGTACATTGTCCGTAAGCGTTTCAAAATAATCTTTTGGAAGACTATATGGCATTTCTTTGGACAATTTGCCCAGTTGTGGAGAAAGTGCATTCAACTCATCAGCAGGATTATTTGCTTCCAGTGCCCTGATCCGGGACATTACCTGATCAGTGAGGCTATCAAAATACCCCTTTGGAACTGTGTAAACGTTTTGTGAAGCGACATTAGCCAGACGGCTGTCCAGTTCTTTCAATTCCTGCAATATGTTGTCTCTCTGTGTCATTTTGCGTTTATAAGATAGCTGTCAACCTCCAAAGTTTAATGATTTAGCATATAATCCTCTATTTTTTTAACAGCATGATGGTAACTGGCTTTTAAGGCGCCTTCGCTGGTTTCAAGCACCCGGCTCATTTCCTCGTAAGGCATCTCATCATAATACCTAAGATTAAACACTATACGCTGTTTTTCAGGAAGTTGTTGCATAGCTAGCTGTAATTTCCACTCCAGTTTATTGGCATCAAAATGTCGGTCCGCCTTGATCTTGTTGCTCAGGCCTGTTTCTACATCACTCAGGCTGACAGCTGTTCTCTTTTTCTGCTGTTCCAGGTAAGTAAGGCATTCGTTGGTGGCTATTCGGTAAAGCCAGGTATATAATTGGCTGTCTTCCCGGAAATTTTCCAGTCCATTCCATACCCGGATCAGCACATTCTGCAGCACATCATTGGCGTCTTCATGTTCAATCACCATCCGACGGATATGCCAGTATAATTTTTCCTGGTATTTACGGATGATTTGGGTATAGGCTTTCTCTTTCGTAACAGGGTTACGGAATTCTACCAGCAATTCACTATCGCTTGTCGTGGTCAGGGGCATTGGTCAGGGCTTTGATTCGGTTAGAATATTGGAAGAGCAATTTGTTTAAACAGGTCTACCAGTTATTAAAAATAAAAAAGCAGGTTCGTATTTAAAAGAACCTGCCTGTTTTATAGAAAATTAAATATTACCCGTTATTTTTTCTTGCCATTACTTTTTCGGCTGCGGCTACAATATCAGGTATATCCAAACCATATTTTTTTAGCAATTGTGCAGGAGTTCCGCTTTCACCGAAAGTATCTTTTGTTCCTACAAACTCAATAGGAACGGGAAAATTCCGGGTAGCGCATTGAGCAATAGCATCACCCAAGCCACCAATAATATTATGTTCTTCGGCTGTAACAGCGCATTTTGTTTTGCGCAATGAGTTGATCACCGCTTCTTCATCCAGTGGTTTGACAGTATGAATATTGATCACTTCAACGCTGATGCCTTTTTCCTGGAGTATGGCACCGGCCTGGATAGCATTCCATACCAAATGTCCGCAGGCAAAAATGGTTACATCGGTTCCTTCAGAAAAAAACTGTGCTTTGCCGATTTCAAAGAGCTTGCCATCAGTAAAAATGGGCCATGAAGGACGGCCGAACCGCAGGTAAACCGGGCCTTCATAATCTGCTATGGCAATAGTTGCGGCTTTTGTTTGCGCATAATCACAGGGAACAACTACCGTCATACCCGGCAGCATTTTCATTAAGCCAATATCTTCCAGTATCTGGTGGGTGGCGCCATCTTCGCCCAAAGTAAGCCCGGCATGAGAGGCACATATTTTGACATTCTTGCCGCTATAGGCAATGGATTGACGAATCTGGTCATACACCCTGCCTGTAGAGAAATTGGCAAAAGTTGTAGTGTAGGGGATCTTGCCGCCAATAGTTAGACCTGCTGCAATGCCCATCATATTAGCCTCTGCAATACCGCATTGAAAAAAGCGATGGGGAAACTCTTTCATGAACTGGTTCAGCTTTAAAGAACCGGCAAGATCTGCCGTTAGGGCAACGATATTTTCGTTTTTTCTGGCAGCTTCCACAATGCCATCACCAAAACCACTTCTGGTGTCTTTACTGCCTGTTGATTGAATGTCTTTTAACAGCATTACTATAGTTTGAGTGGGGCAAAAGTAATGGTTCGGGGTGAATGCTGTATAGCGAATTACGAGAAGAAAATATTTAGTTCAGTTCTCCCGGCTGACTGGTAAAAACAGTTTCATCGGCTTTCAAACGCAATTCCCATTTCCAGGCAGTGCTCATCATATCATCAAGGGAAAAAACAGGGTTCCATCCCAATACATTTTTAGCCAGGTCATTATTGGCATATACGGCTACCACATCGCCGGGACGCCTGGGGCCGGTTTCATAATTCAGTTTTACGCCGCTTACTTTTTCAAACGCATGAATGGCTTCCATTACGCTGATGCCATTACCTGTTCCCAAATTGAATACCTCGCAGCTGCTTTTATTTTTTCCTTCTTCAATATGTTTAAGTGAAAGGGTATGGGCATTAGCCAGATCGCAGATATGAATGTAGTCCCTGATACAGGAGCCATCCCGGGTAGGATAGTCATTGCCATGTACATACATTTTACCAATACGTCCAATGGCAGTTTGCGTAATGGCTGGTACAAGATTCTGGGGTTTGCCAAGCGGCATTTCTCCGATAGCAGCAGTTGGATGGGCACCTGCCGGGTTGAAATAGCGCAACAACACACAACTGGTGGTCCCGTTTTTAGCAAAATCCTGAACGATCTGCTCACCCATTTGCTTAGTAGCTCCGTAAGGTGATTCCGCAGGTTTTAAGGGAGTGGATTCTGTAACCGGAACCTCATCCGGGTTACCATATACGGTACAAGAGGAAGAAAAAACAAAATGAGGTATCCTGAACTCCTGCACACATTTTAGCAGGTTGATCAGTGAAACAAGATTGTTTTCATAATACAGCAAAGGATTTTCAACCGACTCGCCTACGGCTTTATAAGCAGCAAAATGAATAATACCACTGATATCATTATTTTCCTGGAAAATGGCAAATGTGTCATCAAAATTGCACAGATCAACCTTATAGTTCTTTATTTTTTTTCCGGTGATCTGCTCCACCCCTTTCAGGATAACAGGGTTGGAACGGGAGTTATTATCAACAGAAATAACATCATACCCGTTTTGTACCAGGTCAACTATAGTGTGAGAACCAATATAGCCGCATCCGCCTGTAACAAGAATCTTTGCCATAAAAAAATCCTGACAAAAGTCAGGATTTTTTACGGTAAAAAGGTGATTGTATTAAAAGAGACTTACAATACTATATACGCCGGCAGCTAATAAAGCGCTGATAGGAATGGTTAATATCCAGGCCCAGATCAGGTTGAATGTAACACCCCAGCGAACGGCTGAGAGCCTTTTGGTAGCACCCACACCCATTATGGCGCCGGTGATGGTATGGGTAGTACTTACAGGAATTTTCAATGCTTCAGTTACGAACAGTGTGACAGCTCCGGCTGTTTCCGCAGCCACACCCTCAAAGGGAGTAACCTTGGTAATCTTGGTGCCCATTGTCTTTACGATCTTCCAGCCGCCACTCATTGTACCGAGGCCAATTGCCGCATAACAGGCGATAGGTACCCAATCGGGCATTTGATGAAAATCGGTGATGGTTCCGCCTGCTATCAGTGCAGCGGTAATAATACCCATTACTTTTTGTGCATCATTGCCTCCGTGGCCGATACTAAATGCTGCAGAAGATATAAGCTGCAAACGCTTAAACCACTGGTTGGATTTATGTGCATTCAGTGTACTGAGGTATAAGGCAAAAACAGCCATTACCAGCAAAATGAATGCTAACAGGATCCACTTGAAGTTCTTGGAATAAAAGATTACCTGGGCAATGTATGATTCATAATCAGTCTTCTTGGCCAATATCGTCCTGTCAAATTCCAGGTTGGTAGACAGGAACACTCCGACCAAAATAATGATGGCGATGGAAAATATTTTGGAGGTCCAGCCTTTTTTGAAAGAGCTTAAGAACCAAAGCGACATAATAAACGCCATGATCATACCAATGATCGGGGCCAGGAAAATGAAACTGGCTGTTTTGATAATAATGGGAGAGTTGACCGCACCAAATCCTCCTGCAGCAATCGCAGCGCCGGCAAAACCACCAATCAGTGTGTGAGAAGAGGATGAAGGAATTCCCAACCACCATGTCAGCAGGTTCCAGGTAATGGCAGCAATGAGACCTGAAAAAATGACTACCATCATATTCCCTTCAATATGGTCAGGCTTTACTGTTTTGGCTACAGTATCGGCTACCCCGTGGTCTTTGAAAATAAAAAAGGCAACAGAATTGAATACTGCCGCCCAAAGTACTGCCTGGAAAGGCGTAAGTACCTTGGTTGATACAATGGTGGCAATGGAGTTGGCCGCATCATGAAAACCGTTGATATAATCAAATATCAGGGCCAGGGCTATTATGGTGATGAGAAAAGGTGTCATAAGTTGTTGGCAAAAAAGTGAAGGATTGGATTAAGCGTACTTAATGATGATAGATTCTATCACATTACTGGCATCTTCACATTTGTCGGTCACTATTTCCATTACCTGGTAGATCTCTCTTTTCTTGATCACCTCTTTGGCATCATCTTCTGTAGCAAAGAGTTTTTCGATACTGAAATCAAAAATATCATCTGCCTGGTTTTCGATACTATTGATCTTTACCAATGCTTCGGTAATGCTGCGCATATTCTTCATATCCCGCAGTTCGGTAACAGCAATTTTCACTTGTTCAGCGCCCTGCTCTATTAATTCGGCAAATTTCTGCATACCCGTATCATTGGGGTTTACCCGGTAGAAATTGATCTTTTTGCCGGCGGCATAAATGTAGTCGGCAATATCATCTAGTGATGTGGCGAGGTAATGGATGTCTTCCCGGTCAAAAGGAGTAATAAAGTTTCTTCCCAGTTCGGTAAAAAGGCTGTGGGTATGCTCATCATTGGCATGCTCCAGGTCCTCCAGTTGGGCGATCAAAGCGGCTCGTTTATCAAAATCAGGTTCTGCCACAAGATCCCTTAAAATGGAACCCATTGTGGCCACATTGTTAGCTACTTTTTCAAAAAGCTCATAGAAAATTTTGTTCTTCGGCATGAAGATTTTCAGAAATGAGTTAAGTCCTGCCATTGGTTTGGTTTTTTAGTTCCCGCCAACGGCGGGATGGTTTGCGAAAATACGGGTACTGTTTGGGGGTAGCGGCGGGCCGGAAGAATTAATAATTTATTAATATACAAATAAAATTAAGGTAACGATTCAATAACAAACGCTTTATATTGCAGCAATTTTGAAAATACCATGTTTCCGGCAAAATTTACAATCAATAAGTTCTTATTTGCCGTAGTTTCCCTTTTACTCACAGCTTCTGATGGATATGCTCAGCGTTATCTGTCAGACCTTGATTCGTCTTTTTTTATAAAAGATACCGTGAGACCGGTGATCAAACGGTTTGAAAACCTTCGGATAACCGGGTACATACAGCCGCAGTTTCAAAAGGCCCAGTCAGACGGGGCTCCTTCCTATACTGGCGGAAATTTTTCTCAATATTCCAGTAGCCGCTTCATGCTCCGCAGAGCAAGGATAAAAATTGATTATATATTGCCCTCTAAACTTCGTTATCCCAAAGCGCTTTTCACTTTCCAAATAGACGCAACAGAAAGAGGAGTAATTGTCCGGGATATGTTTCTCAAATTATTTGAGATAAAACGAAACCTTTTTTCGCTGACAGCTGGTTTGTTTGCCCGTCCTTTTGGCTATGAAGTAAATCTTTCTTCTGCATTTAGAGAAACACCCGAAAGAGGAAGAATGTCGCAAATATTGATGCCATCTGAAAGGGATATTGGAATTATGGTTTCCCATGAGCCACAGGAAAAAGGAAAAAGCCGAAACAGGTTCAAATTCGATATTGGTTTTTTTAATGGACAGGGTCTTTCAGGCACTACTGATTTTGACAGTTATAAGGATCTTATTTCCCGAGTGTTTATAAGACCTTTCTCACCCGGAAAATGGGAATTGTCCGGAGGGCTGTCATTTCTTAGAGGTGGCTGGAAGAATGGAACAAAGTATGTGTATGAAAGCGGGGTTGCTGCTAATGGCGATAAGGTTTTTGTTGTTGATTCTTCCGAACGAAACCTGGGAAAATCATCTCCCCGGCATTACTACGGCGGAGATATCCAGGTAAAGTTGCAACATGGTTGGGGTGAATCAGAATGGAGGGCAGAATACTGGTTTGGTACTCAACCGGGGACATCGCTGGCAACGAGTAACCCGGGAACCTTACCTACTTCCGGTGGCAATCCGGTACCTACTTATGTCAGGCATTTCGATGGAATTTTTCTGCTTTTCCTTCAGAATATCATCAGTAATAAACACCAGCTAATGGTGAAATATGACTGGTATGATCCCAATATCAAAGTCAAAAAATCTGAAATTGGAAAACCGGGTACCAACCTTACTACAGCAGATATAAAGTTCTCAACCCTGGGTATCGGGTATGCTTATCACATTAATCCCCAAACAAAAGTCATCTTATACTACGATTTTGTAAAAAATGAACTTACCCGGGTAGCTGGTTATGAGACCGATTTGAAAGACAACATACTGACTTGCAGGCTGCAATTCAGATTCTGACATCGCTTAACATTCCGGTAATATTCGCATCATGATTGCTTAACATGCCGGTAACAAACCGGTAATTCCCCAAGGCCACCTTTGCCCGCAAATAACCGGGTATGAATATCAGGCTGAGATTGACTTTTACACTCCTCTTTCTTGTTTCACTTTTTGTTGTTGCCCAGGCCCAGAATGCAAGGCTCAGTGGTAAAGTGATGAACGAAAGAAATGAACCGCTGGCTGGCGCCAACATTATTATCACCAATGGCGCTTCCAAGCAGGCTATTTCTGACGTAGAAGGAAAGTTCTACTTCGATTTTTCGGTAGGAACAAAACATACACTGGTTGTTTCCAGGGTGGGCTATGAAACCAAAGAGATCAGTGAGGTGGAGGCTTTGTTGAACCAGGATAATTATTTGGAGATTGTTCTAAAAGAAAGTTCTAAGACCAAACTAGAAGGGGTTACAGTGGTTGCTACATCCCGCAGGCAGGAAAATACATCTGCGCTGCTTTCGTTTCAGCGAAACAATACAGCCTTGTCAAGCGGACTGGCGGCCGACTTTATCCGCCGTACTCCCGACCGTAATACCGGTGAGGTATTAAAAAGGGTGAGTGGTACTTCAATCCAGGACAACAAATTTGTAGTGGTTCGTGGTTTGAGTGACAGGTACAACTCTGCTGTCATCAATAATGCGCAACTGCCCAGCACAGAGCCGGATAAGAAAGCATTCTCCTTTGATGTGATCCCTTCAGCGCTGATTGATAACATCATTATTAATAAAACAGCTACACCGGAATTGCCCGGTGAGTTCGCCGGTGGCCTGGTGCAGATCAACACCAAAGATGTACCCACCCGTGACCTCCTGAGTGTAAGCGTAAGTCTTGGTTTCAATACACAATCCGTTTTCAAAGATTTTACCAGCAACAACCGTAATGGTATGGACTGGCTGGGCTTTGATGATGATACAAGAGGATT
>DEHX01000037.1:0-2060 GCA_002352145.1 Chitinophagaceae bacterium UBA2789
ATGATGAGCCACATCATAACTGTTCATTTCTATATCTTCCTTTTTGAACTCCTTGGTTACTTTAAGCAGTTTATGCAGGTCACGGATGCTGTTCATCACTTTCCGCATCACATCCGGGTTGCCCTGTATATAATTTTCCGGGTAGGTTACGATAGCTCCGCTATATAACTTCTCCGGTATCTCCTTTATCACTTCCAGTATGCGAAAAATACGGCTGCCCTTTGTTTTAATGTCCATTTCACCACTATCATGTACTTTGCTTATTTCGATAATTTCCACCAGTGATCCATAATCCTGTACTTTGTTTTCAATCACCGTCGGTATGCCAAATGGTTTATTCAACTTTTTGCATTCGCTGATCAGTTGCTTGTACCGGGGCTCAAAGATGTGCAGGTTCAGGTTTTCACCGGGATATACCACAATGCCAAGGGGGAATATGGGAATGAAATTGGTCAACGCTTTTAGCTGCAAATTAGGGAATAAGAGAAAAATAGTGCTTAATAAAGAATAGCCACTGAAACACAGAATCACAGATTTTTTCAATGTTTCAGTGTTTCTGTGGCAGCCCTTATCAACTGTTCCAGGTTCTTGTATTTATTAAAAGTATAGGTAGCCGTAAGCATTGCACAACGATACCCGGCTTTTCCATCTAAAAATCCAGCCCGGAAAATATAGTTCTGTGTAAAGGAGAAAAATGCTGATATATATTTTTTGAACCAGCCAATCTTTTTTCCCTGCTCAAAATACTTCTCTGCATTAAGGGCTGCATACTTCATCAGCTTGGTTTTATATCTCTGAATATCAGTAGCCGTATAGTGGAGCACATAGCCCTTCAGCCTTTTTTTCTGAATGCCTCCGGGTAATACCAATCCTTCATGCACCGGTGCCTCATTCCAGTTTACTTTCTGACGGTTAAATAAACGGGTATGACTGTCATTTCCCCATTCGCCGTATTTAAGCCATTGGTTGCCAAAAAAATTCTTGAACTTTATTTCATACACAACATTTTCGTCATTCAACGGGAGGCGCAATAATTCATTTTTCAACTCATCGTCAATAGATTCATCAGCATCAAGGCTCAATATCCAGTCATGCTTTGCAAGAGCCACAGCTTTTTGTTTTGTTTTGCCAAAACCTTCCCACTCACCCCTTATTACATTCGTTGCATATTGTTGAGCAATGACAAGGGTGTCATCTGTACTGCCATTATCATATACTACGATATCATCTGTCAGGCCCTGTAGGCTTTGCAGTGTAGTGCCAATAATCCCGGCTTCATTTTTACAAACAATAACTACAGACAATAATTGCATAAGTCACAAAGATTATATCTTTTCCTCTTTCATCCATTTCCACCACCATAAAACAGTAAAGGCATAAATGAACACACCAAACTGCACTTCCAGTCCAATATCAAACATAAAACTGAACGCCGCTGCAGCATTCAGCATCCACCAGGGAAGCCAATGATTTACTCTTGTTAAAAAAGGGATCAGCATACAAACGGTGAATACAATGAAACCGGGCAACCCGGCACCGGCTCCATACATCAGCCATTCGCTGGCAGGGTACACTTTATCCTGCTCTTTCATATCAGGATAATTTTTTCGGTACCAATCATTAACAACAGCAGGCACATCACCGAAACCAGTTCCTTTTAACGGGTTCTGCAGCATAACTGAACAGCCGGCTTTCAGTGAAATTACCCGTATGGCATCATTTCCACCCGGCAGGTAATGAGCTTTTTGGAAATAACCGGCATCGTAACGGATATACTTCACCCTGTTTTGAAAAGTGGGAATAAAGAAATAAGCCAGCACCGGCAATAAGAAAGTTAAAAACATCAGCAGTACTCCATATTGCCATTTCAATTTTCTTAGTACCAGCCAAAGAGCTGCTATGATCATTGCCAGGTAAAAAGAAAAAAGACCGGTTCGAACTGCCAATAAGTGCAAATAAATAATCAGCCATACTGCAACAACAAATATAGAAATGGCAGCTGCCTTTTTCTTTTTGAATCTATGATACACTAACCAGCCACTTGTCAATATTGCCGCAGC
>DEHX01000037.1:2164-3573 GCA_002352145.1 Chitinophagaceae bacterium UBA2789
GGTATGAAAAACAATAAACTCATTCCCCATAAAAGAGGAGAAGAAATGAAGCGGCGCAGATACCGGACAAAATTCCGGTCTGCTAAAGCGGCTACAGCGAAACCGGTCATCGTAATAGTTAAGAAAGCTCTTGGCAAAAACAAACTTGCGAGCATTAGCCCGGCAAAAAGGAAAATGATATGACGCCGCCAGTCATTCTGTAACTTGTTCAGCATACTTTTGTAAACGTACAACATCCGGTTCATTCTATGTGGCAGGAATTATTAGAACAGATTAAACAGGGTAATGTAAAAGCATTGGCCAGGAGCATTTCGCTGGTAGAAAATGAATATCCCGGTTATGAATCATTGCTGCAATCCCTTCCCTCTTCAACTACAAAAATCATTGGTATAACAGGTCCGCCGGGAGCCGGTAAAAGTACATTGGTGGATGCGTTGCTTGGTCACCTGGTCAATGCAGGAAAAAAAGTGGGTGTTATTTGTGTAGACCCTTCATCACCGTTTAACCTGGGTGCCTTGCTGGGCGACCGCATTCGGATGAATGAATGGTACACCCATCCCGGGGTTTTTATCCGTTCGCTGGCAACCCGCGGTTCCATGGGTGGCCTGCATCCCAAGATCATTGAAATAAGTGATCTGCTAAAAGCATTTCCGTTTGATCATATCATTGTTGAAACAGTTGGGGTTGGACAGAGCGAAATTGAAATTGCAGGGCTGGCCGATGTAACTGTCGTAGTTGTAGTACCAGAAGCTGGTGACGAAGTGCAAACTATGAAAGCGGGGCTAATGGAAATAGCCGACATATTTGTAGTGAACAAAGCTGACAGGCCTGATGCAGACCTCTTTGTTAAAAACCTGCGGCAAATGCTGGCACCATCGTTCAGTAAACATTATCATGAAGTACCTGTTGTAAAAACCGTAGCGTCTCAAAACAGCGGCGTGAAAGAACTAAACGAAATACTTCTGAAATTGCTCCAGAAATCACATTTAACCGATAAAACCTTCTGGCTGCTGGCAGAAAGGGCTTTCTACCTGATCGAACAAAAAAGGATGAAAGACATTGATAAGGCTGTTCTGAAAAAAGAAATTGAAAAATTATATCCAAAAGGAAATTTCAATCTATATAAATACATATCAGATAAATAACAACTATGGAAACAATACCGAACGAAGGATTTCCGAGAGTGGCAAAATGTGAACCAGCCGGCATTATGGTAGAACCTGGCAAAGTGTATTCCTGGTGCAGTTGCGGTCTTTCTGAAAAAGAACCTTTCTGCGACAGTGCCCACAAAAAAATTGAAGGGATGCCTTTTAGAAGTGTAAAGGTGACATTTGACAAGGCAGAAGAAGTGTGGTTTTGCCAGTGCAAGCAAACAAAGACACCGCCATTTTGTGATGGAAGCCATAAAA
>DEHX01000162.1:0-1972 GCA_002352145.1 Chitinophagaceae bacterium UBA2789
AGCAAAAATGGTTTAGACCATAAACATGCAGGCAGCCTGCATGCAGCCGATGCACAAATGGCTATTGAAAATGCAAGAGATGTATATACCCGGCGCATGGAAGGTGTAAGCATCTGGGTAGTGGAAAGCAAATACATAACAGCGAGTAACCCTGAAGAGGCTGGAGAGCTGTATGAACCTGCGGTTGATAAAATTTACCGTCACCCGACTTTTTACAATTTACCTGACGAAGTAAACTATATGTAATGAGTGCCCTGATTGATTATACTCTTCATTTGGCAGACAATGCACTAATACTAGGACAGCGTAACAGCGAATGGTGCGGGCATGGACCAATACTGGAACAGGATATTGCCATTACCAATATTTCGCTTGACCTGATCGGCCAGTCCAGGAGTTTATACCAGTATGCCGCACAACTAAAAGCTGACGGATCAACAGAAGATTCGCTTGCCTACCTGAGAACAGAAAGAGAATTTAAAAACTGCTTATTGGCAGAGCAATCCAATGGAGACTGGGCACAAACTATGCTGAGACAATTCCTTTTCAGCTGCTACCAGTTTTACCTGTATAAATATTTACAAAGCAATCCTGATAAAACCATTGCTGCCATTGCAGAAAAGTCACTGAAAGAAGTTAGCTATCACCTTCGCTGGAGCAGTGAGTGGGTAATCAGGCTGGGTGATGGTACAGAAGAAAGTCGTAACCGAATGCTGACCGCTATTGATGAACTCTGGAGATATACAGGAGAACTTTTTATTGCCGCACCTTATGAGATAGAATTAAACATTGATTTAGCCTCATTAAAAACAGAATGGGATAATAAAGTAAAAGCTGTGATGGAAGAAGCCACCCTCCCTGTTCCTGAAAAATTGTTCATGCAAACAGGTGGCAAAACAGGTACGCATACAGAACAACTTGGTTATATACTCTCTGATCTGCAGTATATGCAAAGAGCCTATCCCGGTTGTGAATGGTAATACCCAAGTGCAGACAGAATGAAAACAACAGCAATTGATAAAAAGACTTTATTCGCATACCTGGAAGAAATAAAAGATCCGGAAATTCCTGTATTATCCATTGTTGACCTTGGCATTGTCCGTGATATTAAACTAAATGATGATGAACTCGAAATCATCATCACCCCCACCTATACCGGCTGCCCGGCGATGGATATGATTGCCACAGCCATTAAAGTCGAAATGGCCACTCTCGGTTTTAAAAAAGTAAAAGTCACTCATGTCATCAGTCCCGCATGGACGACTGACTGGATGAGCGAAGAAGGCAAAAGAAAACTCAAAGAATACGGCATTGCCCCGCCCAATCCCAAACAACAGGTTTGCAACGACAAATTATTTGCTGCGGATGAAGCCGTACAGTGCCCTCATTGCAATTCCTGGCATACCCATCGTATCAGTGAGTTTGGAAGCACTGCCTGCAAGGCTTTATACCAATGCGATGATTGTAAAGAACCGTTTGATTATTTCAAGTGTCATTGATGTATTTCAGATTTACGATTTTAGCTTTTAGATTTGTTGAATAACCCATCAGTCATGCAAGAAATTTTATTTGAAGTAAAGGACAGTGTCGGTTACATCACCCTCAACCGCCCGGAAAAATTCAACTCCTTCAACCGGGAAATGGCGCTGCAGATGCAGGCTGCGCTGGATGAATGTAAAAATGAAACCGTGAGGGCCGTTTATATCACAGGTAATGGAAAAGCCTTTAGTGCCGGCCAGGACATTAGTGAACTGGTGGGCGAAAACCGTATAGAGATCAAACAGATATTATCCGAACATTATAACCCGATCGTAACAAGAATAAGAAAACTGGATAAACCCGTAGTAGCGGCAGTAAATGGAGTGGCAGCAGGAGCCGGCGCCAATATCGCCTTATGTTGTGATATAGTGGTGGCTGCGCAATCTGCATCATTTATTCAGGCATTCAGTAAAATCGGACTGATACCGGACAG
>DEHX01000162.1:2111-2307 GCA_002352145.1 Chitinophagaceae bacterium UBA2789
TTTCTTGAAAAACGACAACCTGTTTTCAAAGGAAAATAAACAACATGAATACTGAAAAAGACAAACTGGCTAATGATGTTGTCAGTCATATGATGCAGCATGACCGTTTCAGCCAATGGCTTGGAATTGAAATTATAGAAATCAAGGAAGGATACAGTAAAATAAAAATGACAATCAGGGAAGAAATGGTCAATGG
>DEHX01000162.1:2363-8529 GCA_002352145.1 Chitinophagaceae bacterium UBA2789
AAGGGACTTTGTTACCGCACTGACAAAAAACTTATTTCAGTCTAAACGGCACATCGCATAAACCTTGATTCTATGATCTACCGTTTCAAAGAATATATCCCTGTTATTGACGAATCTTCATTTGTACATCCGCAGGCAGCCGTAACAGGCAATGTTATTATTGGTAAAAACTGTTATATCGGTCCGGGGGCTGCACTGCGTGGCGACTGGGGACAAATCATCCTTGAAGATGGTTGCAATGTACAGGAGAATTGCACCATTCATATGTTTCCGGGAGTGACTGTTGTATTAAAGGAAGGCGCCCATATTGGTCATGGCGCCATCATACACGGTGCTGCGATTGGCAGAAATTGTTTGGTGGGAATGAATGCCGTTGTAATGGATAATGCAGAACTGGGTGATGAATGCATTGTTGGTGCACTTTGCTTTATCAAACAAGATGAAAAAATCCCCCGCCGCAGCCTGGTAGCCGGTAACCCCGGTAAGATTATCAAAGAAGTATCTGATGAAATGATGGCCTGGAAGACAGAAGGAACCAAACTGTACCAGCAGTTACCCGCTGAATGTTTTCAGTACCTGGAGCCTGCAGAACCTTTGACCGTTGTACCGGCAGACAGGCAGGTGCAGACGGGCATGTATAAACCCTTCAAAAAATAAGATGCCGCCCATAAAATTTTCTTTTACCGGTTTGGAAAAAATCGTAATTTAAATTTCACTTTATCCGATTGTAAACTCTTAAACCGTTGTGTATGAGAAAATGTCTACCCTTTTTCTCCCTTTTTTCGGGAGCCCTTTTACTGACTTCTACCCTTACCGCCCAGCAGGCNNCAGGACAGCCGCTTTGGAAATTATGTAAATGCAGCTTTTGCTACCGGCGTAGCAGCCATGGCATATGACAAGAAAAACAACCGGCTTTATTACACTCCCATGTTCATTGACCAGTTACGCTACATTGACCTGAAGACAATGAAAGTGTATTACGTAACTGACCAGGCTTTTACAGGCAAACCGGTAAAATCATCTGACCAGGGCAATATCGTAACAAGAATGGTGATCGCTTCTGATGGCTATGGTTATGCCATGACCAATGATGCCACTCAACTGATTCGTTTCACTGTGGGAAAAAAACTCAGCATCACCGATTTGGGCACTATAGCTGACGACCAGGCCAATAAAGGAGTATCTATCCATAACAGCTGCAGCAGCTATGGTGGCGACATTATTGCTGATGATGCTGGCAACCTTTATGTATTCTCTGCCCGCAACCAGGTATTCAAAATCAACCTGGAAACAAAAGTGGCCACCCATCTTGGCACTATTTCCGGTTTACCCAATGGTTTTACCGTGAACGGTGCTGCCGTTACCAATGACAACAAAGTATTAGTAAGCAGCGCCATGCTGGCGAGTTCCTATTTTACAGTGGATATGAAATCGCTGTCTGCTACGCCTTATACCATTGCAGGAACCGTTTGGCAAAGTTCAGACCTGGCCAATGGCAACCTGTTGAACACCGGCACCCAGGCCAAAGGCAATACAGTGGAACTCATCAGCCGCAATACAGAACCTAATTCAGGAGATGGCAAAATTTCCATTTTCCCCAACCCTGTTACCAATAACCAGTTTGCTATTCAGTTCAATGAACTGGAAGCAGGTCAGTATACCATACAGGTTACTGATGTAATGGGCAGGCAGGTGTTGCAGCAGATCGTAAGTGTAGCAGGAGAAAAACAAATACAAACAGTAAGACTGAATGCTTCTTCATCAAAAGGAGTATATTTGGTTAAAGTAACTGATCATGCCAACAGGTCAGTTTACAATACTAAGATTGTGGTTCAATAACAATGTCCCTGAAGTAAAAATGCCCTGTCGGCTCTGACGGGGCATTTTTCGTTTAAATACTTTATCAATTATTTATTAGCTGGATTCTTCCAGATTGTCCTTACCAGTTTCGCAGTAGAATCAAAGTCGGGACATTTGCCATCACCCTTCCCGGTGAAACCGCCTGATGGTGCACACAAGGTTTTACAGCTGTCATCATATACCATATTATAAAAATCGCAGCACTGGGCGGTAAACAGGTATACCTTTTTGCCTTTATAAACATATTCATCTACCTGTACAGGTGGCATGGGTGGTTCTTCTTTTTTGGCATCATCTATCAGCTTTTGCACACAGGCCGGCAAGGCCATTGTATCACTGTTACCGGCAGCGGCTTCTTTCTCCTTTTTACTGCCACAGTCACTGGCCGATAAAAACGGTATCGCAAACATTAAAAGCAAGTACTTCATAAGTTGGTTGTTAGTGACCACTAAAGTATATTTTTGCAGCACATCATAAAAATACGGTTTTGGAAAAAAGCAATTTTGTTGACCAGATACGGATATTTTGTCGCAGCGGGCATGGCGGGGCTGGCAACAAACATTTTATGCGCAATAAGTTTACAGCATTGGGCGGACCCGATGGCGGCGATGGTGGCCGCGGGGCTCATATTATTCTGAAAGGAAACAGGAATCTCTGGACATTGCTTCATTTACGGTATTATAAAAATGTACTGGCTGAAGATGGTGAAAAAGGTGGCGCNNGGCCAGGAAGTGATCTGGCTGCCGGGAGGTAAAGGCGGTTTGGGTAATTCTCATTTTGCCACACCTACCAACCAGGCGCCTGAACATGCTCAACCCGGCCTGCCCGGTATAGAAGGATGGAAAATTCTGGAACTAAAAGTGCTGGCCGATGTGGGTTTAGTGGGTTTTCCCAATGCAGGTAAATCAACATTGTTATCAGTGATTACTGCGGCCAAACCCAAAATTGCCGACTATGCATTCACCACCATCACCCCCAATCTCGGTATTGTAGAATACAGGGATGGTAAAAGTTTTTGTATAGCCGATCTGCCCGGTATCATTGAAGGCGCTGCTGAAGGAAAGGGACTAGGGCACAGGTTTCTCCGGCACATCGAAAGAAATTCCGTGTTGTTATTCCTGATACCTGCAGACAGTAATGACCATAAAAAGGAATTTGATATATTGGTAAATGAACTGGAGCAATACAACCCGGAACTTTTGCATAAACAATTCATTATCGCTATCAGCAAAAGCGATATGCTGGATGATGAATTGAAAGAAGAGATCAAAAAACAATTACCCGATAATATTCCGCATCTTTTCATTTCCTCTGTCACCAATAAAGGATTGACAGAACTGAAAGACCTGCTGTGGAAAGTACTTAATCAACCCGTAGAATAATATGCAACTCCAGCGCTGTCACTTCTGCGGCCATATTGTATCACTCGTTCATGTACACGGACATTATCAATGTCCCGTATGCCACACCAATGCCCTTCCCTGTTGTGATGGAGATAACTGTGACACCAACCTTTTACTGACCTCCGTGATACAACATATAAATACAACCAAGTACTCCCGGCAAACAAAAGAACTTCCAGATCTGAGCAAAGATGTCAATCTAAAATCTGAAATATAAAATCTGCAATTAATAAGCTCTTCCCACCGTATCACAGGCTGCCTTCATTAACGAGTTAACATCATGGGCATCCTGGCCTTTTTCCCAAAACATCACACCATTAGCGATGTCTTTTGCCAGTTTGGCTTTACGCTTTGTTGTGTACTGACCATTGTAATAGATGGTATAAGGTGAAGGATACCCTGATGCAGTTACAACAGCAGAATCATACTGCGGATTACCACCCTGTCCTAAAATACCATTGTATGTTAGAATTGTATTGCTTTGCGTAATCCCTGAAGGCCTTCCATAAGCCGGAATACCTAATACGGCTTTCGAGGCAGGCATGCCACGGGTATTCAGCCAATAGTTCAGGCAAACTGTAGCCAATGTATAATCACTATGATGACGGTAAGGAACCGTAGTGCTAAAATCATCATAAGCCATGATATTGAAGAAATCAACATAGGGGAAAATCTCGGCACGGATTGCATCACGGATTCCACCCGCATATTTACCAGCCGTAATAGCTGCTGATAAATAATAACGGCCATCCCTGTGCAAAGAATCACTTAGTTCTTTCATCAGCAGGGTAAATGTGGCGTCTGTTCCGTCGGATGTGCTGGGAAATTCCCAGTCCATATCCACACCATCCAGGTTATTGGCCCTTACCACATTCATTACATCTTTAATAAAATTATTGCGACCGGCTGCAGTAGACGCCATGTTTTTAAAATTCGTTTTGCCATCGCCGCTGCCATCATTGATCCCTAAAAGCACTTTGGCATTATTGGCCCTTGCCTTATCTCTAACCGCCACTAATGTAGAAGCCGGTGAGGAAGGTGCAGACAAAGTGCCGGCAGTATTAACTGCATAAAAGGCATACACCACCACATTCGTCATTCTGAATTTTACATCTGGTATACTGGTCACACTTCTGTAGGAAGGCAGGTAGCCTACCACATAGTAACCAAAAGCCGGTGGTGTCTGTATTACTGTATAGGTAAATGATGTTGCCGTTGTAGCACAGCCGGTAGCACCGCCAGTGGCATTCTTTGGCTGCACATACCAGTAATAGGTAGTACTTGTAGCTGTAACAGGAACAGAATAACTATAACTCGTCGCAGTAACGTTGCTGGCAATGATGGTGGAGGGGCTGGATGTAGTGCCCAGGTATACATCGTAACCAGTGGCACCACTAACCGATGCCCATGTAAGCGTAACCGAAGTAGTGGTGAGCATAGTTCCGTTTGCAGGAGCCGTGTTGGAAGCACAGCCCGGGACATTCGGTGGCGGCGGGTTACCGCCCCCTCCTCCGCTTTTCTTACTACAGGAATGGATCAGTACGACAGAAAATACCAACAAAACAAAGGACAAGCGATTGAATCTCATAAGCAAATGATTGGGTCTTCAAAATAGTAAATCCGGACGAAACTCAGCACTTCGCTGGCTGTTTTTACGTAGGTTTGCCCCCTAAAATTTCTAGTATGAAGAAGTTCCTGTTAACGATTGTATTATTTATCAGCCTTGCCGTACGGTCATTTGCCGACGAAGGCATGTGGCTGCCACTGCTGCTGGGTCAGCAGGTGTATAACGACATGGTGAAAAAAGGATTAAAGCTCACCAAAGAACAATTGTATAATGTCAATAAAGCCTCGCTGAAAGATGCGATCATCATCTTTGGCGGAGGTTGTACCGGTGAGATCGTAAGCGCCGAAGGCCTGATCTTTACCAACCACCACTGTGGTTACGATGCCATTGCTTCTGCCAGCACCATGGATCATAACTACCTGAAAGATGGTTTTTATGCAAAAAACAAAGCTGAAGAGATCAGAACTAACCTGTCAGTACAATTTCTGTTACGTATTGACGATGTGACCAAAGAAGTGATGGACTCTCTGAAAGGCCTTAGCGGTGCTGAAAGGGTACAAAAACAAAATGCTGTACTCGCTGCTATCAATAAAAGAATGAGTGATGCAGATAAAAACATTGAAACAAGGGTAAGTGCCCTGTTCAAAGGCAACCAGTTCCTTGCTTTCGTATACCAGCGTTATTTTGATGTTCGCCTTGTAGGAACTCCTCCTGAAAGCGTAGGTAAGTTTGGCGGCGACACTGACAACTGGGAATGGCCACGCCACACCGGCGACTTCTCTGTATTCCGTGTGTACACAAAACCTGACGGAAGCCCTGCCAAAAGAGATGAAGCTACTGAAGGCAACATTCCGATGAAACCCAAATGGTACCTGCCCGTTTCATTAAAGCCGCTGAAAGACGGTGACTTCTCTATGATCTGGGGTTATCCCGGCGGTACCAACCGGTATGAAAGTTCTTATGGTATCAAACTGGCTACTGATATTAACAATCCAACACTGGTATCATTGAGAGATGTTCGCCTGAAATATATGTTTGAAGAAATGAAGAAAGACCCGGCTATCAAACTGCAGCTGGCTTCTTCTTATGCCGGTATCGCCAACTACTGGAAATTCTTTGATGGCGAAACCAAACAGCTCCTTAAGTATGATATATACGGTCAAAAGAAAGCCGCAGAAGAAAAATTCAATGCCTGGGCAAAAGGCAAACCCGAATACGAAAACCTCTTTGCTGACTGGGGTAAGGCCTATGATGCATGGAGACCTTATGCCAAAGTGAGAATGTACATGAATGAAGGAATTTTCGGATCACCACTGATTGGTTTTGCCGCTTCGCT
>DEHX01000065.1 GCA_002352145.1 Chitinophagaceae bacterium UBA2789
ATACTGCAGGATATGGTCAGAAATTTTATTGATAAGGAAAGAGGGGCAAAGACAAAATCATGAACAGCGGTTTTCAACATAAGATTCTCCATTACGAAGTACAACCCCCGGCCCTTTGCTGGNNCGGTTGAAATCGCTCCCCCTGCCTATTGCTGGAATAATATAGCAGCTACCCTTGATGGTAAAGGGGCCGAAGCTGCTCTGGCAGCCAAACTACATAAAGCTTCCGTCGTTCCGCCTGCAGCTGTTTGGCAAAACATTGAAGCAGCGCTTGACGAGGAGACCAATCTGCCAGCACAAAAAAGATCAGCCAGCATACTCCGCTATGCTGCCGCTGCAGCACTCATTGGCTTACTGGCCTGGGGTGCTGCCAAATTATTAAATAATAAGGGTGAGGATACTCCGCTGGCAACGCAGCCAAAACCCGGCAACAATACTGAGCAGGTAACGACTGAACATACCAGCATTCCGGAAGAAAATATTGCTGCGATAAGCGCCGAAGCAGCATTGGAAGAAGCCCGCAATGATGCGGCCCTGGAAGCCAGTAAAAAGACTTTTGCCCGCCTGGATGTAAGTGCTGTGCAGAAGAAAATCAAAGCTATTTCGGCCTTTGATTTTGGTGTTGCTGCAGAAGAGGATGACACGATGGATATTTCGAAAGGCCGTATCAATGATATCAGCAACCGTTACATCGTATTGATGACCCCCGATGGCCATTTTATCCGCATGTCAAAAAAACTGAAAGACCTGGTATGTTGCATCTCCGGCGAAGAAGTGGATGAAGCCTGTTTGGATCAGTTAAAACGCTGGAGAGAAAAAATTTTAAGCTCTTCGGCTGTACATGCCCCGGGAAATTT
Organism: Chitinophagaceae bacterium UBA2789; assembly: GCA_002352145.1. Taxonomy (GTDB): domain Bacteria; phylum Bacteroidota; class Bacteroidia; order Chitinophagales; family Chitinophagaceae; genus JJ008. The sequence continues at coordinate 858 of DEHX01000065.1, forward strand.
TGCAGACATTCTCAACCTCGTTACTTCCCTGCAGGATAACAACCAGTAGTACAACTTTCTTTCCCTATTTTTATTCAAATGATTTACAATAATGGCAAGGATAAAAATTGAACTGCCAGCCACCTTTCACTTCTCCTGTTCTGTTCCTGTCCGCATTACCGACATCAATTACGGCGGTCATGCGGGCAACGATGCAATACTATCCATCATACACGAAGCAAGGATGCAATACCTGCATCATCTCGGCTATACAGAAATGAACCTTGCAGGCACCGGAATGATCATGGCCGATGTAGCCATTGAATTCAAAAGCGAATTGTTTTACGGTGATACCGTAACCGCCTCTGTGGTGGCCGGCGATATTTCTAAAATTGGTTTTGACCTTTTCTATAAGCTGGAGAAACAGGAAAACGCAGTGCAAAAAACAGTTGCACTTGCCAAAACCGGTATGATCTGTTTTGACTATGAAAAAAAGAAAATTGTTCCTATGCCAGAAGAGGCAAGACTAAAGCTAACAGCTCATTAATCCAAACACACTTTTATTCATTCCAAATCCGCCAGCTTTCTTCCGCCTGCAGTATCAGCATTTCTTCGCCGTTCTTTATCGTAGCGCCTCGCCCCTCACCTTTTTGCAGAAACAACGTTTTGGCCGGGTTATATACCAGGTCGTACAGTAAATGCCTGTCAGTAATAAACTGGTAAGGTATATCGGGGCAACTGCCAGTATCCGGATGCATACCCAACGGAGTGGTATTGATGATTAAGGGACAGTCGGCAATAATCTTTTTATTGATATCATGGTAAGTCAACGTGGAATGATCATGTTTCTTCCGGCTTACTATATTAAAATCAATCCCCAGTTTTTTTAAAACAAACACCACAGCAGCTGTTGCTCCACCGTTGCCCAGTACCAGCGCCTTTTTGTGCCAGGATTTTAGCAGGGGGATTACACTTAGTTCAAATCCGGTTACATCGGTATTGTAACCTGTCAGCCTTCCGCCGGTGATATTGATGCAATTGCAGGCATTTAATCCTGCAGGAATTTTGCTTTCATCCAGGTAAGCTAATACCTGCTGTTTGTAAGGAATGGTCACATTCAGGCCTTCCAGTTCCGGGTGCTTTTGCAACAAAGGAAGTAAGGCCTCTATAGTCTGCAGGGGAAAGAGTTCATAAAAGCAACCGGCTATCCCCTCATTCTCAAATTTGTCAGTAAAATATTTTTTAGAGAAAGAATGAGACAAAGGATAGCCGATCAGCCCGAATAAGCGCATCAGGCAGTCACTTTTTTATCCAGGTAAAGATTGAAGGTATCACCGCGGAGACCAATTCGCATGGCTTCCAGCGGTATTACTTCCGTAGGAGCAATATTGCCGAGGTTTACATTGCAACCCAGTAATTCAATAAAGTATAACTGTTGTGCTTTTTGCGGCGCTTCCCAGATGATCTTTTCACCGGGTATCTGGGTCAATATTTCCTGCACAAGGCCTTCCCTTACTTCACCGCTGCCCCGGTAAATACCCACATTACCGGCCTCTCTTGCCTCCGCAATCACATAACTGGATCCGGCTTCCAGTTCAGCCTTCATCAGTTCAATCCACTTGTATGGAGGAATAATATGCGTGGCATCCTTGCTGCCCACTTCACTCAGCACCGTACCATGCTTTGTCAGTTTTTCTATATAGCCGCATTTCTCTGCATGAGGTATGGTGATGGAGCCATCACTCACTTCCATGTAAGAGATACCATACTCCTTACATACATTTACATAATCATCAAACTGGTTACGGATCAAAAATGCTTCAAATAAAGTGCCGCCAAAATAAACGGGTATATCGAAACTGCGGTACACTTCCAGTTTATCTTTCAGGTTGGGAGTTACAAATGATGTTCCAAAGCCCAATTTGATAATATCTACATGCGGATGCGCTACACTTAAAAAATTCTTTGCTTCATCTATACTCAGGCCCTTGTCCATTACCATGGTTATGCCTGATTGACGGGGTTTCTTATTTCTCTCGGGGATCTGTGTCAGGTTAAAATTCATAAACTATCGGTTTGAAATGAAAAGATCTTGAAGAACGGCGGCAAAAATAGGGAAGAAACAGCAGAGCGCTGCTGATATGGATAATGCTTCTAAAATCTACTTATCAGATAGACTTCTTTCTTTTGTATCTCGCCAGCATATCCACCACCTGCTGGTTCTGCAGGATAGCGGGGTTCAGTTCCACAAACTTCTTCAGTTGTTTAGGCGAAGCTTCCAGCGCTTTCTCCAGTTGCAATAACGCTTCTTTGCTTTTACCGGCAGAAAAAAGTATGGCTGCTTTATAGTAGGTAAAGAGGGGTTTGCCATGTGTGGCCTGCTGTGCAGCATCGGCTTGTTCCAGCGCTTCTTCAAAAAATTCAGCTTTGTACAGGCAGCGGATCAACGCTTCCCATCCGGCGGCATTACGGGGCCGCATCCGCACTACATTTGAAAAATACTGGATGGCATCTTTATACAAGCCCTGCTGTATTTTACACTCGCCGGCCAGTAAATTGTATTCGGGCTGCAGCCGGTGAATCTTCATCGCCGTTTCTAACTGTTTGAGACTGCTGCCCCAGTTGCCCTCATTGAAATAGGTGCAGGCAATCTTATAATATAATTTGCTGTCATCCGGCCGCAGGTGGGAGGCTTTCCGATAGTAGATTCTCGCCTGCCCGAAATTCTTCAGCCGGTCATAACAATGACCGATAGCCTCGAAGATCACATCTTCGGGTTTGGCCAGTTCATTCACTTTTTCCAGTACTTCTATTGCTTCCTTGTATTTGCGCAGTCGTATATAGGCATCGCCCATATTACGGTAAGCGTAATCAAACTTTTCATCAATGGTAATAGCATACTGGTAAGCATCTATCGCCTTTTCGTATAGCTTTAATCCCTGGTAGGCAGCCGCCAGGTTGAACCAGGCCAACTCGTTATAGGGATATTCATCAATGATCTGCTGGTGCAACCTTATGCTTTCTTCATTACGGCCGGTAAAATCGGTCCAGAAGCAGATCTTGTACAAAGCTTCTTCATTGTTGGGATCTTCTTCCAAAACCATCTTCAGGCAGTCAAATACCTTGTCAAAATCTTCGTAATCGTCGTACACATCGGCCAGCTCAAATAATAGTTCCAGTTTCTCTTCCCCCTCAAACTGTGAAAGCGCCTCTTCTAACAATTGTACAGCCTTTTCCTGCTGGTCCAATGCCAGGTAAGCATCTGTTTTCAGGATATATATATTGATATCATTGTTGTCAAACAAAGAAGCCTGTTCCAGTATATCCAACGCCTCCTGGTAGCGACGGGTGGCCAGCAAGATATCTGCCTTTTTAATAAGCAGCATAGCTGAGTAAGGAAATTGTTCAGCACCTGTTTCAGCGGCTTCCATAGCCTTTACGATGTCTTCTTTCTCGTGGAAATAGTCAATTATTTTCTCAAACGAATCTTCTTCGATAAAGGAGTGCTGGCGTCCGTTCTTAAGGTTTTCGTATTGTAAAAGCAGTTCTTTCAGTTGTTCCCGATCTTCCCGGTATGGATTATCTTTCATTCGTTCCGGTGGTTTGATGAATAATGTCCGACGTTCGGATGATAAAGAGCCAGAGCAGGCAGCAATCCCGATAGTTATCGGGACTCCCCTGAAACTGTTTTATTCTCAACAAGTTAATATAAAAAAATGGGTAAGTAAAGCCCCTAATTTTCCCCATATGTGCAAAATAATGGCAATTTTTAAGCAACCTACCGTAACAATTTCCTTTCTTCTGCGTTAATGAAGTACTAAAGTTCTGGATAAACGGTTTGTTTTATAATTTCTTTTGTCGTTATTTTTGTAGCTGATGAACCACCCAAACACCATATTTACAAGTAAGCTGCTGCGCAGAAAACTGGCTGTCATCCTATTGATGGCTGTATCGGCTGTAGCTGCTTTTGCCACCTTGGGTGATGGTAAAAAATCAACTGACCTCCCGAAGAAATCCACTTTGCTGTCCGGCCGTACTTCCACTTCTGGCAGTTTTTCTTTGCGTTCTGGTTATAGCTACCGGGGCAACCAGGTTATTAATGCTGGCGCAGAGAAAAGGTATATCAATCTTAACGCAACCGTTAAAGTACAAAAGGGCAATACTACCTATATCGTTCCTCTTAAGAAAAAAGTGGTGGTGGCCAATGTTAAGATCGATTTGGGCAACCGCTCACTTCAGCGCAATTAATCGCTTTTCGTTCCTCCCATGCTTTCCTCATAGGTCATGACCCTGTATCCTGATTTAGGCAGATCAAACTTTGCCTGCTGTACAGGATTAAAATTGATCGAGGCCACGGTATAGGTCACTATCATATTACCCAGTGCCGCCTCATACTGCATAGCCAGTCCCGGCAGTTTTTTATTGATATATTGAAAATCTTTATTTACCGGGACAAGATCTTTGGTGAAATAGACTGTAAAGGTGCTGCTGTCCGCCATTTTACCAATAGCCTTCTGGCATTTATATCCGGCAATCGTTTTATACTCTTCCGTATAGGTAAAAGAAATGCCCTCATATTTTTTATTGGAGGCCTTCCAGTTATCCGGCGTCATTTTGATCATGTATTTCTGATCGCCATAATCCTTTAATACAGTAACATGGCCGCTTTTACCATCAATAATAGTGGATTGTACACCCAGTGAACTGATCATTTCGGAACGGCTGGAGTTACCCTTAAGGTAGATGACACTGGTAGCGCCATCCAGCAGGTCAACCGCCTTTGGCTCTTTATCGCTGGTATTAATAACAATATCATATGAAATAGTTGCTTCTGTCAGTCTTCGTTGTGCATTTATTTCAGTAACAGCCAGCATTAGCAAAAGACTACTTAGTATGTATAATGTTCTTTTCATTGTATTCCTATCTCCTGTATAGTAAAAGACGTGCCAATTTAGCCATTAAGTTGCGTAAAAAGAAAAACCGGGCTTTATGAGTTAAGCCCGGTTACTCTTAAGATATCTTTAACGAATCTCAGCGTTTATTTTTTTGCTGCATTTCTTTCATCCTCTTTTGCTGCTCCTGCATTTGTTCTACTCTCTCCTGCCATTTTGATTTGGTCTTGGGTTTTTTACGGTTTTCTTCGATTTTGGCCAATATTTTATTATGGTCAATAATATAATTCTGGATGATGAACTGCAGCGCCAATGTTATCAGGTTGGAAACGGTATAATACCAGGTAAGACCGGAAGGCAGCCTGTTAAAGAAGAAAAGCAAGAACACCGGGAATATATAAGGCATATACTTCAGTACGGGGTTGCTCTGGTCAGGCGTCATGCTCATGCTGTACCAGGAGATCATAAAGCTGGTAATACAAGCGGTAATATTGAATAAGCTGAGGTGACTTCCCAGTAACGGAATATGGAAACCAAACTTAATAGGATCATCAAAAGCAGCCAGGTCAGAAGCCCACAAAAACTCGGCGCCCCTCAATGACACTTCTGAGTTAAAGAAGCTAAACAGGGCAAAGAAGATGGGAATTTGCAATAATGCAGGAATACATCCGCCCAAAGGATTTACACCTGCCTCCCTGAATAATTTCATCTGCTCCATACTCATCGCCTGCCTGTCTTCCCCATACTTATCTTTCAAAGCAGCAATCTCGGGCCGCAGGGCTTTCATTTTGGCCCCGCTCAAGTAACTTGAATAAGTAAGCGGAGAGATCAGCAGCCTGATAAATAAGGTAAGCAAGGCGATAGCGATACCCATATTGCCGACCAAACCGCGGAAAAAATCATAAATAGGTAAAATGATAAAGCGGTTCAGTGGACGTACAAAAGCATACATACCCTGGCCAAGGTTGACCAGCTTCTCAAACTTCATGTCGTACTTCTTCAGAATATGGTAATCAGAAGGCCCGTAATAAATACTGAAAGGAGCTGTAACCGTTGTCGCAACCGGTAATTGTACTTTCATATTGGCGGTGGATTGCACAATAGTTTTAGTACTGTCTGCCGGAATGGTCCATTCCATTTTACCGTTTGAAAAATTATTCTTTGCAACGAGAATGGTAAAGAAGAAACGCTGTCTTACCCCGAGCCATTTCACTTCTTTATCAAAATTCTTATCGCTTCTTCTGCCGATGGTATGGTAATCAAAACTTCCGTCTTTTACATAGCCTACCTGGGTATTCTGTTTTTCAAAATCAATATCAGACTCCTGCTGGGCAGCTGCATATTGCCAGGTCAGGTTCATATTGCCCTGTGTCAGTAATTTATCTGCTCCCGTTAAATCCGCTGTAAAATCAAGCATATAATCATTGGGCCTGATAGTGAACTTGTGGGTGATGGCTGTGGAAGCAGTGCTGTCAGAAGACTGAAGGGTAAAGGCAATTGTTTGCGAGCCGTCTGCATTTTTTACAGGTTCTGCAGCATTAAAATACAACTCAGCGGTGTTGGCCGTTGTGTTATTGCCGGTATTGATGGCGTAACCAAGCTTGTCAAATGATGAAGCGGCCAGTTTTACCTCGTTGCTGTCGAGCCCTTTGAATTTCTTTAGTTCTACCTTTTTAACCTGTCCTCCCTTATTAGTAAACGTAACTTTGATCAGCTCATTTTCCGTCACTACCAGCTTTTCAGTTGTATCCTTAATTGCTGCCTGGAAACTGCCTACTTTGGTGATCTTGGCCACAGAATCTGCAATTCGGCTCAAAGAATCCTGCTTTGGTTTGTTGACCAGGTTGATGGAATCCTGGATCGCCTTTTCCCTTTTCTGCTTTTCAGCCTGCTGCTTGCGGTATTCGGATTGCTGTTTATTGGTAAAATAGAAATAGCCAAAGAATAATCCAGCCAGTATTACAAAACCGATAACGGTATTACGGTCAAACTTCATGCTGTGTAAAAATTTAAAGACCGCAAAGATAACGGGTTTCTGGTTGCCAGTCGATGGTTTCTGACGTCGCTAAACAGCACCCGTTGGGATGCAGATCAGATCATTTCGCTTTGCAGCAACGGGTTTTTATTCTCCGTTTTCTTTTCTGCATACAATTTGGCCGCTTTGATAAAATGCACAAATAAAGGTTGAGGATTTTCTACCGTACTTTTTAACTCAGGGTGATATTGAACCCCTATAAAAAAGGGATGACCGGGTATCTCTACAATCTCTACCAGGTCTGTTCCGGGGTTTTTGCCACTGGCAATCATGCCAGCTTGTTCAAAACGGTCCAGGTACTTATTATTGAATTCCCAGCGATGACGGTGCCTTTCGCTAATGGCATTACTGCTGTATATTGTATAAGCCAGTGTACTGTTTTTGATCTCACAGGGGTAGGCACCTAGCCTCATGGTTCCCCCTTTAGCCGTAATCTTCTTCTGTTCTTCCATCAGGTCAATAACAGGTTCTTTGGTATCGGGATCCATTTCTGTAGAATGGGCTTCTTTTACTCCCAGCACATTCCGTGCAAACTCAATGACGGCCATTTGCATACCCAAACATATTCCGAAGAAAGGCAAACCATTTTCCCGGGCATATTTTACGGCTACTATCTTTCCCTCCACACCACGGTGACCAAATCCCGGGGCTACCAATAATCCATCCAGGCCTGTTAGCTTCTCTGCAACATTATCATCAGTGATAAACTCACTATGAATGTTGATAACCTGTACCTGGCATTCATTCATTGCACCAGCATGAATAAAAGATTCAAGAATAGATTTATAAGCATCCTGCAGCTCAATATATTTTCCAATGAGCCCGATGGTCACTTTACTTTTGGGATACTTAAGTTTATCCAGGAATTCTTTCCACTTGCCTAATTCCGGTTCATTATAATTCGTGATATTTAGCTTTTTGAGACTGATCACATCCAGCTTTTCCCGCATCATCAGCAAAGGCACTTCGTAAATAGTGGGCGCATCTGCCGCTTCGATCACCGCTTCCATCTTTACATTACAGAACAAAGCGATCTTTCTGCGCAATTCAGGCGTAAGTTGCTTTTCAGTACGGCAAACGATAATATCAGGGTGTACCCCTTCCTGGCTCAGCATCTTTACACTATGCTGGGTGGGTTTTGTCTTCAATTCTTTGGCTGCTTTCAGGTAAGGTATAAGGGTAAGATGCACCACAAGGGTATCTTCTTCCGGCAATTCCCATTGTAGCTGACGTACAGCTTCTACAAAAGGTAAACTTTCGATATCACCAACTGTTCCCCCAATTTCCGTTATTACGATGTCATACTCGCCGCCCTGGCCCAGTTGCAGCATTCTTCGCTTTATCTCATCGGTGATATGAGGTACCACCTGAACGGTTTTACCGAGATAGGCGCCTTCCCTTTCTTTATTAATTACGGTCTGGTAAATACGGCCTGTTGTTACATTATTGGCCTGCGAGGTAAATATGTTCAGGAAACGTTCGTAATGACCAAGGTCAAGATCTGTTTCTGCTCCGTCTTCAGTAACATAGCATTCACCATGTTCATAAGGGTTCATAGTACCCGGATCAACATTAATGTAGGGATCAAACTTTTGGATAGTAACACGAAGCCCCCTTGCCTGCAGCAGTTTGGCAAGTGAGGCAGCAATAATCCCTTTACCTAATGAAGAAGTAACCCCCCCTGTAACAAAAATATACTTGGCCATACAAAATGGTTATTAATTTAAAACACCTTTGAAATGATCTGATAAATGAGCCTTGTAAAAATGACCAGCGGAAGAATACTGTACTTCAAACCCTGTGCAGGAAAAACTCCGGGAGGTCGTACAAAGCTAAAAGATTTTTTCCGGCTGCTAAAATTTCATATCCACAGAAATAATGGTATTGGTGGAAAAAACGGTTTGCAAAATAAAAGGCCGGAACAGTTTGTACCGGCCTGTCTCTTTTGGAAGAAAAAGTTTTATCCGTTGGTTTTCATGCATTCTTCAGAACAGGTATGTCCGTCTTCTCCATGAACAAATACATGCTGTCCGTCTTTGCAGTTTTCGGTACAGGAATGAACTTTAAATTCTCCTCTTGTTGATTCCTTCATACCGGGGTCCACTTTTTGCGGGGCAGGGGTTTTGGTTTCTGTTTCTGCCGGGGCCGGCTTATCTTCTGTCTTTTCATTTTTACAGGCTGTTGCACCTATCAAGGCAGTGAAGAGGAACAAGGTTAAAATTTGTTTCATGGTTTTTTGTTTTAAATACTAAATATAAAAATTTAGTCCGGCACTTTGAAATAGAATTCAGCCTTTCACAATCTTGTCATAACTGGCAACCAGCCCTCTTATCAGCGAAGAGCTAAAGCCCTGGTGCTCCATTTCATTTAGCCCGGCAATAGTGCAGCCTTTTGGTGTAGTTACTTTATCAATTTCCTGTTCGGGATGTGTACCCTTTTCCAATAGTAATTCTGCAGCACCCTTAATAGTTTGAGCTGCTATTAATGATGCCGTAGCGGCATCAAAACCTATTTCAATACCGCCTTGTATATTGGCCCGGATATACCGCATGGCATAAGCGGTACCGCAGGCACCCAGTACCGTAGCAGCATCCATCAGCTTTTCATCGATCAGTACAGTACGTCCTAATTGATTGAACAATTCCTGTACATAGTTTAACTGTGCTGCCGAAGCACCTGCATGTGCCAGGCAGGTCATGCTTTGCTGAATGGCAATGGCTGTATTGGGCATAGCCCTGATAACAGGTACAGGTTTGCCAATAGCTTTTTGTAACTGCTCAATCCATACCCCTGTAATCACCGACACAACCAGATGTTTTTTACCATTCAGAAGCGGTTTGATTTCTTTAATGATATCTGCATAATTGTAGGGCTTAACAGCCAGGATGATAATTTCACTTTCCCTGACTGCTTTCCTGTTATCGCTGTGTACTTTACAACCTTTTCCGCTGAACCGGCTTAAGGCACCAACATTTCTGCGGGTAACAGTAAGTTCTGCCGGTTTACTAAAACCGCTTGCTATCAGGCCATCAGCAATAGACGCTCCCAGGTTACCCCCGCCAATCACTGCAATTTTCCTTGCCATAGTATTTGTTTGGAGTAAAGATAAGTCTATAAAAAAATTCTTATACGTTTAAGCATCCTGCCCCAAAAAAAAGAAAAGATTCCACAAACAAATCAATGTGAGAAATATTTATACCCGGTTGAAAACCTTTTGAACAGAATGGATGTTTACCAGCACAAAATAATTTATATGCAAAAGAAATTCTTCTCATTGATCACTATTCTCAGTTTTAGTACTGCTTTGTTTGTTGCCTGTAATAATGACGGCGAAAAGAAACCGGCAGAAGACACCACTGCTACTGTAAAAGAGGAGCCTGTGGCACCGCCGGCAGAAGCTCCCAAAGATGTGGTGGATGTTGCCATTGGTTCACCGGATCATACCACACTCGTTGCAGCCGTTCAGGCAGCCGGACTTGTTGAAACATTAAAAGGAGCTGGTCCATTTACTGTATTTGCACCCACCAATGCTGCTTTCAATGCCTTACCGGCCGGTACAGTTGAGGGCTTGCTGAAGCCTGAAAAAAAAGCTGA
>DEHX01000060.1 GCA_002352145.1 Chitinophagaceae bacterium UBA2789
CAGTTCTTTCATAAAAGCCCCTTTCATTTTGTTGATGGTTTTATCCCCGATGAACATGCTGATAACGGGCATTTCATCACTGAGCTTATGCCGCAGAAATTCGTCGATATGCTGTTCGATCAGCGGCATTACTTTTTTCAGGTTTTCCGGGCTGCTGATCTTTTCTTCAATATCTGTGAAAGACAGAAATTCATTGCTCACCAGTTTACCCAGTTTTTCTGCAAACTGCTGCTGCCTTTTAGGAAATATGCCCTGGAAAGTGATGCCAAGTATTTTCCTGGGTACACGGGGATGAAAAAGCATTTTGATGGCGACCCAGTTGGTAACCCATCCGATAAAAGCAGAAATAACAGGTATGATCAGTAGCCAATAGTTCATACGAATGATATAAAATGAAACCCCGTCTCTGTTGAAACGGGGTCAGTTGGGGTGGCTAACCGGGCTCGAACCGGCGACCCTCAGAACCACAATCTGATGCTCTAACCAACTGAGCTACAGCCACCATNNTATAAAGGCAAGAAAAACAGGCTTTTTGCGTTATTTTTGGATTATGTCCAATACACTTAAATATCTTTTGAATATGAAAAGACTCCCGATCCTTGTACTGGTGCTGGTAGCTGGTATGTTCCTCGCTTTTAAGTCTATCAATGCCGGTGCAAAAACCCCTGTGAACCCGCCTTCTAAATACGAGCAGATTATGAAACTGGTGGGAGAGATGTTATCCCAGGGTCATTACAGCCCGCAGGACATCAATGATGCCTTTTCCCAAAAAGTATTTGCTAAATACATGAAGGAACTGGATCCGGAGAAGAACTTTTTTCTGAAAGGTGACCTTGATGCTTTGAAGAAATTTGAAACCCGTGTGGATGATGAGATTAAAGGGGCGCCTGTCGAATTTTTTCTGGCTGCCGGTAAAACCTTTACTACCCGTATGGAGCAGGCCTCTGCTATTGTCAATGAATTTTTGACAAAGCCATTCGATTTTACGGTTGATGAGGAAGTTATGCTTGATGCTGACAAACTGCAATACCCGGCCACAGAGAAAGAAATAAAAGAACGCTGGAGAAAAAAGCTGAAATATATGACCCTCGAACGCTATGCCGACCTTTTGGATACCCGGGATAAAAACAAGGGCAAAGAGGGCTTTGTGGTAAAGACAGATGAAGAACTGGAAAAAGAGGCGAGAGAAAAAGTGAAGCGGATCATGGACAGAACTTTTGAACGATACCGCTTCAAATTTTCAGATGACGATAAATTCAACCTGTATGTGAATGCTATTACTACTACGATGGATCCGCATACTGAGTTTTTTCCACCGGTTGATAAACGATATTTTGATGAAGAAATGAGCGGAAGGTTCTATGGTATTGGCGCTTCACTTCAATATGATGATGGTAATATTAAAGTGGCCAGTGTACTTACCGGTAGCCCTGCCTGGAAGTCTGGTGAAATACAAGCCGGTGATGTGATTGTAAAAGTGGCGCAGGGCAAAGAAGAACCTGTTGAACTGACCGGATTCGTTGTAACTGACGCAGTAAAATTGATCAGGGGTAAAAAAGGTACTGAAGTAAAACTTACCCTGAAAAAAACAGATGGTTCCTTAAAAGTAGTATCACTGATCCGTGATGAAATAGTACAGGATGAAACCTTTGCCCGTAGCGCAATCGTCAATAACAATGGTTCTAAAATCGGGTATATCTTTCTTCCCGAGTTTTATGCTGATTTCGATCGTCCTAATGGCAACCGCAGCTTTACGGATGTGGCCAATGAAGTAAAGAAACTGAAGGAAGAAAAAGTAGACGGTATTGTGATTGATCTCAGGAATAACGGTGGCGGATCATTGTACGATGTGGTACAAATGGCCGGTTTGTTCATTGATGAAGGCCCGATTGTACAGGTTAAAGACAGGGAGAATAAACCAAGTGTTTTAAAAGATAAGGACAGAAATGTTTTGTACACAGGCCCGCTGGCGGTAATGGTAAACGAATTCAGCGCTTCAGCCTCCGAGATTTTTGCGGCAGCTATACAAGATTATAACCGTGGTGTAATTATTGGCAGCACTTCAACTTACGGTAAGGGAACAGTGCAGCGGAATATAGGGCTGGATCCGGAAAACGGTTTCTCTATGTCTAATTCTGATCTTGGTACCATCAAACTGACATTACAGAAATTCTACCGTATCAATGGGGGCTCTACACAACTGAAGGGAGTAACGCCGGATATTGTGCTGCCAGATAACCTGGAATATTTGAAAGTAAGGGAAAAGGACGATGAAGATGCTTTGCCATGGGATGAGATCAGTAAGGCACCGTACAATACATGGAAACCCGGATATGACCTGAAAACCATCCAGGAATTCAGTAACCAGCGTTTGGAAAATGATAATACATTCAAATTGATCAAAGAGAGCAGTGAGTGGTTGTCCAAACAGAATGACAAACAATATTCATTGAAACTGGATAAGTACAGGGCAGAACTGAAAACGATCCGCACTACGCAAAAGCAATTAGAATCTTTGCTAAAATTAAATACTGAACTGAATGTGGCGGCCCTGCCTAATGAAGTGAACCGCTGGGACGATGATAAGAACAAACAGGAACGCTTCAACCAGTGGCTGAAAAACCTGCAGAAAGATATTTATCTCGACCAGGCCCTGAAAGTTATGAGTGACATGATTAGCCAGCAAAACCTGGTCAAATCAAAAGAAACAACGGAGCCGGTTAAAAAGGCATTCTGATTAAGAAAGTATTTCAAATTTGTTAAAAGCTCCTTCGGGGGCTTTTTTCACATATATATGTTAGTTGATCTTCAAACGGCTGCAATAGTTTTGTCAAAACGTTTAACCATGCTACGAGTAAAAAAGATAATATTACTAGTTCTGCTGGCGATTGCTTTCAACGCCGGCGCACAAACGAAAGAGATTTACACCCATCCAAAGTTTGATTCTATTGCACACAATCATACCCAGTTGGCCATATTGCCCTTTGATGTGCTGATCAACCTGCGTCCAAAAGAAAAAGAGAAACTGAAACCGGGAGAACTGGAGCAGATTCAAAAGAAAGAAGGAGAAGCGGTGCAAAGTGCGATACAAACTTATTTCCTGAAGAAAAAAGAGAAGGAAGACTTTAAAGTCAATTTCCAGGATATCAGCAAAACCAATGCGCTGTTGTTAAAGAACGGCTGGACAATAGATTCTTTGCGGGCAAAAACAAAAGAAGAAGTCTGCACTTTGCTGGGTGTTGACGGGCTGATTTCGGGAACATTGAATACAGATAAGCCCATGTCTGAGGGTGCTTCTATTGCATTGGGTGTGGCTTTTGGTTTTTGGGGGCCTACCAATTCCGGAAAATGTACTATCAATGTACATGAAGCAAAAGAAGGGGAGTTGTTATGGAAGTACGAAAAAACATTATCACGGAGCCTTGGAAGTGATATCAATACGATAATCAATACAATGATGCGAAAAGCTTCAAAGAAATTTCCCTACGAGGACATCAAATAAACATTAGCGTACATAATAGAAAAAGGTTCGGATTTTCCGAACCTTTTTCTATTATATATCCTTACCATACCAGTGCGCTGGCGCCGAGTATGGCTGCATCGGCTTCTTTCAGATCACTGAATAGCAGCTTCACTTTATTCTTAAATACCTGGATCAGGTTTGCCTCCATAGCCTGCCGGGTTGGGTTCATAATAAGATCACCGGCTTTAGTCAGGCCTCCAAAAAGAATAATGGCTTCAGGAGAGGAGAACATGACAAAATTAGCCAGGGCTTCCCCTAAAATTTCCCCGGTAAACTCAAATATTTCATTGGCAATTTTATCACCCTTGATAGCACATTCATAAACGGTCTGGCTGGTTAGTTCATTGATGGAATAGTTGCGTAACAAACTCTCTTCTTCAGGATAGCGGGTTAATAATTCCAGTGCTGTTTCCCTTACACCAGTTGCAGAAGCATACGCTTCAAGGCTGCCTTTAGCCCCGGTTCCTTTATGAAGTCTGCCACCGGGACGAATAATTGTATGTCCTAGTTCTCCGGCAAAACCATCATGACCGAGTACAATCTTTCCGTCAATGACAATACCGCTGCCTACACCTGTTCCCAGGGTTATAACAATAAAGTGTTTCATGCCCCTGGCACAGCCATACATCATTTCACCTACGGCGGCTGCATTGGCATCATTGGTTAATTTAGCCGGCAGACCAAATCGCTCATTAATCATACTGGCCAGCGGAATAATACCTTTCCATTTCAGGTTAGGGGCATAATCAATAGAACCGGTGTAAAAATTTCCGTTAGGTGCTCCCATGCCAATACCAACAAATTTGTCAGTACCGCCTGCATCTTTGATCATCGGATCCAGTTTTTTGTGCAGGTCTTCAATGAACTCCTGTACAGTTTCATGTTCATTGGTCAGCATCCTGTCCTGTACCAGTATATGCCCGTTCCGGTCAACCACACCAAATTTTGTATTAGTGCCGCCGATATCTATTCCTATTGCAAATTGAGACATGGTTCTTTTTTTTAATTAATGACCACCTGCACTTACTTCTGCATCGTAATCAATACCCTGTTTTTTCAAAATTCCTTTTACAGCAAAAGCAAAGAAGGCCAGATAGGCAAAACAAATGGCAGCAACAATATAAGAATGATGAATGCCGATTATATCGGCCAGTTTTCCCTGGATAGGAGGAATGATACCACCACCTAAAATCATCATTATTAGAAACGCCGAACCTTCAGAAGTGTATTTTCCCAAACCTGCAATCGATAAACTGAAAATGCATGGCCACATGATGGAACAAACAAGACCTCCGCTAAGAAAAGCGTAGATGGCAACTGTTCCTGTTGTCATCAAACCAATCACCATGGCTACAATTCCGAGCACACTGAAAAGTAACATTGTCCTGGCTGGTTTATCCTTACTGATATAGAAAGCAGCAATTTGTATCAGCACACATATTACATAAAAGTAAAGGGGCTTCATATCATATTGCGCTGCTGTATTAATTCCAATCAATATTCCAAATGCTACCAGCGGAACGACAAAACGTAGAATATTCTTTGTGCTATCGGACAACTTGAAGGCACTGATTGCACCCGTCCAGCGGCCGATCATCAGGCTTCCCCAGTACATAATAATATAAGGAGTGGCTTCCGAAGCGGCATGTGAGCCAAAGCTTTCCTGTTTCAGCAATTCTCCCAGGTTACTCCCAATAGCCACTTCCACACCTACATAAACAAAAATGGCCAGCATACCCAGAATCAGTTGCGGATATTGCATCGGGCCCCAGTTGTCTGCTTTTTTCTTTGCGCTTAAATTAGCAATGACAAGCCCCACCACTACTACAAGCAGTGCCCCGATCAGCCATTTTAAACGATAAGCTTCCATCGCATGTCGTTCTGCCTCAGGAGCATTGGTCAAATCAGTTTTATAACTATTAAAAACAGGTACAAACATTACAATCAACAAACCTGTCATGATTAATAAAGTATACAGCGCCTTACTGGCCTTCTCTGTAGTCTCTTCCATCTTGCCTGAAGGTACTTTTTTGGAGAAGAAAAACATAGCGGCGGCTGCCACGAAAAGGATTCCAACAAAAGTGTAGAGAAGAATCACTTTCGAAAGGCTGAGTGAAGCAATTTTTTCATCAGTGATAGCGGCCGTTGAACCAAAAAGAGCTAAAGCCACCACCAAAGGACCAAT
>DEHX01000119.1 GCA_002352145.1 Chitinophagaceae bacterium UBA2789
CATTCTGCCGATAAATACCAATACAAAAGCAATCACCAGCACTTTCAGGATGATCTCTATAAAAGTGCTCATGCCTTTAAAAGATATAAACTGGTCTATCAGGAAATTGGACAGCACTATGATACTGATATTGACAAAAGTTCCGGCAATAAGCAGTGAGGCATATACTTCTTTTGGCTCTTCCAGCAGGTTTACTATGCGTTTGGCAGCGCTGTGCTGTTTTGTCTTTAGTACATTGATATCCTTGGTACCGAGAGAGAACAGAGCCACTTCAGCGCCGGAAATGATAAAAGTAAGTGTCAGCAGCAGTAGTAATGATACGATCAATACTGTAGTTCCCTGCGGGTTGGCCGCCAGGAAATGAAGCGTAAACAGATCATTGAGAAAATACAGTGCCGGGTGAGTTTCCAAAACTGGTTTTTTGGTTCAATAAAAAGGCAGGTCGTATGGCCCGCCAGCAAAGCGACAAAGTTATTGTATTTGGAATTGTTACCCGCAATGGGATCCTTTCTTCCACAAACTCTAAAACGGCAAATTCTCTGAAGGGTCCCCCATGGGCATATCAGGACTACCAATGTTATCCATTCCCCCATCGGTGCTGCCACCACCATCCATCCGTTTGTCGAGCATAATGAGGTTATCACCCACCACTTCGGTGGCAAACTTGCGATTGCCGTCCTTATCGTCCCAGCTGCGGGTACGCAGGCGGCCCTCGATATACACCAGGCTGCTTTTGTGCAGGTATTTTTGTGCCAGCTCGGCTAAGCCCCGCCACAGCACAACGGTATGCCACTCGGTTTGTGACACTAGCTTACCAGTGCGGTCTTTAAATGTTTCGGTAGTGGCCAAGGGGAATTTGGCAACGGCGATGTTTCCTTCCAGGTGCTGCACATCGGGGTCTTTACCCAGGTTGCCGATCAGCATTACACGGTTTACGCCTCTCATANNGGTTTAAGGTTCTTCGTCACGGGCTGGCGAATGCCTCTTAAAGTTAGTGCATTTGGTTGATTTATGGTGGGGTGGTTTATGGCAGTTTACTTTGGTTTCTGGTTTCCCGTTGCTTGTTACTCGTTGCTGGTTACTCGTTACTGGTTGCTTGTTGCTGGTAGCTTTTGCCCGGAAGATAATAACCTAAAACTGGTATTGCGGAAATGGGCAGGGCTAAGTAATTTACAATTGAGTTGCAACGGTTTTTAAGAAATCGAATGCTTGAATTGTCATAGTCAAGCTGGTACAAATGCGCATTGATTATCAGAAGAAACTTGTACAAAGAGTGGCGTAAATTTATATGTTGTATGCAAGCCTATTAGCGACACTCATCCAAATCAAACCATTCGTAGGACAATATTTTTTAGGCCTATATCTTTTAATTAAATGACAAGACAATTTATTTATTTGCTTATAACAGTTCTGCTTTATTCTTGCCAGGCAAAACAAAAGTTTGACAAAATGAGATGGGCAGAAGTTGCAGACTTGATGACCTTCCCAAATAGAGAGTCTATGATTGACGACCTAACTAATAATTTCCAATTGAAAGGCAAAAATTATAATGAAATTATTGAACTGCTCGGACAACCGCAGGGAAAAGGCGAAAACGATTTACAAATATTCTATGACATAGATGTTGATTATGGAAGTGACATTGACCCAATTTATACAAAGACACTTAATTTTCAATTCTACAAAGACTCAATAGTTAAAACTTTCGAGGTAAAAGAATGGAAAAAGTAAATCGGACTACAAAGAACGCCTGCATACAACATGAGGTTTGCTGCTATGCAGGCTGACGAATATATTCCCAGCTTTCACAGGTCTGCTTTCTGCAAAATAATTATCTTTAAAAAAACCAACCATGCCTTATTCACCTTCACCTGTTCTCCAAAATGAGAGAACGGATATCCTTGATATACTTAGGGGATTTGCCCTGCTGGGTGTAATGATCGATAACCTGTTCGGGTTTAGCGGCTGGGGTTTTATTACACAGCCGATGCGGGAATCCCTGGCCACCTGGCCGGCTGACGGGCCTTTGGCTATGCTGGAACAGGTGTTTATCAACGGTAAATTTTACAGCCTGTTTTCACTGCTGTTTGGTATAGGTTTTTCCATTATACTCATCCGGAATGAGCAACGGGGCATCAATCCGCTGAAAATATTTTATCGTCGTTTATTCATTCTGCTGCTAATAGGCGCCGGCCACTTGTTTTTATTATGGGAAGGAGATATCCTTTTACTCTATGCCCTCATCGGGTTTGTGTTGCCGCTTTTTAGAAAGTGCTCAGACAGTAATTTGCTGATCATTGCCACCCTGCTCATCTTTTCTCCCTTACTATTTGATGCTTTCAGCATCCTTTTTCAATATAAGAACGGGGGCTTCCTTGAATCGCTTGCCCAATCTATCGATAAAAAAACCGGTTTGCCGACCGATGATAGTTTCGGGCAATACCTGTATAAAGATGGCGCCGGCTGGCAGGAGTGGCGCAACTGGCAGGCTTCGGGCTGGGCTTACCGTTATGCGTATATATTGGACAGCAACCGCATCCCTAAAGTGCTGGGCATGTTCCTGATCGGTTTCTGGGCGGGCCGGAAAATGATCTATACACAATTACATAATTATACTTCTTTGTTTAAAAAACTACGTTTTTGGGGATTGCTCATCGGTATACCGGCCGGTATTGCTTCATTTTACTTTGAATTTTTTCAAAAAAAAATTCCGGATCCTGTGGGCATATTCCACACTTTCTTTTATGCCATCAGCGTAGTCCCTTTATGCCTGGCCTATACTTCCATGATCTGTTTGCACTGGCTCAAACGAAAAGGAAATACACCCATTAAATATCTTGCTCCCATGGGAAGAATGGCCCTCACCAATTACCTGATGCAGACAGTATTTGGCATCGGCATTTATTATGGCATTGGCCTCGGGCTGGGTGGCAATAAAGGCCCTGTATTTTTTATTTCGCTGGGATTAGTGGTTTATTTTTTCCAGATTGTTTACAGCAATTTATGGTTCCGGTATTTTAATTACGGACCCCTGGAATGGATATGGCGCCAGCTAACCTATGGCAAACGATTACCTTTAAAAAATAAAACAACAACTTTTTAACTGTATGAAAAAACTGACACTGTTCTTTCTTTTTGCATTAATCATGTTTTCGGCCGATGCTGCGGTAATTCCATCTGAAAATCCCGATGCCAAAAGCATACAAGTGGCGCTGCCCTGGAGTAATAAAACCATCAGCCTGGCTGAACTGGCAACACTTANNTTCTTCGACCGCTGGAGCTGGCACTGGGGTGGATTTGCCCTTGGCTTCCTTGTACTGATCGGTCCCATCATCTGTCTTTTCATAAACGATGATTACAAATGGGATCGTTTCTGGACGGCCATGACCGTAACCGGGGTCATCGCTTCNNCGCAGCATCCGCGGGAAAGCATATTGACGTAAAGCATCTTTTGCGATCCATTGCCAGTTGTCCGTAATGACAGGTTTCGTTTTCATTATTACTATCATGAACTGGCCGGTGATATGTTGGTGAGAGAGCTGTTGCTTATACAGCGGTGAAAGGGTTTTTATCGTATAGCCATTCGGCTTTAGCCATTTTTGTTGTACAGCCTGCTTTATTATCCCGGCTGGCTCTGCAGCCGATGTTGTTTCTATCAAAGGAAATTCATACAGACCCTGCCAGATATCTTTAGCGGTGCGCTGGCATATGGCAATTTTTTTATAGTATTCTAATACGAGGTAGTAAAAGCA
>DEHX01000120.1 GCA_002352145.1 Chitinophagaceae bacterium UBA2789
GTTTAGGGTTTTCGCAATTCCTTCCGGTGCAAGGTTACCTGTGAGTACAGCTACTTCGAATTCCCTGTTAAGCTGAACATATTCGGGATAATTCATCGTTAACTGGGGAAGGCCGGCATGTACGTAATCAAAAAATTTATTGGGTAGGGCAAGGTATTGGTTAAGCCCGGTATTTTCTGCCAGTGCAATGCCAATGTATGCCTGCTGTGCAATATGCCATAATTCATCAGGCGGGAGCATTCCTTTTAGCTCAATTTTATCCTGCACCTTATTAGCGATAATAAGCTCTTTTAGTTTCGGCATAAAATTACCATCACCACAGATCACCAGTTTGCTATTGATCTCCTTCATAGCCGGTATCAGCCATTCAAAAGCTCTTGCTTCGTTTACGGCACCCTGGTATAAAATGAATCTGTCTTGTGTATTTGTAACCGGTTCTTCTTTTTTCAGTACGGGTACATTCCTGATCGTTTCATAAGTTGCACCATATCTTTTTTTGAACTCTCCGGCAATGCTTTGACTTACCGTGTATCCCCATTTAAACTGAGGCACGGCTTTTCCCTCGATACTTCTCCATTTTTTATACACAGACGGCCGGATTACCACTTCTTTCAGTCCCGTAAATAGTTCATGAGCATCATAGATTCTCTTTATTCTTTTCCATTTCGAAATATAAAGGCAGGGAAGAATGGTGTCAAGGTCAATAGCGCAAATGGCATCCATACGGTGGTACAATAAATAAAAAAACAACCGGGCATTGTATTCGGCATAAAACCATTTGCCTTTCCTGAACCAGCAGTTGATACGCCTTTGTTTAAATTTTTGTTGTGTTAAAGGGAGAGAAGCAGGTAGCTTTCTGCCAACCAATGTCACGTCATACCCGTTTTCGGACAGTGTTGTACAAATGCGGTGCATTCGCTGATCGTAGGTCAGGTCGTTTGTTACAGTAAAAACAATCTTTTTCAATACCGGTAAAAAAATAAGGTTTTGCAAATATGCAAAACCTTATACGATAATCAGATTGTTTTTAAGGTCTCATACCTATTCCTTCAGTGCCATCTCCCATATTATCACGGTTATTCTTTCTTTTGAACAGGTTTGCATCGAACTTACCGAATCTCCAGTTGAAGTTAAGGCGCAGAATCTGCGGATCCCTGCGGCGAAACACTTCCTGGTAAAACAGTGGTGATTCAGAAATAATATTCTGACGACGGGTTCTGAAAATATCATTGACATTAAGCGATATGGAAGCCTGCTTGTTTTTCAGGAATTCAAAGCGCAGGCCTGCATCCACAAAATAGTTAGACTTGATGTAACCCTGCGAAGTGGTTGTCATGCCCCACATGCCGCCACCGCCAAACATACCACCTCCACGTCCACCACCACGGCCACTGCTGGGGGGCAGGATTGTTTTGGACTGGTATTCTCCGGATACCTGCAGCGTAAGTGTTTTTGCCAGCTTAAAGTTGTTATTCAGTTTGCCAAACCAGCTGGTCAGCGGATCCTGTTCGGGCTGGCCTTCAATACCTATCTTGATCCGTGAATTGAACAGGTTCATGTTGGTGGTCATTTCCCACCATTTAGTGATCTTGTTGGTGGATGTCAGCTCCAGGCCGATTATATAACTTGAATTGGCATTGATATAGGTATTTACCAGGATGTCTTTACCATTTACCGGGTCTTGCTCCTGTGCCTGGAAGCGGCTGATCAGGTCAGTCGTGTTTTTATAATATAAAGAGGCAATGAAATTATCCCTGTTCTTAAAGGTCTTTTGATAAGTAAGCTCCAGTGAATTGGTAAACTCAGGGCTCAGGTTGGGATTACCCCTGCTGATATTGAGTGAATCTGAATAATCAGTGAATGGGAATAACTGGAAAAAGTTAGGCCTGTTGATCTTGCGGGTATAGTTAAGCTGCATTTCCTGGTTATTCTTCAGCTTCTGGCTTAAAAATACACTCGGAAAAAGGCTGACAGGAAATTTGATATTGAACTCCTGGTTCTTATCGGGGAGTTGACCATTGTAATCAGAACTTTCTAATCTTAATCCCAACTGGTAACCAAAATCCTTGATCTGGTTGGTATAAGTAGTATAAGCCGCATACACATTATCTGTACTGTTATAATTCACAGAAAGCTGGGGATTATAAATGGCCACCCCATTGTTATCAAGGAAGAAAAAGTCATTACGGCTATCTACTTTACGGATCTGCGCCCTGACACCCAATTCAATTTTAGATTTGTCATTTAAAGGTTTTACATAATCAGACTGAATAACGATATTCTCATTTTCTCCTTTACCATCCTGCTGCTGCTTAAATGCACTTTGTAAGGTATAGCCCGGCACTTTGTAATAATCAGTGGAGATCAGGTTAGTACTGGAATTCCGGCTTTTATTATAAGTTATATCAGCCGTAAGTTCCTCACCTTGTTTGGGAAAAAGGTGCTTATAACTAATCATGGTACCCAGGTTATTGAACTTGCTGTTGGAATTGGAAAGACGCTGACTGAAAGATTGGGTTACTGTGCTGTAAAGTGAATCGATTAATATATCGCTGTTGGTATAAGGTTCAAAACGGCCCTGTGAGAAGTTACCGGTTACGGATAAAGTATTCCTGTTGTCAATAAAATAGTCAAACCCTGTACGGAGAAAACCATGATATCCTTCCTGTACACTTTTATCTGTCTGTTGTAAAAAAGTATTGGGGTTTCCGATAAAAGTAGTACGGTCCGTTGTACCGTTACTGATTGATTTACGTTGGTTATAGTTTACGTTTAAAAAGTAATTGATCTTATCCTGTCGAAGGTTAAAGTTTCCTCCCAAACCTATCCTTGCCCTTGAATCAATATTAGCCCTAACACTTCCGTTGTAACCAACTCTTTTATTCTTTTTTAAAATCACATTCAGGATACCAGCTGTACCTCCGGAAGCATCAAATTTGGCAGAGGGGTTGGTAATGATCTCAACGCTTTCAATCGCATCGGCAGGAATCTGGTCTAGCTCCATGTTAGTAGGACGGCCATCCACAAAGATCTGCGGTGCATTATTTCGCATGGTTACATTCCCGTCTATGTCTACATTAACAGATGGCACATTGCGCATTACATCTACAGCAGTACCGCCTGCGGATACCAGGTTCTTGTCTACATTAAAGACTTTTCTGTCGATCCCTAATTTCAAACCGGGATTACTGGCTACTACTGTAACGTTGTCAAGCACTTTATCCTCAATATCAATTTTAATATTCCCCAGATCCTTATCAAGTGCACTCATCATTGCACTCATATCGCCATTGGGCTTCAGATCGAACGATACATTTTGAACAAATGGTTTGAACCCGATTACAGAAACCTGTAATTTGAATTGGCCAAATGCAGGAACGTTCTCCAGTCGAAATTCTCCATTTGCCTTGGTCAGCATCCCTGCAATAACAACATCCTTTCTTTTTTTGGTGGCAGAATCCATTTTATTCTGCAATAACTGAACTGAGGCGTATTCAATAGGTTTTTGAGATTTTGCTTCTATCAACTTACCATAAAAAGCGCCGGTCATTTGAGACCTTCCGTTGGCTCCCGGTCGGTTTCCACCGCCTCCGGGTTGCTGGGCTGAAATAGTATAACTTATTAAAAATGAGGCCAGAACTGCAAAAAACTGTTTCATTATTTCGAATTGTAAAGATTAGACGATCAAAGGAGGTTTTACTTGCTGACAATTTGGTGACATCTTGATGAAAGGCTAATGACAATCATGAAGGGGAAAAGTTTGATTTGTACAGTCCTGTTGATAACTTAAGCGGTAAGCTGTGTGATAATTATCTGTACAATACCAATAATAAAACCAATAACAGCGCCAATGATCTCGACGAACCGGAATTCCTTAGACATGATTTGGTAAAGCAATTCCTCCAGTTTATCGGAAGAGAAGTTAGAGACTTTATTTATCACTATATGTTCCAGGTCCAGTTCGGTTTTCAAGTTGCCGGCAAATTGTTTCATTAGTTGGGGAAATATGAGTTCCAGTTCTTTCATAAAAGCCCCTT
>DEHX01000166.1 GCA_002352145.1 Chitinophagaceae bacterium UBA2789
ATTGAGGTATACAACTTGTCCTTGTGACGCAGCACAAGTGCTTCAAGGGCATCCACATTGCCATCTGTAAAAAGATGGATCAGTTCATAGTCGGTCTTTTTTGCTAAAGCTTTCATAACTCCTACAGGTTTAGGTTGCTTTCCGTTATTGCATAGCAATAACAGAGGTTCATTGGATATTGGTTACAATAAAATCGGTTAAAAAAACAGAGTAGAAGTTATGCGATAGGCTGGGTAAGTTTTAGGTTATTCATTTTTTGGATATTGTATTGGACTTTAAAAATAGGCCATTTCATGAAATTGCCAAACATTTGTGAAATCAAATTGTAGTTTTGGGTGCTAAGAAAATGTTAAGACTCTGCCCGGAATACAAAGATTCATAAGGGATTACATTTGCAGACTATTAAATGGAAAAGACAATAAAAGGGAAAATTCCCGCTAATACAAAGACCGTAAATTCCGCAGAAAATATCCTTATTAAAGGGGCAAGGGTACATAACCTGAAAGATGTTACTGTAGAATTTCCACGAAACAAGTTCATTGTTGTAACCGGTGTATCCGGGTCCGGCAAGTCTTCCCTTACAATTGATACATTATATGCAGAAGGTCAACGTCGATATGCAGAGAGCTTAAGTGCTTATGCACGGCAATTTCTTAACCGGATGAATAAGCCTGATGTGGATTACATAAAAGGCCTATGCCCTGCTATTGCCATTGAACAGAAAGTGATAACCCGTACACCCCGCAGTACTGTAGGCAGCATGACCGAGATTTATGAATATTTACGTTTATTATTTGCCAGGATTGGAAAAACCATTTCACCTGTTTCGGGAAGAGAGGTGAAAAAAGATGATGTGACGGATGTTTTGAATGCCATTACAAAATTGAAGGAAGGCGATAAGGTGTACATACTTGCAACATTTAAGCAACACAGGAACAGGGATATCAAAGAAGAATTGAATATTCTCATACAAAAAGGATTCTCCAGGGTTTATAGTCGTGAGTCTGCAAGTGGTAGTGAAGAATCAGGAAGCATATACAGAATTGAAGAGTTGCTAGAAGTTCCAGATAAGGAATTAAAAAAGAAAAAGATTACACATATCCTGGTCGACAGAATTGTGGTAAAGGAAATGGATGAAGATGATAAACACCGGGTAGCAGATTCGATTGGTACTTCATTTTATGAAGGAGAGGGCGATGTATACCTGGAGGTAAACGGTAAAACCCTTTTGCATTTTAATAACCGCTTTGAGCTGGACGGAATGCAGTTTGAAGAGCCGCAGCCGAATCTATTCTCATTCAATAATCCATTTGGAGCCTGCCCTACCTGCGAGGGTTTTTCACAAGTTTTGGGTATCGATCCCGACCTGGTAATTCCTGACAGAAGATTGAGTGTGTACGAAGGGGCTGTTGCACCATGGAAAGGAGAGAAGTTAGACTGGTGGCGGCAAAACTTTATTAAAAGATCAAAAGCTGTCAGTTTTCCTATTCATAAACCCATTGCTGACCTGACAGATAAACAATACAAACAACTTTGGGAAGGAGTGGACGGAATTGGCATTAATGATTTCTTTAAAGATGTAGAATCTCAGCTATACAAAGTTCAATACAGGGTGCTCTTAAGCCGGTACAGGGGCAGAACGGAATGCCCGGATTGCAATGGCTATCGCCTTCGTAAGGAAGCTTTGTATGTTAAAGTAGCTGATAAGCATATTGGAGAGTTAAGTACCATACCTGCAAAAGAACTTAAGGCCTGGTTTGATGAACTGGATAATAAGCTCAGTGCACATGATAAGCAGGTGGCAAAAAGAATACTGATTGAAATTCACCATCGCCTGAATACTTTGTTGAGTGTTGGGTTAGGTTATCTTACAATGAGCCGCCTGGCCAATTCTTTAAGTGGGGGTGAAAGCCAGCGAATTCAGTTGACTAGAAGTTTGGGCAGTAACCTGACAAATTCATTGTACATACTTGATGAACCGTCCATCGGCTTACATTCGAGGGATACGGCTAACCTGATCAAAGTATTGAAAGAGTTAAGGGGCCTTGGTAATACCGTAGTGGTGGTAGAGCATGACGAAATGATGATGCGGGAAGCTGATCACATCATTGACATGGGACCTATGGCATCACACCTGGGTGGTGAGGTGGTGGCGGAGGGAGATTATGATGCCATTATATCAAACCCCAACAGTCTTACGGGAAAATACCTCAAGGGAGAGCTTAGTATTGATCCGCCCAAGACTGTTCGCAAGTGGAACAGGTCAATAACAGTTGAAGAAGCAAGACAAAATAACCTGAAGAACATTACTGTTGAGTTCCCGTTAAATGTTCTTTGCGTAGTTAGTGGCGTAAGCGGTAGTGGTAAAACAACGCTGGTAAAACAAATTTTATATCCCGCCTTGCGTAAGCTTAAGGGGGAGTATGGTGATAAAGTAGGTTTTCATAAACAAATAACCGGTGATGTGGACAGCATCGCACAAATAGAACTGGTTGATCAAAACCCGATAGGTAAATCATCCAGAAGCAACCCCGTTACTTACATCAAAGCATATGATGAGATCAGGGATTTGTATGCAAGGCAACCATTGAGCAAGATGAGAGGTTTTCAGCCCAAACATTTTTCATTTAATGTTGATGGTGGTCGTTGTGATACCTGCAAGGGAGAAGGAGAGCAGGTGGTTGAAATGCAGTTTCTCGCAGATGTGCACCTGGTTTGTGAAAGCTGCGGGGGTAAGCGATTTAAAGAGGAAGTACTGGAAATAAAATACAAGGACAAAAACATTTTTGATGTGCTGGAAATGAGTGTGGATGAAGCAATCAATTTCTTTTATGATGAAAAGGGACTTGCGAATGCTTTACAACCTTTAAGTGATGTGGGGCTTGGCTATGTAAAACTGGGCCAGTCATCAGATACTCTTTCGGGTGGAGAGGCACAACGGGTGAAACTGGCTTCATTCCTCGGAAAAGGAAGAACCGGCAATAAGATACTTTTCATTTTTGACGAACC
>DEHX01000057.1 GCA_002352145.1 Chitinophagaceae bacterium UBA2789
GGATCCATGCGAAACTGGAGCCGTAATGCGTTGGAATGGAATTTGGCCAATGACCCGGCTTTTGGTCCGCATACACCCGGAGGCTGTTCAGAGTGTAAAGGTGCCATCACTATCAGCGGTTCTGCTTTCAGCCGTAACGTCAGTTATTATATTATAGCCCATGCATCCAAGTTTGTTCCGGCTGGTTCAGTCAGGATTGCCAGTAACATGGCAACCAACCTGCCCAATGTTGCTTTTAAAACGCCTTCCGGTAAAAAAGTGCTGATTGTTTTGAATGAAAGCGGTACAGGACAGGGTTTCAATATCCGGTATAAGGGCAAGTGGGTGTTCACTTCGCTGGCTGCCGGTGCTGTGGGTACATATGTTTGGTGAGAATATTTGTTCAACATGATTAATACACGACTTAATATCAGCTTTATGAAAAATTTGTTACCGGTATTGGTTTTGGTCGCAGCTATTTCCTGCACAGACAAAACAGAAAAACAATCAGCTTCTGCAACAACAACTCCTTTTTCAACTGATGGGAAAAAAGTGATTGTATATACTACGGCAGATAGTACGGACTACAGGCTTTCTGTGACCGATACGGTGGAGTTTAAAGATATGGGACAACCTTTCGAAACACAGGTATGTGTTTTTGTAGATCCCTCTAAAACATTTCAGACTTATTTTGGTATTGGCGCTGCATTGACAGATGCATCAGCTGAAACTTTTTATAAGCTGCCAAAGGAAACACAGGATGAATTGCTAAAAGCTTATTTCGATAAAGAAAAAGGAATTGGCTACACAGTGGCCCGTACGAATATTAACAGCTGTGATTTTAGTAGTGATATGTACACTTATGTGCAGGACGGAGATAAGGAATTAAAAACCTTCAACATTGAGCATGACAGGAAGTATAAAATCCCTTTCATCAAAGAAGCAATGAAAACAGCAGGTGGTAAATTAAACCTGTTTGCCAGTCCCTGGAGCCCACCGGCCTGGATGAAGGATAATAATGATATGCTGCAGGGCGGAAAACTGAAGCCTGAGTTTTATGACAGCTGGGCCATGTACTACACCAAATTCATCAAAGAGTATGAAAAGGAAGGTGTGCCGATCTGGGGCATCAGCATTCAGAATGAGCCGATGGCCAAGCAACGCTGGGAAAGCTGTATTTATACTGCAGAAGAAGAAAGAGATTTTTTAAAAAAGCATTTAGGCCCTACTATGGAGAAAGAGGGGCTGAAAGATAAAAAAATCATTGTGTGGGACCATAACCGTGACCTGATCTACCAGAGAGCACAAACTTATTTTGACGATGCTGAGGCCAGTAAGTATATCTGGGGAATCGGTTTTCACTGGTATGAAGACTGGAGTGGTGGTTTGCCCATGTACGATAATCTGAGAAGGGTATATGAAACATTTCCAGATAAACACATATTCTTTACCGAAGGTTGTGCAGAAAGTTTCAATGCCAGCCGCTATAATGCATGGGTGCTGGGAGAAGAATATGGCCGCAGTATGATCAATGATTTCAATAATGGTATGGTCGGTTTTACTGACTGGAATATTTTATTAGATGAAACAGGAGGCCCTAATCATGTACAGAATTTTTGTTTTGCGCCGGTACATGGTGATACAAAGACAGGAAAGCTGATCTATACCAATGCCTATTATTATATTGGTCATTTTTCCAAATTCATTCAACCCGGGGCCAAAAGGGTAACTGCTGCAGCCAGCCGCAGCCAGTTATTAACTACTGCTTTCAAAAACGAAGATGGAAAAACGGTAGTAGTAGTGATGAATCAAAGTAATATAAAGACGCCTTATTACCTGTGGATTAATGGTAAGGCAGCGGAGATAACAGCATTGCCTCATTCTATTGCAACACTGGTGTTTTAAAAAATCATGTAATGAAAAAGCTGAACCGTCAATACCTGCTGGTGTTCCTGGCGCCTTTGTTTTTGGCTGCCAACTGTAACAAGAAAGACAGTAGTCCGGAGCCGCCGCCGCCACCACCTTCTCCATTGGTATTTACCGGTGCAAGACTGGATAATACTGGAGCATTGACAGCAGCAACCAATTATAATGTAAGACCCGGTGTATCCATAAAGCTTTCATTCAATAATGCAGTTGATCGTTCTACTACCAGTACTGCTGTATCGCTGAAGGAAAACGGCACCACTACAGTTGCTGTTAATTACACTTATGAAAACAATGACAGCACAGTGGTTATTACCCCAACGGCATCGCTGAAATACCTGACCCGTTATGTAGCTACAGCGATTACTTCTCTTAAGTCATCAAAAGGCGGCAGCCTGCTTACACAGGCAACGGTTACCATTATTACACAAATTGACTCCACAGATAAATTTCCCCTGATCAGTGATAATGCTTTGCTTGATTTGGTGCAGCAGCAAACGTTCAAATATTTCTGGGATTATGGTCATCCTGTAAGCGGTCTTGCAAGAGAAAGAAGTAATGCAACTCCGGAAACTGTTACGACAGGTGGTTCGGGATTTGGTATAATGGGTATACCAGTTGCCATCCAGCGGGGATTTATCACAAGAGCACAAGGCTTGTCAAGAATGCAAACTATCGTTTCATTTCTAAAAAACACAGCACAAAAATTTCATGGAGCTTTTCCGCATTGGATGAATGGAACTACCGGTGTTGTCATACCGTTTAGTCAGAAAGATAATGGCGCCGACCTGGTGGAAACTTCCTTTATGGTAGCAGGGTTATTAACTGTAAGACAATATTTCGACGGTGCTGATCCGGCAGAAACAACTTTGCGGACAGATATCAATACCATCTGGAACGGAGTGGAATGGAACTGGTTCAGAAAAAGCAACGAAAATGTGCTGTACTGGCACTGGAGTCCCAACTATAACTGGGACATGAACCATAAGATACAGGGCTGGAATGAGTGCCTGATCACTTATATCATGGCAGCATCTTCTACAACTTATGGAATTCCCCAGGCAGTTTACAGGGAAGGATTTGCACGCAACGGTGCTATGATAAACAACAGCACCTATTATGGTTATCAATTGCCTTTCGGTCCTTCCAATGGTGGGCCTTTGTTCTGGGCACATTATTCTTTCCTGGGTATAAATCCGAATGGTCTAACAGATATTTATGGCAACTACCAGACGCAGGTAACCAATCATACCAAGATTAATTATGAATACTGCAAGGCTAATCCCACGGGATACTTTGGTTATAGCAACCAGTGCTGGGGGCTGACGGCAAGCGATGTACCCAGTGGTTATAATGCCAACGAGCCGAATAATGATATTGGTGTAATCTCGCCTACGGCAGCTCTTTCTTCATTTCCATATACACCTGCAGAAAGTATGAATGCCTTAAAATTTTTCTATTACAAACTGGGTGATAAGATATGGAAGCAATATGGTTTTGTTGATGCATTTTCTTTAAAAGACTTGTGGTATGCTGATTCATTCCTGGCTATTGACCAGGGGCCAATTATTGTAATGATTGAAAATTATCGTTCGGGCCTGGTTTGGAACCTGCTTACCAGTTGTCCGGAGATTAAAAACGGAATGAAAAATGTTTTAGGTTTTGCAGCGCCATATTTGTAGCTGAATTATCATGAACAAAATTTTTTCTATAGCGATCGTTTTGCTGCTGGTCGCCGGTTGTAATTCCGGTAAGAAGGCTAGTATGAGCAAAGGCGAAGGAGTATTGTCTGCAGAAGATACGGTTCTCTTCAGGAAGGTGCAGCAGCAAACCTTTCAATATTTCTGGGACGGAGCTGAACCGGTAAGTGGCCTTGGCCGTGAAAGATTTCATGTAGATGATAAGTATCCTGATAATGACAAAAATGTTGTGACAAGTGGCGGCGCCGGTTTTGGTGTTATGGCCATACTTGTTGGTATAGAAAGAGGATTTGTAACAAGGGAGGCGGGAAGGAAGCAATTAGAGAAGATCGTTCGATTTTTGGAAACTGCTGATCGCTTTCATGGTGCATGGCCGCACTGGTGGAATGGGGAAACAGGGAAAGTGAAACCATTTGGAAAAAAGGATGATGGGGGTGACCTGGTGGAAACATCCTTTATGCTCCAGGGGCTTTTATGTGTACGACAGTATTTTCAGAATGGTAATGCAGAAGAGAAAGTTTTAGCGGCAAGAGCCGATAAGTTATGGAGAGAGGTTGAATTTAACTGGTACAGAAACGGGCAAAATATTTTATACTGGCACTGGAGCCCCAACTATGGATGGCAGATGAATTTTCCGGTAAGGGGTTATAATGAATGCCTGATAATGTATGTACTGGCTGCATCTTCACCCACACATGGGGTGCCGGCTGAAGTGTATCATGAGGGCTGGGCAGATAATGGCAGGATAAAGGATGTAAACAAACCAAATGGTATTGCTGCTAATTATCCTTATAAATTACAAATGAAGCACCAGGGTGACGCATGGAATGGCGGCCCGTTGTTTTGGGCTCACTACTCTTTTCTAGGATTAGATCCGAGAGGTTTGAAGGATAAATATGCAGATTATTGGGAGGAATGTAAAAACCAGGCTTTGATCAATTATCAATGGTGTGTTGATAATCCTCAAAAGTACAAAGGCTATGGTCCCGATAACTGGGGATTAACCTCCAGCTACTCTGTAAATGGCTATGCCGGTCATGCACCAACTATGCAAAGAGACCTGGGAGTTATATCGCCAACGGCAGCCTTATCCTCATTTCCCTATACACCAAAGCAGTCTATGGCAGCACTGAAGCATTGGTATAATGATATGAAAGAAAGATTGTGGGGCCCGTATGGTTTTTATGATGCTTTCAGTGAAGAGCATAACTGGTTTCTCCCGCATTATCTGGCTATTGACCAGGGACCAATAGTAGTGATGATGGAAAACTATCGTTCAGGGTTTATTTGGAATTTGTTCATGAGTTGCCCGGAAGTAAAAACAGGATTAAAAAAATTAGGATTCACCAGTCCTTATATAAAATAAGCGATGATCAGAAGAATTATTTTTTTTGTTTGCTTTTCGTTTACTGCCATGCTTGTCTTTGCACAGGCAGAAGTTAAAGTGATGAGTTATAATATCCGGCTGGATGTAAAATCAGACGGCGAAAACTGGTGGGAGAACAGAAAGGATAAAGTAGCAACACTGATAAATTATTATGAAACCGATTTTATCGGCTTACAGGAAGTATTGCATCACCAGTTGAATTACCTGAAAGAACAACTAAACGGGTATGATAATATTGGTGTAGGACGAGATGACGGAAAACAAGCAGGAGAATATTCCTGTATTTTTTATAAGACAGACAAGTACACATTAATTAAGCAATCAACGTTTTGGCTTTCGCCAACACCGGATACGCCTTCCAAGGGCTGGGATGCCGCACTCAAC
>DEHX01000126.1 GCA_002352145.1 Chitinophagaceae bacterium UBA2789
GCCATGGACCGTGACAAAAGGTGGGAACGGGTAAAACTGGCTTATGATGCCCTGGTAAACGGCATTGGAGAAAAAGCTACAGATGCCATTCAGGCCGTTGAAAACTCTTACAGTAATAACATCACTGATGAATTTATCAAACCCACTGTTATTGTAGACGAAGGGCAAAATCCCTTAAGCACTATAAAAAACGGTGATGTAGCTATCTGTTTTAATTTCCGCACAGACCGTTGCCGGGAGATAACCCAGGTGCTTACACAGGCAGATTTCGCCGAGTTTGGAATGTATAAGTTGTCGTTACACTATACCACTATGACAGAATACGACAATACTTTTAAAAATGTAAATGTCATTTTCGAAACCGATAATTTAACCAATACACTGGGACAAATATTAGAACAGCATAGACTGAAGCAGATCCGTATTGCAGAAACGGAGAAATATCCGCATGTTAGTTTCTTTTTCAGCGGTGGCCGTGAAGTCCCTTTTGAAGGTGAAAAAAGGATCATGATCCCTTCTCCAAAAGTAGCCACCTATGATCTGCAACCGGAGATGAGTGCTTACCAGGTTACGGAAGCATTACTTCCGGAGATAAAAAACAAAACCGCAGACTTCATTTGCCTGAACTATGCCAATGCTGATATGGTAGGGCACACCGGTGTCTGGCAGGCAGCTATTAAAGCAGTCGAAACAATTGATAAATGTGTGGAGCAAATTGTGACCGCAGGTTTAGAAAACGGTTATACGATATTTCTCACTGCAGACCATGGCAACTCGGATTATATGATCAATGAAGATGGATCGCCTAATACAGCGCATACACTGAACCCGGTTCCTTTTTTCATTATTGATAAAGAATGGAAAGGAACCATTAAGCCCGGTAAACTAGGCGATATAGCTCCTACTATTTTGACAATGATGGAGCTTCCCGTTCCGGCAGAAATGACCGGGAATATTCTGATCAATTAATTTTAATTTTAACTGAAACAACTAATAGCTTATGATTAAAAAGATATTATTGGTACTTCTGGCTGCACTAATCGTCATTCAGTTTATACACCCAAAGAAAAACAAAAGTGAAGGCCCTCAGCCTAATTACATAGGCAACATCTTCAATATACCTGAAGATGTAAAAGCTATACTGGCTAAAGCCTGCAATGATTGTCATTCCAATAATACCCGCTACCCATGGTATGCCAACCTGCAGCCGGTACATTGGTGGCTGGAGAATCATATTAAAGAAGGTAAAAAGAAAATTAATTATGATGAATTCACCCACAGGCCCCTTCGTTATCAATACCACAAAATGGAAGAGACAATAGAATTGGTAAAAGAAGGCGAGATGCCTTTAAATTCTTATACCTGGACACACAAGGATGCAAAATTAACCGATGAAGAAAAATCTAAACTGACCGGATGGGCCCAATCTGTTATGGATACCATGAAAGCCCGATACCCGATAGATAGCCTTGTTCGTAAGAAATAATGATATTTTAGGTGTCATAATTTCTGTGAAAACCAACCAACATAAAATACTCAGCCTTTTTTTCATCCTGCTTGGGACGCTGCCGTTTATTTTTTCAATCACTGTCATTCTCAAAAAACAACAGATACGCCATGAAATGAAGGAGCGAATGGAGAAATCCCTTCTGCATACCATTAGGATAGATGAGGACAAAGTCGTCTGGATAAAGCCTGGTAAAGAAATTTTTGTCAATGGTAAAATGTTCGACATAAAAAAGACAGAGAAAACAAACGGTAAGGTTATATTTCATGGACTGTATGATGAGGAAGAAACAGCATTGAAGAAGAATATTGAAAACAGCATGAAAAAAGACCGGTCATCACAGCAATATCTTCTTTCTAATCTTTTCTCGATATTATTTGGAGCCTATCACCAATCCGGCGATACTGAAGTGCCTGTTTTAATTTTAAATGCAGAAAAAAACGGCATTATTATTCACCCTTGGTTACAACCAGTTTTGACGATATTGACCCCGCCGCCGCGCAACATGATGATAGCATAATTCATACTAACAACTAATTCTTATCATCAAATTCAATTTATGAGAAAAATTGCATTGCTGCTGGCATTGCTGTATATGTCCATATGCCTGCATGCACAGGAAGACACAACACAAGAAAAAAATCTGGACGAAATAGTAGTTTACTCAAATAAATTCGTTGAAAAGAAAAAGAATCTTGCACAAAAGATTGATGTAGTTACTGCAAGGACAATTTCCAGGTTCAACGCACAAAATACCGGCGACCTGTTGATAAATACCGGTAATGTATTTGTACAAAAAAGCCAGCAAGGTGGTAGCAGCCCGGTACTAAGAGGATTCGAGGCAAGCAGGGTGCTGCTGGTCGTTGATGGAGTAAGAATGAACAATGCTGTTTATCGGGCCGGACACCTTCAAAACGCCATTACAGTGGATCAGAATATGCTGGAACGGGTTGAAGTGCTTTACGGTCCTTCATCTACGATTTATGGTAGTGATGCCCTGGGTGGTGTAATCCATTTCCGCACCAAATCACCACAACTGAGTACCAATCAAAAATTATTGGTGAAAGGATCATCTTTTATACGGTATAGCACTGCCAATAAAGAAAAAACCGGTCATGCAGATGTGAGTGTGGGCGGGAAAAAACTGGGTTGGCTCACTTCGTTTACTTTCAGTGACTTCGGCGATACAAAAATGGGTAGTAATTATCCTAAAAGGTAT
Source organism: Chitinophagaceae bacterium UBA2789 (assembly GCA_002352145.1). GTDB lineage: Bacteria > Bacteroidota > Bacteroidia > Chitinophagales > Chitinophagaceae > JJ008. Next base: position 2,727 of record DEHX01000126.1, read on the forward strand.
CCTGATTTTGGAAGAAGGTCCCGTTACATTGAAACAGTGGGTGGCATAGACTATGTAATGGTCAACAATGATGATAGGGTACAAAAGTTCTCTGGCTACAAGCAGTGGGATATAACCAATAAATTTCTATTTAAGCAGAACGAAAAAGTATCACATAGCCTGAACCTCCAATACTCTAACTCTACAGATGTACCAAGGTATGATCGCCTTCAGGATGTAAGAAACTTCGGCGGCAGTATTGGCACCACCCTTCGATGGGCTGAATGGTATTATGGACCCCAGAAAAGATTATTGGGTGCTTATGAACTGAATATCGAAAAGGCAGGATTCCTGGATAACCTGAAAGTAAACCTGAATTATCAGGATGTGAAAGAAAGCAGGCAGCAAAGAGAATACCGGCGCTATGACCGTTTTGACAGCCGGCGGGAACATATTCAGGTCGCTGCTTTTAATATTGACGGCCGTAAAACCTGGGGACTAAATGAACTCAACATGGGGATTGACGGACAGTTCAATGATGTGAAATCAGTGGCAGACCGAACAAACCTCACTACGGGAGCAGTTACCAAACTCGATACCCGCTATCCGGATGGAAAAAATAAAATGAACTTCCTGGGCCTGTATGTTCAGCACCTTCTCAAATTGAAATCGGGCAAACTGATAATAAATGACGGAATCAGGTTTCAGTACGTAAGCCTTCATTCTACCATTGTTGATAATTCCTTTTTTAACCTGCCTGTGACTGATATAAAACAAACACCTTTCGCAGTAACCGGAAACCTGGGATTAGTATATATGCCAGTCAGTGAATTCCGGCTTACAGGTAATATCTCATCAGGATTCAGATCGCCCAACATAGATGATTTGGCAAGGGTATTTGAATCAAATACTGCGAGCAAAAGAGTTATTATTCCTAATAGTGAAATAGGCCCTGAATACACTTACAATTTTGATTTCGGCCTGACTTATTCTGTCCCGGGAATTGCCCGCTTTGAGATGACAGCATTTTACACACTCTTCCGGAATGCTATTGCATTGGCCCCGTTTACACTAAACGGACTAGACTCCATCATTTATAATGGAGTAAGATCAGCTGTTTTTGCCAATCAGAATGTAAACAAAGCGTATGTAAGAGGATTGAATGCAAGAATGAAAATCAATTTCAGTTCTAAAGTCAGTTGGGATAACACCATTAGCCAGACATTTGGCAGGTATGTAGATGAGAAAGGCGGCAAGAAACCCCTTGACCATGTACCGCCTGTTTTTGGCAAAACTGCTATCACATATACAGGCAAGAAGCTAAGCACAGAATTGTTTTGCCTGTTTAACGGATGGAAAAAAATAAAGGACTATAATCCTGACGGAGAAGATAATGGTCAATATGCCACTCCTGACGGCATGCCTTCCTGGATTACTGTTAACTGGAGGGGTAACTATACGATGACCAAAAACCTGGAATTACAATTAGGAATAGAAAATATTTTTGACAGAAACTACCGGTACTTTGCTTCGGGCTTTTCCGCCCCCGGCAGAAACTTTATTATTGCCATTCGGGCAAACTGGTAAAAACAAACCCCATTTCAAAGGGTGAAAGCGTTGACTTTCACCCTTTTTCTTTGCCCTTTGCTCTCAATTTTTACACTTCTGTGCAGCATTTGTACCCAAAAATTGTCTATTTTACAGGCAACCAAAGGGTATCTATGACCGAGGAAGCCATAATAAAAGGATGTTTGAAAAATGATGCCACTGCCCAACGGGAATTGTACAACAGGTACAGTCCTAAAATGCTGGCCGTGTGTTATCGTTTTGCACAGAACCGGGAAGATGCCGAGGATATGCTTCAGGAAGGATTTATTAAGGTCTTTTTACAGATTCATACGTTTGAAAACAGGGGTGCATTTGAGGGATGGATCAGGAGAATCGTTGTTCACACCTGCATCAACATCCTCAAAAAGAATAAAAAGTTCAATGAAAGTGTAGATATCATTCATGCCACCGGGGTACAGATTCGGGAAGAGAGTGTACCGGCCATTATCCAGGCCAAACAAGTGGTAGAATGTATAAGGTTATTGCCGATTGGCTACCGCACAGTTCTTAACCTCTATGCTGTAGAAGGTTACAGCCATAGGGAAATAGCCAATATGCTGGATATTGAAGAAAGCACCAGCCGGAGCCAGTACACCAGGGCAAAGGCAATGCTGGAAGATATTTTGATCCGTAAAAAAATACTATCAAAACCCAGACCTGAAGCTGATTGGCTTGCCGCCGTTAGCCAGAGATAAAAAGATTTAAACGTACCCTAAACTACTGACTGGTTATGGATAGGAGGTATAACAACAGAGATTTTGAGCATTTTCTAAAACAAAATGCTGACCAATACAGGATGTTTCCATCAGAAAAAGTTTGGGAAGGCATCCATCATACCCTTCATACCCGTCGTCGCTGGTACGGAATTGGTCTGGCCTTATTGCTTCTTTCAACTGCAACAGTTACTACGGTTATGCTCAACAATGCAGGCAAAAAACAACAATTGGCAGATAAGGCTCCTGTAACAAAAACAATCGATATTCTTTCTAAACAGGCTGCTTCAAATACTGTAATCATTGCCCCGCAGAAACCTGCTGCAAACAATAGTGGAAGCCAAAGACCTGATAAATTACAAGCCAGCCTC
>DEHX01000109.1 GCA_002352145.1 Chitinophagaceae bacterium UBA2789
TTGATCTGGTCAACGATCTGCGGGGTAGTGGGCTTTAGTGCTTTTGCTTTTCTGAAGAAATCTTTTGCTGCCCTGAATTCCCTTTTGTTCATCATGAGGCTGCACATCTGCAGGTAAGCGGCTGATTCGTTTTCTTTATCGGGCAATCCTTTTCGGATGGCTGACCTGATATAGCTCTCAGCCTGTTTCAGGTCGTTTTTCTGCATGGCCAGCATTCCCATTTGCAGCAGGCTGGCACCTTCAGCTTCTTTCATCGGCATGCCCAGGTCGAGGCCTTTTTTCATCATTTTTTCTGCTCCGTCAAAATCCTGTTTTACCATAGCGATATTGCCCTTTAGGGTATAATACACGGAGCGGATAGGCTTATACAGCAGGTTGGGAAACTTTATTGTATTCAGTACTTTTTCAGCGCCTTCCATATCTCCATTTTCCATGTATTCCTGTATTAGTCGCAGTGGCCCAAAGAAAAAATGACCGGCTACCAATATCACACCCACCAGGTAAAGGGGAAAGGCAGGCCAGAAACTGGAAGAATAATTGACGAAAACACCCAACGCTATCAGCACAATTCCGATCCAGAGCCTGTATTTTATGAGGAGATTATAGAATTTCATTACATGAAAATTAAGGGATGCAAAGATAGGGTTTGCCCAAATAGTGATTGGAAAGCCCGGATTGATTATTTTTGCCGCCCCGGTCCCGTAGTTCAATGGATAGAATAGAAGTTTCCTAAACTTTTGATACAGGTTCGATTCCTGTCGGGACTACCACCAAAAGGCAGTTAAACGCTGCCTTTTGTCATATAATGAATTACTTGTTTTCGTAAGTTACAGCGTCAAAATAAAAAGCCACAGACAGTTGACTGAATCAGAGCTGATACAAGGATTGAAGGATGGAGATGAATCTGCCTTTAAAGAACTCGTTGATACCCATAAAGACAGGGTTTATAATACTGCTTTGGGAATAGTACAAAATGCAGAAGATGCCGAAGATGTGGCCCAGGAGGTTTTCATCCAGGTTTTTCGCTCTATCCACTCATTCAAAGGCGATGCAAAACTGTCTACCTGGCTTTACCGGATTGCCACTACCCGTTCGCTGGACTTGCTACGTAGCAAAAAGAGTAAAAAGCGATTCGGTATTATCCAGCGGCTTTTTGGTGAAGGTGATGAACCGGCTTTTGAAATACCTGATTTTAATCACCCCGGAGTAGCCCTTGAGCAGAAGGAAAATGCCGCCCGTTTATTCAGAGCCATTAGCCAACTCCCTGAAAATCAAAAAATAGCATTTACGCTGCACAAACTGGAGGATTTGAGCTACCAGGAAGTAAGTGAGGTGATGCAGACTACCGTGCCGGCAATAGAGTCATTGATGCACAGGGCTAAACTGAACCTTCGAAAAATATTGGAAAAAGAAACAGGCTGAATAACTTACGGGACGAAGGTTTTACCCCCTCTTCCCGTCAAAAATGTTGTATTATGAAAACGGATTACAATAAGAAGGCAGATGAAATCCTCAGCAGCTTGGATAATATACAGAAGGCTGTTGCTCCTGACTTCTTTTATACCCGCCTTCGGGCGAGGATGGAAAAGGAATCCGAAGTGCCTGCCACCAGGCCCTGGGTACTAAGACCGGTTTATACTTTTGCTGCACTACTGATTGTATTATTAGTCAATGCTTTTGTATTATTCAGGGAAAACGGTGCCAAACAAACAACAACTGCTGTTGACCCGATGCAGTCTATTGCTGCTGAATATAACCTGAACGATAACTCACTGTACGATATAGCACAGGATAAATAAGTAAGATGAAAAATTCGAATAACCGTATACTCACCGTAGCAGTGTTGTTACTGCTGGTTGCCAATATAATACTGGTCTTCATGCTGGTTAAAGGAAAAGGACCAAAAGAAAGTGGTCGCCAGGGCAGAGGAGAGCCATTTGAACTGATGGCAAAAGAATTGAAGATGACCGATCAGCAGAAAAACGATTACAAGTTGTTGCGTGAAGAACATCAGAAAAAGGTAAAACCACTATTTGACTCCCTCAGAGCTGCAAAAACAGCATTTTATGACCTGATGAAGCTGGATACAGTGAGTGACAGCCTGGTAAATTTGTATGGTCAGCAAATAGCTCAAAGACAAATTGCAATTGATAAAGTAACATTTGCCCACTTCAAAAAAGTAAGATCACTTTTCAATCCTGACCAGCTGCCCCAGTACGATAGCTTCATGAAAAAGATGATGCAAAGGAGCAGGAGAGATTCTGCGACCAAAAAGGATAAATAAAAGTCAGGCGTATATTCTCTCTATCGCATCTCTGAATTTTTCCGTAATTACTTTTCTCTTTAATGATAACTTGGGAGTAAGTTCTCCTGTGTCTACACTCCAGTCATGTGGCAACAGTTCAAATTTTTTAATCTGCTCCACCTGGTTAAAAAATTTATTGAAACTTTCTACAAGGTCTTTGTATAAAGCAATTACTTTTTCGTTTTGTATCAATTCTTCATTAGTGCCATCCGGTACATTGTTATGATGGCACCAGTCCCGCAGGTTGGGGAAGGAGGGTATGATCAGTGCGCCGACAAATTTCCGCTCGGAACCAACTACCATTACCTGTTCAACATACATGGATTCTTTTAACCGGTTTTCAATCGGTAATGGCGCTACATATTTACCACCGCTTGTTTTGAATAATTCCTTTTTACGGTCAGTTATTTTCAGGTAAGTATGGTCTACCATCATCCCGATATCTCCTGTATGAAACCATCCATCTGCATCGATTACTTCGGCAGTAAGGTCGGGCCGTTTATAATATCCCATCATAATATTGGGGCCTTTGCAAAGTATCTCTCCGTCTTCAGCAATCTTCACCATCACGTCTTTTATGATGGGGCCCACAGTGCCAAACATTCTTCCTTTCTCATCATAAGTGTTTACGGATATCACAGGTGAGGTTTCAGTAAGGCCGTAACCTTCCATAATAGGTATATTGGCAGCAGTAAATATTCTGATCAGTCGTACCTGGCAAGCGGCGCCACCTGTTACCACACATCTTAACCGGTTACCCAGGGCTTCCCTCCATTTACTAAAAACCAGTTTGTTGGCGAGACTCAACTGAAAGTTGTACCAGGCTCCCTGGCTTTTATTGATTTCAAATTTTTCAGCTAAACTGTGTGCCCAGAAAAATATTTTTCTTTTAGTACCTGTCAGTTCATTTCCTTTTTGCATGATCTTATCATACACTTTCTCCAATAACCTGGGGACAGTGGTGAACATATCCGGTTGTACCTCTTTTAAGTTTTCTCCGATTGTTTCCAGGCTTTCAGCATAATAGATAGAAGTATAATTGAATAGGTACAGGTAAGTAACCATTCTTTCAAAAATATGGTTCAGCGGAAGGAAGCTTAAAGAACGCATATTTTCTCCGGGGGGGAAACAGGGGCTTGAAGCAATCACATTCGATAAAATGTTTCGATGGCTCAGCATTACTCCTTTGGGTACCCCGGTTGTACCAGATGTATAGATAATGGTTACAGCATCCTCTTCTTTAATTTTTTCTGATATTGCTTTTGCCTGGGAAATAAGTTCCGGGGTTGAGGCAGCAAGTAATTCTTTCCAATGCCTGCAGTTGGCTATATGTTCAAAGGAAAAAATATACTGCAACGAAGAAACCCTTTCTTTTATGCTCATCACTTTTAGAAATGCATCTTCATCATTTACTATCATCACTTTAACCTTCGCATCATTTAGGACAAACTCCAGCTCATTGACATTTATCGTTGGATATATTGGCGTTAATAAGGCGCCGATCTGTTGAACCGCCAGATCCACCATCACCCATTCCGGTCTGTTTTTGGAAATGATGCCCACTTTATCCCTGCCTTCCACAGTCATATCGTTAGGACTTATTCCAAGGCTAAGAAGGCCGGCACTTAACTGGTCAACTGCTTCTGCCACTTCAGCCGTGCTGAATTTTTTCCACTGGCCTCCGGTTTTACCAGCCAGCATATCGGGGAGGGGTTTGTTTTCCAGCTGAAGTTGTATGGCATCAAATAGACGTTTAGGTTCAGTCATGGTGCAATCGTTGAATCGTTAACTAATCAGAGAATAAGCAGTTAGCATGGACAAATTAGTCAAAAACCCGCATAAAAAAAATCCTGTCTTACGTTGTAAAACAGGATAAAACAAGTTGTTGAAAAATTAGTTCACCTGGTAATATTGCCCCGGGGGCATACGAAACACCCTGCTCTTCTGGAAGGTAGAGAAATTATTATATTCTTCACTATGGGTTTTTGTCCAGTTGTCGTACGCAGCAAGGTTTTCCACGGAGCCAAAAAGCCACTGGTTATAGGCATCAAACATCCCTTCCGATAAAAGCTGGCGATGATAGTCGAACAACCGGTAAGGATATTTTACAGCATAATTGGCATACCAGTCTATAATAAACCTGGACCGGATCATAGTTAGCACCTCTGTAGTAATGCCTTTGGATGCAAGTGAACTTTGTTTGTTCATTACCTGCAGGAAAGATTTGGCAAATTCACTTTTGTTTTTTTCCTCATCTTTTAGCAGGTCAGCCTCTGCAAATAGTTTTTCTTTATAAGCCTGGAATAACTGTTGCCTCATAGCCGCACCTCTTTCACTAAGGCTTTCCATATTTACAAAGATTTCACCATAGATAAGGCTCCAAACTTTATCTTTTGTATAGAAATAAAAAAGTGCTGCATTGTAATAATTTCCCCCATAAGCAGGGTCTGCTTCAATGCCTTTTTCCCATTGCTGAATAGCTGAAAAATCTTTTACAGCCCAAAGTAACTCCCCGTATTCACTGTACAAGGGTCCGCTTTTCGGAAACTTCTTTAATCCTTTCTTATATACTTTCTCACATTCCTTTACTTCTTCCAATGCTTTGTACACATTGCCAGCTATTTGAAAAACCACCACATCTGCATCGTCCCGGTCGATCAGGGCTTTTACTCCGTCAAGGGCTTTTGCGTAATCCCTTTTCAGGTAATAACTCATCACCAGGTCTTTTTGCATTTCCAGGTTATTTTTATCCTGCTGCAAGGCACGGGTAAGTACAATAATGGCATTATCGAAGTCACCTGTCCGCATGAACGTTTTGGCCGTTTCATGCATTGTTTTGGAGTCTTCTGGCTGGGCTGAAACGAGCAGGAAGGCGGATAAGGCAATAAAAAGAAGCTGAATTTTTTTCATGTTGCAAATTAAAAAACAAGAGACGCTATAATGGACGTCTCTGTTGCAAAATAACAAATATTTCAGCGAAAGGGCTTATAACAGATGCGTAAGCAGCCCATCTCTCAGTTTGGGTTCAAACCAGGTGCTTTTCGGCGGCATTACATTACCGCTGTCTGCAATGGCAAATAATTGTGCCAGTGTAACCGGATAAAGACTAAAGGCTACTTTCATTTCTCCGTTATTCACTCTTTTTTCCAATTCCTCTAATCCCCGGATGCCACCCACAAAATCAATCCGTTTATCAGTACGCTGGTCTTTAATGTCAAAAATCTTATCAAGAATATTATTGGACAAAATAGTGACATCCAGCACACCGATAGGGTCATCGGTCCAGCTTCCTTTTCTCGAAGTAAGTATATACCATTGTCCTTCCAGGTACATCCCAAACTCATGCAAATGAGAGGGTTTTACCGGTTCCGGGCTCAATGTTATATAGAAATCATCCTGGAGCAATGCAAGTAATTTTTCAGGTGTCAGGCCATTGAGGTCTTTCACCACCCTGTTGTAGTCCAAAATGGCAAGCTGGCTTTCCGGGAAGATCGTAGTAAGAAAATATTTTGCGTTTTCACTGCCAGGAAGTTCTTTGCTTACCTTGGCTGCAGAAGCTGCCCGGTGATGCCCATCGGCAATATATGTAGCAGGCACATGAGTGCTGAACAATTGTGTGATAGAATTTATAACAATATCCCTGTCAATGATCCATATGCTGTGCTGAATACCATCAGTTGCTGTGAAATCATAAACCGGCTTATTGGTCATTTTCCAGCCATTGATAATGGCATTGATCTCCATCACATCCCGATAAGCCAAAAACACATTGCCGGTTTGCGCTTCAATCGTCCGCATATGATC
>DEHX01000002.1 GCA_002352145.1 Chitinophagaceae bacterium UBA2789
TTGCTTGGGATTTTCGGACGTTTCCTTGAAAATCGCTTTTTGAACGATAATGACGAAACGATGTTCATACATAAAGTAGCTTCGAAGGAGCCATCAACGGCATTGCTGGCACTTGAAAGTGAAAGCCGTCATTTTATTTACAGTGTAATTGATTTTACACGAAGTTCTTTTAGTCTGGCAAACCCAGATATTGCCAGGATGAAGCTTCATAAAGAATTTTTGGGAAAAAGCATTCCTGAAAAGTATGAATACATAAAGTTCTTGCATGGTGAAATCCACAGTTATTGCATTCAGTTGCAGAAGAACCTTGTGGACAAGGAAGATATCGAAAAGCTGAACCGGCTAATCTCTGCGGTGAGGAATACTATGTATGCTGCTAAAAGTATTAAAGATGCGCTGCCGGATATCAACCAGTTATCAAACTCATCCAATGATGTGAAATTTGGATTTTATACTCAGTCAAGAGGAGGGGTTGATGAGTTTTGCACAAAAGCATTCCACATTGTGGATGAGAACCCGGACCTGCATTTTGAAGATCTTGCCGCTCTTTACCATCATGTAACAACCGGCTATACCGAATCGCTGAAGCAGCTCTACAAGGAGACAACCGCAGGCCATGTTAATGAATCGGAGATAACAACCCTTCTCAACTTTAACAGGGAGATTTTTACCGCTTTCAAGTCGTTTGTATTTGGTATAAAAGACTGTTTGTTTAACAGGGAACAGGCAAAGTATTTTGATGAGCTTCCTGGTTTCATCCGTTGATTTTGACCAAAGTCATTGATACTGCTAATACCCGTCATTGGTTAACCTGGAGAAGGTGAATAGTTTAGCTGTGAACAGCCAACTGTTTTTAAAATTCTTGTGTATGAAAAAGATCATAGCTGCATTTGACGGTTTGAAGTATGCGGAAAATACCGCTGCTTGTGCATTGCACCTTGCAAAACGTACACAAACACACCTGGTGGGTGTGTTTCCTGATGATATGACGTATACCAGCTACCTTATTCATGAATTGGTAGTAAAAAAGGGAATTACAGCCGATCAGCTAAAAAAGTATGAAGAGAGGGATGCAAAATCCCGTAAGCAGTCTGTAGAAAAGTTTGAAAAAGTTTGTAAACAGGAAGGTATTCAGTATTCACTTCACCAGGACAAAAAAGTAGCGATACAATGTTTGAAGCATGAAAGCATTTATGCCGATTTACTTGTTATCAGTATGAAGGAAACGTTTTCTCATTATCCTGAGAAGCCACCTACCCGTTTTATCAGGGATCTGCTCAGTGATACACAGTGCCCGGTATTATTGGTGCCGGAAAAGTATAAAGGATTTGAAAAAGTGGTCTTGTTATATGATGGTGAACCTTCTTCAGTATATGCTATAAAAATGTTCAGTTACCTGCTGCCCGAACTTGCGGACATACCAACTGAGGTAATTTCTGTAAATCCGGCAAATAAATCCCTGCATCTGCCAGATAATAAACTTATGAAAGAATTTATGAAGAGGCATTATCCCGGAGCCAGCTATACAATTTTGAAAGGGATGGCTGAAGAGGCAATTGTGAAAAAGCTAAAAGAGCAAGACGAAAATACATTGGTTGTATTAGGTGCCTATAGAAGGGGAGCCGTCAGTCGTTGGTTCAGGGAGAGTATGGCCGATGTACTGATGAAAGAAGTGAGGCTCCCTCTGTTTATTGCACATAACAAATAAACATCCGTTTTATCCACTATGACTAAGCTAAAATTGGAAGAATTACTTTCAGCTGAAAGCGAACAGCTGCAGAAGCTGAACGAAATTGTTCTCAAGGCAATAGAAGAAGAAAAACTTTTATCGGAAAAGTTGCTGGAATTCGAAGACCGTAATCCTCCTCTTATTAGTCGTGTAGCTGACCGGGTAGCAGTTTTTGGGGGCAGTTGGAAATTCATCCTTTCCTTTGCACTTTTCATGCTTATCTGGATACTGATTAATCTCTACCTGCTGAGTAAGCCATTTGATCCTTTTCCTTTTATACTGCTTAATCTAATATTATCAACGTTGGCGGCCATTCAGGCTCCTATCATTATGATGAGCCAGAACAGGAAGGAGGAAAAGGACCGGCAAAGGGCCGTGAATGACTACCTTGTCAACCTGAAAGCGGAAATTGAGGTAAGGAACCTCCACCGGAAATTTGATTTACTTATGACAGAGCAGATGAAGACCCTTTTTGAGATTCAACAGGCACAAATGGATATGATGGAAGAAATAAAAACAGCCTTAAACTACAATTCAGAAAACAAATAGATAATATTGTGCTAGCAAAAAAAATCATTGGATTCCATAACTCATATCGCTTTAGGTGCCTGCATGGGGGATGCATTTGCAGGAAAACAATTGGGAAAACGGGCTATGTTTTTAGGTGCAATAGCACAAAGCCTGCCAGATATTGATTTTGTTGCGGCTGCCTGGACAAATACAGCGGAGAATTTACTGGCCCATCGTGGTTTCACACATTCTATCCTGTTTGTAATAATTATTACTCCTTTACTGGCATTGCTGGCAGAAAAGTGGCACCGGCCTCACAATATCACACTTGGCCAATGGATGCGTTTTTTTGGTATACAGGCTTTTATTCATTTATTGATTGATGGGATGAATGTTTATGGGGTTGGCTGGTTTGAGCCTTTTAGTCATCACAGGGTATCTTACAACTGGATATATGTAGCTGATCCGTTTTATTCCGTATGGTTAGGAATTGCCTTTTTGATGTTGCTAATACTTCGCCGAAATAGTCCTCAAAGGGCCTGGTGGATACGGTTTGGCGTTGGAATGAGCACCATTTACCTTTTTTATTGCGGGTTAAATAAGCTGAAAATTGATAATGATGTAAGAGATGTTTTTAAAAAGCAAAACATATCTTATACAAATTATTTTACTACACCGACACCCCTTAATAACTGGCTGTGGTTTGTAGTGGCCTCTAATGACTCGGGGCATTATATCGGTTATCGGTCGTTATTTGATTCAGAAAGAAAGATCGATTTTCATTTTGTGCCTAAAAATGATTCTCTACTGAAACAGGTGCAGGATCATGAAGACCTGCAAAAATTGAAACGGTTTTCAAAAGGTTATTATGCTATTCAGAACCGGAATGACACACTCATTTTTAATGATCTTCGTTTTGGTCAAATGATCGGGTGGATGAATCCAAATGCCCCTTTTGCTTTTTATTATTACTTGCAACACCCTTCTGAAAATAACCTGGTCGTTCAGCGGGGACGTTTTGCCGGGTGGAATAAAGAGGCCTTTCTTGCATTACTAAAAAGAATCCGCGGTAACTAGTTTATTCCTGCCTGAAATAGAAGGTGAATAAATTCAGCACATTATTTATGAAACTGTAGCAGAAACGCTGCCAGATACGTTTAAAGATATTGGTAGAAGAAATGTAATTTTCTTTGGTAATCAACTTGCAGTGATCCGTGCTTATTTGTTCCAGTTCACTTTCCACATATTTGGCAAATGAGTGGTTTTCTATATCCATATTCATCTCAAGGCTGGCATAAGCACTGATATTATTTACGTTGTACGAACCAATGGTAACTTTTCTTTCATCATAAACAGCCAGCTTGGCATGTAGTACGGTTTCCTGGTACTCGTAAACTTCTATCTTATTTCGTAATAGCCAGTCATATAAATAACGCTCCGCATGTTTGGCCATCATAATATCAGAACGGCCCGCCAGAATCACCTTGACATGTACACCTCTTTTTACAGCCTGGCTGATTTTTTTCCGGAATAGCCTGCCAGGCAGAAAATAGCTGCACATGATGGTTATCTT
>DEHX01000154.1 GCA_002352145.1 Chitinophagaceae bacterium UBA2789
CATTATGAAAAGATACAGCGGGGGCTGAACCTGAATGATGAGCAACTACGGGAAGTGATGCAGCAGATCATTAAGCTGAACCCTAAACCCGGTGGTAATGTAGGAGAGATTAATAAGGCAGAAAACTATGTGGTGCCGGATTTCTTCATTATCAATAACGGTGGTAAACTGGAATTGACCCTGAACAGCCGCAATGCGCCAGAACTCCGTATCAGTGAAGGTTACCGGGATATGCTGAAGGAATATGACAGGGGTGCCAAAAAAGATAAGCGGCAGAAAGAAGCTGTGCTCTTCATCAAGCAGAAGATAGATGCAGCCAAGTGGTTTATAGATGCGATCAAACAGCGGCAGCATACACTGCTGAGTACTATGAATGCCATCATGGAACACCAATACAATTTCTTTTTAACCGGTGATGAGACCGAACTAAAGCCGATGATCTTAAAAGATATTGCGGAAAAAACCAGCCTGGATATATCCACGGTTAGCCGGGTGGCCAACAGCAAGTTTGTGCAGACGGAATTCGGCACTTATCGTCTTAAATTCTTCTTTAGTGAGTCATTGAGTACAGACAGCGGGGAAGAAGTTTCTACCCGGGAGGTAAAGAAAATACTGAGCGACCTGATCGAGGGAGAAGATAAAAAACATCCGTTGAGTGATGAACGCCTAACAGAATTATTGCAGGAAAAGGGCTACAATATTGCTCGTCGCACCGTAGCCAAGTACCGGGAGCAGCTAAATATTCCCGTAGCAAGGCTTAGAAAGGAACTGTAAAACATAAATACCATACGGAGGGTATTAGCTGCACCATTTATTTTTTGTTTCTATGCGCTTCGGTAAATAAAACTGAATTAGTATTTTACGCCGCTAAATATTCCCCAACCCACCTTTTATGGTATTTGCCAGCTTAATTTTCCTTTTTCTATTTCTGCCGCTTAACCTTATTCTTTATTACAGTTCGAAGAATGCTACGTGGAGAAACTGGGTACTGATCATTTTCTCTTTATTTTTTTATGGCTGGGGTGAGCCTATCTGGATTTCGTTGCTCATCTTGTCATCTATGGTGGATTGGGCCAATGCCCTTTTTATTGAAAAGCACAAAGGAACAAAATGGGCCAAAGTGGGAGTGGTGGTCACGCTGATCCTGAACCTTGGCTTACTTGCCACCTTCAAGTATGATGTTTTTATCGTGGACCAGGTGAATGCATTGCTTGGAACCTCTTTTTCCGCACCGGGATATGCGTTACCAATCGGCATTTCCTTTTATACCTTTCATACTATTTCTTATGTGGTAGATGTGTACAGGGGAGATATCAAGGCGCAACGGAATTTCCCCAACTTTCTCATGTATGTTTCACTGTACTCTTCGTTGGTGGCCGGTCCCATTATCCGCTATGCACATGTGGCCACTGAAATTGACAGCCGCAAAGAGAATCTTCGTGATTTCAGCCTAGGTGTTTCCCGGTTCTGTATAGGCCTTTTTAAAAAAGTGGTTATTGCCAACGTAGCTGCTGAACTGGTAAAGAAGTATATGGGCGATAACAGTGACCTGCTGACCATGACCGAACTTTCTGCTTTATCCAGTGCAGAGGCGTGGTTTGGCCTTATCATGTTTGCCATCCAGATTTATTTCGATTTTTCCGGTTATTCGGATATGGCGATTGGGCTGGGAAGAATGTTTGGCTTTCATTTCCGGGAAAACTTTGAATATCCCTATATATCCAAATCTATAAGTGAGTTCTGGCGGCGATGGCATATTTCACTGGGAAGTATTTTCAGGGATTATGTTTACATCCCGCTGGGCGGCAATAAAAAAAGAGTGTATTTCAACCTGCTGGTGGTTTGGTTTTTGACAGGTATGTGGCATGGCGCCAGCTGGAACTTTATCTTCTGGGGCTTATACTTTTTTGTTTTTATTGCCCTTGAAAAAGCTTTCTTATTGAAAGCACTGGATAAAGTACCGGCATTTGTTTCGCATACCTATGCATTGCTGATCATTATTCCAGGGTGGGTCATATTTTATTTTACCGACACGAATATGCTGGTTGCTTATGTACAAAAACTATTTTCTTTCAGCGGCAGTCCCAATGGGAACACGGATTTTTTCAATACGATTACTACTCATTTGTTCTGGCTTATCATGGCGATAGTGTTATGTATGCCGGTTTATCATAAGGTAAAAGCCTATATAGAGAAAAAAGCCAGCCGGGTGACGGTTTTTGATTCGGTGACCATCGGGTTCAATGTGCTGTTATTATTTATTTGTGTGGCCCAGCTGGTAGGAAAGAGTTATAATCCATTCATTTATTTCCGGTTTTAACCGGCTAACAACCTGAGATTGATTTTATGAGTGAAGCAATAAACAGAAGGATACAGGTGGTCAATGTAAGCCTGTTTTGCGGCCTGCTGCTGTTGGGGGGCATCATTTCCCTGGCGATGAAGAAAGAAGCTGTGTCTGAAACGGAGAACCGTAAACTGACTTCATTTCCTGTTTATGCTGACAGTACTTTCTGGAGCGGTGATTATTTCAGGCAGATTGAAATGTATTATGCTGATAATTTTCCGTTCCGCAATCAGTGGATCAATGTTTCTACTTCTTTTCGGAATAAACTGGGCTTTCAGTCGAGTGAAATAAAAATGTATGACCAGGTAAATGATGCCGAAGCCAATGAGAAAAAAGATACTACTGATAAGGTGCAGGCAAGCGGCCCTTTACCGGATGATGGTGCAGTGGGTGAGGTGAAGAAAAGGGTATTTGTATTTAAGAAAAGGGCTTTTGAAATGTTTGGTGGCGGAGAGGCCATGGGTCGTTCGTATGCCAATGTGATCAATGCGTATAACCGACTGCTGTCGCCTGGTATACAGGTGTATAACCTCAT
>DEHX01000136.1 GCA_002352145.1 Chitinophagaceae bacterium UBA2789
GCAAACATTAATTCAGTTGATTTTCGCAATACCCTGAATTCTTCTACCATGTTATCCCAGTCTCTGTTTGATACTAAGGCGTTTTTGGCATATTCATTTTCGTCAAATCCTGGTAATGGCGTTCTATCCTTGCGGGCAAACCGGAGAGCCCGGTATGCAAAAATTCTTTCAGCATCAATTATGTGCTGCAGCATCTCTTTAACGGTCCATTTACCATCAGCGTAACGATAATCTCTTTTTGCTTCAGGTAATTCTTCAAGGAACTTTAAAAAAGGGGGTGTCTGAATATTAAAGGCTGCCGTTAAATCGTCTTCCTTTACTTTATTAATATATCCATGGTACCACTCAGGTATTCTTGACAAATCAGGTTTACCCATTTAATTATTTATTGTTTTGGTTTGCTGTTTAATGGTGCGCCGACTGCAATATCACAGCGGTGACCAGGTTTACCATGTTCGGGGTTCAACGCTGTTCCATCAGTATTTACAGAAGGAGTTACGGGTGTTGCTACAGGCTGAACGGCCGGAGCAGGAGAAATACTGGGAGTGATTGTTGCGGCTGGTTGGGTTGTTTTAGTCGCAGGTGCACTATTTAATGGAGCGCCGACAGCAATATCGCAACGATGCCCGGGCTTGCCATGTTCTGGATTAAGGCCGGCACCGGTAACGGGTGTTGTTGTGGGAGTAACGGTGGGTGTAACTACAGGAGTTGTTATAGTCGGAGCACTGATCACAGGTGCCGATTTTTGACCGTTTGCAGGTATACTGACAGAAGGGTTAGCCACAGGTTGAGTTGGTTTACTATCCAATGGTGCTCCTACGGCTATATCGCAACGATGGCCGGGTTTACCATGTTCAGGGTTTATTCCTGCAGAACTGGTAACAACCGGCTGATTATTCAGAACAGGTGCTGTAACTGTATTAGTTGCTGGTAATGCAATTTTATTTTGGTTTGTATCCGCTGTAACAGCTGAAGGTGGGGCTGTTGTAGTTGTTGTATTAGTCGTTTCATCAGATTCTTCATCACTACTGCCACAACCAGCTATTAATAAAGTCGAGAAAAAAACAGTTCCAAAAAGAAAATTTCTCATAACAGGTATTTTAATAATTACGGGTTACTAAAGTAACTCTTTTTATTTTCCGATTAATCCGGTGAATCAAAAAGCCCCTTAGAAGGGGCTTTTTGATTAATTTCTTGCTTTGGGTTTGACAGTAGTTGCCGGTTTTACTACTGCAGGTTTTCTTTCGCCTTTTAGTGAAGCGGCTAATTTCACTGCTTCGTAGGCATTCACAATTCCGCCAGCCCTGCTTAGTTCGCTCAAATCTACCATTTCATCATTGCCCGGATTTTTTACTGTTGTCCCCGGACTTTGAGCAGATTTTTCAATCACCATTTTCACCTGTTCCGGGCTAAGGGTTGGGTAATATTGTAAAATGAAAGCTGCCAAACCTGCCACCACTGGCGAGGCCATACTTGTACCCTGGAGATTTTGGTAAGTGTTGCCACCTGGTACTGTAGAATAGATTTTTACACCGGGAGCAAATACATCCACTTCATTTTTACCATAGTTGGAAAAGCTTGCTGTTAAACCACCAGCTTTAGGATCACCACTGGCACCAACGGTTAACCAATTGGAAGGCCTAGATCCATCCAATAACTGTGGAGTAGGGTAGTTGAAAGTAGTATCAAGGTTCTTGGCATCATTGCCTGCAGCATGAACCAACAGCACACCCTTNNACATTGTCTGCAACACCATCCATACCTACACCGTTCTTGCGGGCTGCGGCGATGATCCCGGAAACATGGGTGCCGTGTAATGCGGATTTATTACTCACCATTACATTATTGTTACCATAAAATTTGTCGTTGATGTCATCATAATTGTCTTTAACAATATCAGCCCTATAAGGGGTAGGAGCTGTTTCTGCTGCCTGTGCTTTCTTTTCCTCCCCGGAAACATAATCACCGAATCCTTCCAGGAAATCTTTATTAGTTGATTCGAGGGCATCATTACCCGACATTAGTCCATATAATGTGTTCTTGGCTTTTTTAACATCAGTATCATCTGAACTGAATTCACCCAGTTCTTTTCCTGTGTAAACATCCTTACCCATCGCTTTGCGCAGGATACTGTCTGCTTTTACACAGTTGGTATAAGCTCTTTTCAGGAAAATGAGTTCCAGGGCATTACTTTTAGAATCACCACCGGCTATTTCACCTTCTGATCTCTTCCACATTTCGTATTCAAATAGTTCTTCTTTGCTGAGCGCTGATTTATCAATGGTCTTTCCACTGTATTTGGATTTGAATTTATGAAAGACCCTTGCTGCTTCGTATGAGTCGGACTCTACATTTTTTCCATCACGGCCTCCTAAAAAGTTCCAGCCATAAACATCATCCACATACCCGTTCTTATCATCATCAATTCCGTTTCCCGGAATCTCTTTGGCGTTTTTCCACAAAACCGGTTTAAGGTCTTCGTGCAGGGTATCAATGCCTGAATCGATAACAGCTACAATAACTGTATTACTTTTAAGTTTCTTTGAGTTGACAAACTCGTAAGCTTTATCTATGCTGATACCATGATAGCCGGATGCCGCTTTGTCCATCATGTGCCAGCCTTTTGGGATCTCGTCTTTTTGTGCAAGAGCTGCCGTAGAGATAAGGCCTGAAAAAAACAGGATAGAGGTACGTTTTACTGTTCTGTTCATTTGGTTTATTTTAACTGTAAAATTGGTGTAGGCGTAAAAATACTGATTACCGTTCATACATTTTGCATACAAAAAGCCCTGAATAAGGGGCTTTTTAGGATTTTTTTGACGGGTGGTATAGATAAAAGGTTGCCTGTTCATGATTTAGGTCAACCTTTTAGTATTTATTTATACATCAAACTTAATTCCCTGTGCTAATGGCAGCGATGTGCTGTAGTTGATTGTATTAGTTTGCCTTCGCATATAAGCTTTCCATGCATCACTTCCGCTTTC
>DEHX01000113.1:0-12731 GCA_002352145.1 Chitinophagaceae bacterium UBA2789
CACTACCAGGTGATATCAAACGGCATACAATTAGAAGAAACAAATTTACCCGGCGATAAGAAATTAACCCATTGGAAAGAAGATGTTCCCCTGCCAACCAAAGTAATGGTGATAGGTGTGGCTGATTTTGCAGTACAGCATACAGGGTTTGTGAATAATTGTATCCCCGTCAGCAGCTGGGTATATACAGAGAATAAGAAAGAAGGCTTTTATGATTATACCATCGGCAAAGACATTCTGCAATGGTTCATCAATTATATCGGCCCTTATGCTTATCCCAAACTGGCCAATGTGCAATCCAGCACTATGTTTGGCGGTATGGAAAATGCCGGAGCTATCTTTTATGCAGACAATACCGTTAACGGGCAGAGAACCGAAGAAAGATTATTTGCACATGAGATCGTACATCAGTGGTTTGGCAATATGGCCACTGAAAAAAGCTTTGCCCACTTCTGGCTGAGTGAAGGTTTTGCAACCTATCTCACTCATGTTTACCTGGAATCAAAATATGGAACAGATAGTTTGAATAAGCGGATGCAGGAAGACAGGGACCAGGTATTGGCATTTGTAAAATATGCCAAACGTCCGGTGGTGGACAGCACCACTGACTATATGAGACTGCTGAATGCAAACAGTTACCAGAAAGGCGGCTGGGTTTTACATATGCTTCGCCGGCAACTGGGTGATTCGGTTTTTCACAAAAGCATAAGGGACTATTATGCACAATATGCAGGCAAGAATGCTGAAACAAAAGACCTGCAAAAAGTATTTGAAATAAATTCCGGAAAAAAGCTGGATAATTTTTTCCAGCAATGGCTGAACCGGCCGGTAAACCCGCAATTAGAAATAAAGTGGAAATACCTGCCCGGCAACCAGAAAATTGAACTGACAGTGAGCCAGCTACAGGATTCCGCTCCGTTTGAGTTACCGCTGGAATTATCATTAGACATGGGAAAGGCAAGGCCTAAGTTTGAAAAACTGTATATCTCAAAGAAGGTTGAAACATTTACTTTGAATACAGGAACCGGACTAGTTACTATTAAACCAGACCCCAATATTTCTTTGCTATTTGAGGCAAAAGTGATCCGTCAATAAGAGAAGAATACCACTTTCCGGTAATAGNNAACTGGATCGCCACGCAGGGAAAAGACCCGATGATTGTTGGGCTGCCGGATAATGCCGTGAAAGAAAGTTTGCAGCGAATTGAAAGCACATTCAAAACAAATGGTTATTCATTTCCCCGCACCAAAGTGGTGGTGAACCTGGCCCCGGCTGATATCAAAAAAAGCGGAACAGCATTCGACCTGCCCATTGCCTTAGGCATACTTGGTGCCTCTGAGCAAATCGAAAAAGCAGAAGTGCTTTCGCAATATGTCATCATGGGTGAATTAGCACTGGATGGTGAGATCCGTCCCATTAAAGGAGCACTGCCTATTGCGATTCAGGCCAGGAAAGAAGGATTTAAGGGACTGATCGTTCCCAAAGTAAATGCTAAAGAGGCCGGCATGGTCAATAATCTTCATGTATATGGAGTAAGTCATATCAAAGAAGTGATTGATTTTTTTGAGAATGAAGAAAAAGGACTGGAACCTGTAGTCGTTAATACAAGAGAAGAGTTTTTTAATTCTCAATATGATTTTGAAATTGATTTCGCTGATGTAAAGGGACAAGAAAATATTAAAAGGGCATTGGAGATAGCAGCCGCTGGCGGACACAATGCAATTTTGATCGGCCCGCCCGGCGCTGGTAAAACCATGCTGGCAAAAAGACTACCGACAATCCTGCCACCTCTCTCCTTGCAGGAAGCGCTGGAGACAACCAAAATCCATTCTGTTGCTGGTAAATTACCGGAGAATGCTACATTAGTTTCCAAAAGACCATTCCGTTCTCCGCATCATACTATTTCGGATGTGGCACTGGTAGGTGGTGGCGGAGTACCACAACCGGGAGAAATTTCGCTGGCACATAATGGAGTTTTATTCTTAGATGAATTGCCAGAATTCAAAAGAACCGTTTTGGAAGTAATGCGGCAGCCGATGGAAGAACGACGGGTAACAATATCGAGAGCCAAAGTAGCAGTTGACTTCCCTGCCTCTTTTATGCTGATCGCATCTATGAACCCCTGCCCCTGTGGTTTCTATAATCATCCGGATAGAGAATGCACATGTCCGCCCGGCACTGTACAGAAATACCTGAATAAAATTTCGGGGCCACTTCTCGACCGCATTGATCTGCATGTGGAAGTAACACCGGTTGCTTTCAGTGAATTGTCAGCAATTAAACCTCAGGAAAATTCAGGCAGCATCAGGGAAAGAGTTATGACTGCAAGAGAAATGCAGGGTGAACGATACAAGAACAATCCCGGTATTTACTGCAATGCACAAATGAGCAGCAAAATGCTGAAAGAAATATGTGTCATCAGCCAGGTAGGTGCCAACTTGTTAAAAGCGGCAATGGAAAAACTGAACCTGTCTGCAAGGGCTTATGACCGGATACTAAAAGTTTCAAGAACCATTGCTGATCTTGCCGGCAGCAACGATATAAAGCCGGAACATTTGGCAGAAGCTATTCAATACAGAAGCCTTGACCGGGAAGGATGGGCAGGGTAAAAGCAGAGTCAGAACCGAGGAGCCGAAAGTCTAAAGTCAGAAGTCATTTGTATTACTTTATTTACTCCCGGCCCAACTGTTATATTGGCATTTTTCCCGAACTTGTACGATGTTTGTACATTGATTTCCTTTCGCTTTCACCTCAACAGACAATATGAAAATTTTATTCCACTACCTGAAGCCCTATAAATGGCTGGTGGCACTTGTTTTACTGCTTGCTGCCATTAATATTGGTTTCTCTTTGGTAGACCCGATCATCTTTGGTAAACTGGTGAACCTGGCTAATCATTTTGCCAATAATAAGAACGAATACGATGTTGACAGATTCTTCTGGTCTTTTGAAGAAAATCCTCATTACGGTGTGGCAGCCTTACTGATCGCTTCTATCTCCGTAGCTATGATCAGCCGTATCGCCAAAGCCTTCCAGGATTATTTCCTGAACCTTATTACCCAAAAATTCGGCGCTACCGTTTTCACAGAAGGATTGCAACATGCCATGAAACTACCTTACCAGGAGTTTGAAGATGCCCGCAGCGGTGAAACATTAAGTGTATTGCAGAAAGTAAGGATTGATACAGAAAAATTTGTTGCCTCATTTATCAATATTCTTTTCCCGGTAATCGTAGGTATATTTTTCGTGGCTGTTTATGCTTTTCGTATCGACTGGCGGCTGCCACTCATTTATTTTGGCGGTATTTTTCTGCTGACGATCATTTCCAACTTGCTGAGTAAAAAAGTAAAGACCATTCAGAAGAAAATTGTGGGACAAACCACAGCATTGGCGGGAGCTACCACCGAATCACTAAGAAATATTGAACTGGTAAAAAGTCTTGGACTGACACAACAGGAAGTTTCCCGGCTGAATAAAAACACTTTTAAAATACTGGGGCTTGAACTGACCAAAGTAAAACGTATCCGCAGTATCAGCTTTGTGCAAGGAACATTTGTAAATACACTCAGGCAGATCATCCTGTTTATGCTGCTCTGGCTCATTTTTCGTGGAGAAATGGATGCAGGGCAACTGGTGACCATGCAGATCTTTTCTTTTTTTGTGTTTGGCCCGCTGCAGGAAATAGGCAATATCATTCTTACTTATCGTGAAGCCCAGGCATCACTGGAAAATTTTGCCAACCTGATGAAGAAAGCGCCGGAACCAAAAGCAGCCAATCCAAAACATCTTGGCGAAATACGTACACTTGAATTCGATCATGTGGCTTTCAAACATCAAACGGCAAATCAAAATGCCATCAATGATATCAGTTTTAAAGCTAATACCGGCGAGACGATAGCATTTGTCGGGCCATCGGGTTCCGGTAAAACAACATTGATGAAACTGCTTGTGGGATTATACCGTCCCCAGCAAGGAAGTATATTATACAATGGTATGGATGAAAATAATATTGACTTTGAAGACCTGCGCAACCAGATAGGATTTGTTACGCAGGACACACAGTTATTTTCTGGTACTATTAAGGAAAATCTTTTGTTTGTTAATCCTGAAGCAACTGACGAAGAATTGCAGGATGTGTTAATCAAAGCTGCCTGCCAGAATTTATTGGCAAGAGCCGAAAAAGGATTAGAAACCATGATTGGAGAAGGCGGCCTGAAACTTTCAGGCGGGGAAAAGCAACGTTTGTCTATTGCAAGAGCATTACTTCGTAAACCCAAATTACTTTTGTTCGATGAAGCTACTTCAGCACTTGATTCATTAACTGAAGAAGAAATAACTGATACCATAAGGGATATTTCGAGAAACGGCAAACAGATCACTATCTTAATTGCACACAGGCTTAGTACCATTATGCATGCCGACAGGATATATGTATTAGAAAAAGGTGATGTGGTGGAAACAGGTAGTCATGAAAACCTGTTAGCAGAAAAGGGACTATATTATGCCATGTGGCGTCAGCAAATCGGGGAACGGAAAACTAAAATCGCTATCGCTTAATTATGGGACTTTTATCTTTCTTAGGATTAGGATCCGGTAAAATAAAAAATGCTTTACGCCAAGGCGCAATAATTATAGATGTACGATCCGGAACTGAATACGACCGGGGACATGTTCCTGATGCATTTAATATACCAGTAGATAGAATAAAAGCCAGTGCTGACCGTCTTAAAGAAGCAAAAAGACCTGTCATCCTTTGCTGCAACTCAGGTGAGAGAAGCCGTAAAGCCGTAGAGGCACTGAAAGCAAAAGGTTTGAAAGATGTTTATAACGGCGGTAATTGGGAAAGCTTGCTAAAACTAATGCAGTCCCTGTAACTCATCAGGGATTCACTTTTACTAAAACAGATTTGCTGACAGCATTGGCCCCATGATCCTCAAAGCTGACTGTTACTGTGTAATCGGCAGACGTAGTAACAGAAACCGGGTGACTAATATTGAAATTATAAAGGCGAAGACCATGTATTTCATAAGACTGTGACATTATGGTATTACCGGTAGCTTCATTTACAATTTTGATAGTACCGCGGTAGAGGCCAAGATCATCAGTTATTCTTCCGGTCATATTGATAGTACTTCCATTGCTGAAAACCTGACCTGCTGATGGAGTAAAAATCAAAACCTCCGGCGGCGTTTTATCATTAGCCGAAAACAGGTGATTGCTATCATTATCACTGCCTGATCCGCTTTTAGAGCAGGCAACAAATGAAAATACAATTGCAAGGCCTGATAGTATATGTATCCTCTTTTTCAGCATAGTATAAATGTATTAATCTTTTTTCTCATTGCCACCAGAAATTAAGCCGGAGAGAAACCCTGATTTTTCAGGCTCTTCTATATCACTGAGCTCTAGCTCAAGGGCCTTGGTACTCTGGGTAATCTCAATAAGGGATATGACCAGTGAGATCAACAAGCTTAGTAAGGCTGTGGCGAAAACGTACCGGGAAACTACGACCCATTCACTGTAGATGCTGTACATGGTGAGAACCGAGCAAACAAAACTAAATACACCCAGCGTCTGCATATACCGAACGAGACGAAGGCGATAACGAAGGCTATGTATCTGCTTAATGACTATATGATTCTCTTTTCCCTTTTCATACTCGTCATGAAGCTTCCTTACCAGGTTAGCCAGTGCCAGAAACCTGTTTGTGTAAGCCAGCAACAACAGGCTGATGGCCGGAAACAATAATGCCGGTGTATTAAATGATAATTCCATGCTGCAAGATAATTTTTAAAAAGAAACCCCGCCACAAATATGACGGGGCTTAAAATACCAGTGATACCGGTTATCTGCTTTTAAACTCCAAAGGCACATTCAACTTGACAGAGAAATTGCGGCCCATATTAAACACACCTGCCCGGCCGGTAACATTATTTTCCGCCGTATATTTTAACCTGCTAAGGTGATTTTGATAGGCCACGTCGCCAATATTAGTAACACCCAAATGCAAGCTGAATAATACATTGTTCTTTTTACCGGTAATATTAGCACCCACTCCTGCATTCAATAAGGTGAACCCATCCGTAGCCGTTTCCGTGTCAAAGCCTGTAAAATGATTATTTTGCCTGAACGTTTTGTCCACCTCAAACCTTGCATACAGGTTCTGTAAAAACTTTCCCGCCTTTCTAAAATCAGCTCTTAGTTCTCCATTCCACCTGGGTGCAGGGATCAGAGGTAAATTATCACTGCCGGCTTTAAACCCATCAATCCTTTCATCAAACCTGCCCCGAACGAAGGAAAAGCTATTCTCAAAATGCAACCAGTCAAGCGGATGGGGATGAAAATCAATATTCAGCTCAAGGCCGTACAACTTTGCATTATGCTGGTTGAAACGAAATGCTAAATTCTCTTCTCCATCCACCAGTACAATAGAATCACCTCCCGCAGTTGATAGTAATTTCTGATAGAAAATAAAATCATTCATCCGGTTAAAAAATGCAGAAACACCTAAACTGATATGTTCATAGTTCACCTCTACCCCACCATCCAGTTGAAGGCTGGTTTCTGATTTCAGGTTCAGTTCGCCATATTCAAACCGGTTTGTTCCTTCATGAGTACCATTGCTGGCCAGTTCTGCCAGGGTAGGCGCCCTGAAGCCACGGGCAATATTGGCTTTTACCGTTACAAAATCCACCGGCTCATAACTCACACCAATACTTCCGGATATATTAGAGAAGTTCCGGGTGAATGCTGTAAACTTTTCTTCCGNNTACTCGGGTATCAACACCTCTTCGCCTTTGTTTTGATTACTCTGCCGCATACCATTTACGCCAAGGGTTGTATGCCATTCTTTAACGGGCAGTTGCCAGTGCAGTGTATAGTTCAGTGTCTTCAGATCAAAGAATAGCTCTTCTTCATCAGGATCTTCAGGATTCCCAAACTCTTTGCGAAGGTTATTCT
Source organism: Chitinophagaceae bacterium UBA2789 (assembly GCA_002352145.1). Lineage (GTDB taxonomy): Bacteria > Bacteroidota > Bacteroidia > Chitinophagales > Chitinophagaceae > JJ008. The sequence goes on from DEHX01000113.1 coordinate 6,961, forward strand.
GATACGCAAGATTGATCTTTAAACGGCTTTTTTTGATGGCAAAATTGTTATCGCTTACGATCTTATTATGTTGCACCCGTTGATTAGGTGCAAATACTTTTCGTGAGTCAAGATCCTCCCGGGTTGCAATTCTCTCGAGGGGGCTGCCTCCAAAAAGAATAAACTCACCGGTTGCATCATCCCTGTCTCCTTCCACTACGCCTAGTTGCTGGTTAAAATGACTGAAAATAAGATGGCTGTAACCCCAGCTTTTATTCAAACCAATATAACCACCAAAGTTTTTTTCATTAAATCTTGAATTAAGCACTTTGCCATCGTATTTATTACGATAGTCACCGGCTGATTTGTAAGTACCGTTGATATTCCAGTTGAATCCATTATTGTTACCGGCGAGATTGGCATTAGCCGCTAATAACCCATTATTACTTTGATAGTTCATCAATACATTGCCCTTGTAAGTGCCATTGGCAACGGGTGTATTCGATATAAATTGTATTACACCGGCCAATGCATCACTGCCATACATTAATGAAGCAGGACCTTTTACTACTTCAGCCCTTGTTATACTCATTTCATCGATTTCCAGGCCATGTTCATCACCCCATTGCTGGCCCTCCTGCCTTACTCCGTCGCTTATTGTTACAACCCTGTTGTAGCCAAGACCTCGTATGAAAGGTTTGGAAATGGCAGGACCGGTGGATAATTGGGATACACCGGGTATATGCGTTAATGCATCAATAATATTAGAAGAAGGAAGTTGTAGTAATGCCGAACGACGAATTGAATTAACAGGCACAGGTATCTTCCGTATACTGGTGGCACCGGCAACACCTGTTACCACTACCCCCTGGTTTTCCATAATCATAGCCGACAAAGCAAAATTCTTTTCTGTATCAGCCGTCAGTTGAATATGTTCCACCATTGTTGTGTAACCGGTATATGAAACTTCCATTACATGATGTCCAAATGGTATGTTTGTCAGGACATATTTTCCATTGGCATCTGCATATGTGCCGATTCTGTCATCGGCAAGATATACAGATGCTCCAGCCAGTGGCTCCCCTGTTTTAGAGTCGGTAATTTTACCGGTGAGTGTAACATTTAAAATTGAAACAGCTTTGTTTTCAATAGAATTGGCTGACAGGTTTGCCTGGCCAACAGATTGCTTTACTAACAGTATAGCGATAGTATATAATAATAAATATTTTTTCATCAGACTTAAAAATTGAATAGGCACCGGTTTCACAGCCGGCTCCGGATTGAAAAATGGTACTAAAGAGAAAGAAAAAAGGTTCAGGAAAACCGGGGTGGTCCTCTTCCATTAATAAGTACTAACGACTGGTAGAAATAATTGTCACTTTCCGGAATGAATTTGTGAAATATAAATTTCACCGGCACCTCACATTCTGCAATTACAGGTACCTCAGCTGCTGTTACAGGTTGAAAATCACAAAGAGTGCAAGTAGTGTACTCTAAATTTTTTGATACGGAAGCCTGGTTCGTTTCAACTAAAGGACACTCATGTTTGTGCATGACTTTTTCAGCATACACAAAGGCCAGGGCCGCAAAGAATATGGCCGCAATGATTTTTCTGTACCCTATTTGTCCCTTACTTTTCACCGGTGCGAAATTAGGGAATTTTAATTATTTGCAACATTGATTCAATTAATCAACCCGATTATTACTCATTTTCTTGAAAAAATACTGATGCTGCTCCTTTGGTTTAATCTTTGAAGCGATTAATCAGTCTGATGACTGCTCACTTTTCCTGATTGTTTATTTGTATTAAATTAGCTTATGTTCCAAACCAACTTGCAATACCGCTACCCTGCTTTATTTCTGTCATTGTTTATTGTTTTAGTAATATCAGGCTGTTCAAAAAAAGATAGTCCCGCAGCACCCGACCCTTGTATTGGGGTTTCTTATGATGTTCAATATTTCAAGACAGAGTCTATCGGAACATCTAATAACGGAAGCATTACCATTAATTATCCCGTTGGTGATACCATCACTTATAAACTAAATAATGGTTCTTACCAGGCCGCTCCTATTTTTAATAACCTTGCCCCGGGTGACTATGTAGTAACGGTAAAAAATCAGAAGGGATGTACAGACACAGCGCAAATCAGTATATTGAATTATGGGCCTAAGTATGCATTGGTAAAACAGATCATTGTGGGTTATTGTGGCCCCTGTCACCGTAACGGGGGAAATGAGGGCGGAAAGAACTTTGATACCGATGCAAGCATTGTTGCCAGCTGGGACCGCATTAAGGCCAGGGCAGTTGATGCAAATCCATCACAAATGCCTCAGGCCCCGAATGCACCGCTCACTAACCCTGACAAACAAAAAATTGTTGACTGGGTAAATGCCGGGCACCGGCAGAGTGATTAGAAGAAATTAAATGCTAAGCAAAAGGCCGGATGATCCGGCCTTTATTATTAATTGTATTAAAGTCAAATCATCTCACTTTCAACATGGCCCTTACCTGCTGGGTAACGCCATTCTGAAAACGGGCATAATAAATTCCAAATGGCAATCCCTCTGCTTCAAAATTGACGGTATAAATACCGGCAGTAGGATAATCCCTGTCCACTAATACCTTCAGTACACGGCCCAATGTGTCAATTATCTGTATCAGCGTATGCCCCCCTTCCGTTTTGAATTTTATGGTTGTACTTGTTGTAAACGGATTGGGATAGTTGGTAACAATGACATCTGTGGGGTCAGGAGGAGGTGGCGGTGTAACACCACTGCACACACCTGCCTTTAGCAACGGAAGGGTTTGCAATTGTGTGTTGATGTTGGGAGGGAATAATGACTCTACAATCGTTTTATCCAGGCAGAACCATTTTTCCAAAATAGTCGAATAGATACTCCTGAAATCGTATTGCATGGGAATATTGTCGTTGACCGATGCATTGGCAGGTATTGTCGGGTTCACCCCAAGCATGCCCGACTCTACGCTGCTGCCAAATAAGAACATAGGTGCTGCCGCACCATGATCCGTTCCCACACTGGAATTTGATTTGATGCGTCTTCCAAACTCACTATAGGTCATACCGATTACCCTTTCCTCTACCCCTAAAAACTTAAGATCATCCTGGAAAGCTTTGATAGCATCCGAAACCCGCTGCAGCAAGGTAGCATGTGCACCAGTAGTGGTATCAGCTGCATTAACCTGTACAGAATGGGTATCAAAGCCGCCAAAACTAACCATGTAAACTCTTGTTCTTAACCCACCTTTGACCAAACGGGCAACGATCTTTAACTGATCAGCCAAAGAGTTGTTTGTCGGATAAGTTGCCTGCTGGGTAACAGCATTGGCAGCGGCCCTGATAACTGATGAATACTTTTGTGTTTGCTGATTTACCTGCCTGATGAACTTCAATTCTTTACCTGCCGGTGTATCCGGAGCAGGATCTGTTGTACCACTTATCAGGTTATAAAAAGTAGTAGGATTGGTAATACTCATACCCATGTTCACTGATGGGCCCTGCGTGGTGAGTGATGTGGTAGAGCCTATCTGGATCGCCAGCGGATCAGGCATATCTGTATTAGGATATCCGTTGGGAAAATTGGGATACTCATAATTCAAATAACGACCCGCCCATCCGCTGTATACTTCCTGTGTACTGTTTGATGCACTCATCCAGATATCAGTGGCACGAAAATGAGAGAAGTTTGGTGTAGGATAACCAACTGCCTGAATTACTTTAGCCTTTCCTTCATTGAAGAGAGATTGCAACCCTGTCATTGACGGATGAATACCTGTACCGCTTACCCCTGCAATAGGCAACACCCTTGCCTCCGGTATAGCCACATTACTTCTTGCATTGAAATACCTGGAATAATCAGCCACGGGTATCACCATATTCAATCCATCATTACCACCTGAAAGCTGTACGATGACCAGCACATGATCGGTAAGGGTGGTGCCACGCATCAACGCCTGCACCAGGGGTGAGTTGGCATTGAAAGCTTTTACGGAATACCCGTTAATTACTTCCGGCAACAAGGCCGCTGCAGGTAAAGTGTTGAGTAAAAAATCTCTTCTTTTCATTGTTGTCAATTAAAATTGAGTTTATGCCAACTGGTACTCCGATAAATTGAATAAATATTGAAACAGGGATTTCAGCCTTGTATTTACGGTATTGAAATTGGCTGTTGTAGGATTAGACACATAAGCGGCCCATGCATTGGTCCAATAGTAGTCCCATTGCTGGCCTGTCAATAATATTTGTGTTTTGATCTGTTGTTTTGACTGAGCCGACAGGTCATTGCGGAAAAATATTTTCAGTGCATCATCGATCAGGTCATTGGGATTACCTGGATTGGGTAAGGTCTGGGCAAATGTCACACAGTTGAACTGGACCCTGAAACCATTCCGGGCATACCCGGTGTTGATCATGGTATCCGTAAACTGGTTGCGTTTCGGTAATGAATCCGAGTTGATCCAGATTTCATGGAAAGAAGGCTCCTGGTAAAAAGCAGGCATTCCTGATACGTTGGGCGGGTCATGCAGGTTCTGGCCCATATTTACCATCCAGTTGAAGAATGTATTCCATAAGCCATAATTGGTATCCCAATCTGTTTCTGGNNTAATTATTTGAGCGGAATATGTCAGCCAGTGGAGTAATAACATTGGCTTCTGTGCCTGCATCAATGGCATAATAAACAAACCAGCGATAAAGCTTCCGAACTATGAATTTAGCAACCTCCGCCTGATTAAAAGTCATATTGATCAGGTCGTTTAGTTCAAGATCCCCGGCGGTAGCTCCTGTGCGACCGGTAATAACGGTGTTGCCGAAAAAAGAAGAAAATGTCTTGTTAGTGGTATCATGCCGGGTTGCATTGAATACAGATGTATAAGTAGTGCCATTTATTTGCCAGCCCGTTAATACTTTAGCAGCCTCTTTTACATCATTCTCTGTATACTGAGATCCGGGCCCTTTACCCAATGTAAATAATTCAAATAATTCCCGGGCATAGTTTTCATCTGGTGCATTTTTATTGTTGAGATAACCGTTCAGGTAGCGGAGCATCATCACATCTTTGGAAATATCCCTGACCAGGTTCTTGAAATTTCCAAGTGCATATTGTCTTATCAATGAATGTTGCGTATAAGCCCAGTTTCCAAATCCAACATCCGTTGTTTCGTTTCCAAAATGGTCAACCCAGAACATGACCAGTTTTTCCCGAATACTTCTGTCCTGGTTAATCATTACTCCTGTCCACCATTTTTTATATGAAGCCCTCCTTTGTGATTGTACAGTACCATCGCTGTTAATATCGTTTACCCAGGTAGTACCCTGCAGAATATTAGCATCTGCATTTACACCGGGAGTGGCCGAGGTAGCATATTCTTTTACCGGCGGTGCAGGATTGGGAGCCGTTGGGTTCAGCAGTTGATCAACAGCCTGGCTCATACTAAGTCCTTTGAAATAATCTACATCAGCCTTCTTTGCTCCAAACATGGTCCTTTTTAAAAGATGTACCACTTCCTGTTCCGACCAGGGGCCTGTATATGTATTAATTCCGGAATTAGTTCGGAAGGGTTTTGCAGTTCCCCCTTCCTCCTGTCCTGCATGTTTATTGCGGCGGGCAGTCAAAAATTCTCTTCTGTCCATACGTATGGTTTTGGTTCAGCAACCGGGTTCGATATAAATATTGCTGAAAAGTTTAAGTAACGGGTAACAAAAAATGAGCCTTACTTCGCTTATTCGTAAAAATACAGCCTGCCTTTGTGGAAAAAACATTTGCTACTTCCT
>DEHX01000113.1:12784-26262 GCA_002352145.1 Chitinophagaceae bacterium UBA2789
GCAGGATCCAAACCGGCTTCCCGGATGACAGCCAAAGCCTGGGAAGCAAAAGCTTCGTTGAGTTCGATCAAGTCTATTTGGGAAAGATTCATCCCTGATTGCTTCAGGGCTTTTGGAATGGCAGCTACCGGACCAATACCCATGATACGGGGATGCACTCCTGCCACAGCAGAAGTTACGAGGCGGCCAATAGGTTTTAATCCCAGTTCGTTTACCATCTTCTCACTCATCACAATCACAAAGGCAGCTCCATCAGAGGTTTGAGATGAATTGCCTGCTGTTACACAACCACCGGCAGCAAAGGCAGGTTTTAATTTGGCCAGTGCTTCCATTGAAGTGTCTGCTCTTGGTCCTTCATCCGTATCTACCACATAATTTCGTTTTTGCTTCTTGCCTTTTTGATCGAGATAAACTTCCTCCACCGTTATGGGCAGAATGCCCGGTTTAAAATGCCCCGCTTGTATAGCTGCAATAGCTTTCTGATGTGAGTGATAAGAAAATTCATCCTGTGCCTCCCGGCTAATATTGAAATCCTTAGCCACTGCCTCTGCCGTTAATCCCATGCTTAAGTAATAATCAGGATCATCTTTGGCAATCGAATAAGCAGGTACAGTTTTCCAACCAGCTGTTGGCACCAGGCTCATACTTTCTGTACCACCTGCAATGATACAATCTGCCATACCCATGCGGATTTTTGCAGTGGCCATAGCGATCGTTTCCAAACCAGAGGCACAATACCGGTTAACTGTAACACCCGGCACTTCAATACCCAATGCCCTGGCAGAAATGATGCGGCCAAACTGCAAACCTTGTTCCGCTTCGGGAACAGCGTTACCCACAATCACATCATCTACTCTTTTGGCTTCCAGTTGGGGAACAGAAGCCATCAATCCTTTTATTACTTCTATTGCCAAATCATCAGGGCGGGTAAATCGAAAACCACCTCTTTTAGCTTTACCAACTGCTGTTCTGTAACCAGCTACGATATATGCTTCCTGCATGAGAATGAATTTTCAGTTTCAAAATTAAAAGTTGTTTATGCAACTTTCTATACCAAAAATAGGGAGACTTATATAACCTGCCAAATACCGGCTTAAAACTTCAGTTATCTTCGCAGCTGTTATGTATAAGTTACTGCGTACTATTCTTTTCTGTTTCCCTCCCGAACCGGTGCATCATTTTTCCATGAACGGACTCAGGTTGCTTTGCAGCCTCGGTTTCAAAAAAATACTGGCAAAAATGTTCAGGCCAAAGGAGGATCATAATTATACCGCTTTCGGTATTTCATTTCCTAACAAAGTGGGACTTGCTGCCGGTTTTGATAAAAATGCCAAATACCTGAGGGAACTCGAATGCCTGGGATTTGGCTGTGTGGAGATCGGAACTGTAACGCCACGACCACAAGCAGGTAACGACAAACCAAGGGTATTCCGCTTGCCAAAAGACAAAGCCCTGATCAACCGGATGGGATTTAATAATGAAGGCGTAAAAGTAGTGGCAGAAAGGTTAAGTAACTGGCGAAACTCCCAACTTCCGGCTCATGACGCACGACTCATTGTCGGTGGAAATATTGGAAAGAACAAAGTCACTCCGAATGAAGATGCATGGAAGGATTATGAAATTTGTTTTAAAGAGTTGTATCCTTATGTAGACTATTTTGTTGTGAACGTAAGTTCGCCTAATACACCGGGTTTAAGAGAATTACAGGAGAAAGAATCACTCCGAAAAATTCTGACACATCTGCAACAGCTCAATGTCACCCTGAGCTTGTCGAAGGGTGNNGCTACCAACACCACTATCAGCCGTGAAGGGTTGACGACATCCGGCTCAAGAATAAAAACTATCGGTGCAGGGGGCTTAAGTGGTTTGCCGGTGAAACAAAGGAGTACTGAAGTAGTACGTTATATACATCAAAAAACAAACGGGCAAATACCGATTATTGCGTCAGGAGGAGTTTTTACAGGTACTGATGCCAAAGAAAAATTAGAAGCAGGAGCTTCTCTTGTGCAAGTATGGACCGGCTTTATTTACGAAGGACCTGGTATTGTAAAAAAGATTTGCCGCTATTTATAAACCAATAACTAAATCTTAACTCCACAATCTTAAATAATCAATGGAACACCTATTTACAGCCGATAGTATAATCAGTTTTGTTATTCTCGTCATTCTGGAAGTGGTGCTGGGAATCGATAATGTAATATTCGTTTCTCTTTCTTTAAACAGGTTAAAGGATCCAAAAGAGCAACGCCGTGCCCGCCGTGTATGGATGATAACCGGTATTATTTCCCGCAGTTTATTGCTGATGGCATTGAGCTGGTTATTATCACAAAAAGGGAAGTCAGTTTTTACACTATGGGGCAAAGGCTTTGACCTGGCCAGTATTATCATGCTTGCCGGCGGCTTATTCCTGATCTACAAGTCAGTAATTGAGATACATCACAAACTGGAAGGGGAAGATCCCAATGTGGCACTAAAGAAGAAAAATGGTATTTCATTATCGCAAGCCATTATGCAAATCATGCTGATCGATGCTGTGTTTTCTTTTGACAGTGTAATCACTGCAGGCGGTACTGCCAAGCATATTGAGATCATGATTGCGGCCGTAGTAATTGCCATGATCGTAATGTTCTTATTCAGCCCGGCCATATCAGGTTTCATTCACAAGCATCCTACTTTAAAAATGCTGGCCCTTTCCTTCCTGGTAATGATAGGACTTGGATTAGTGATTGAGGGATGGGACAGTGAAGCGGCTCACCAGTTGCACCTGAAAAACTATATTTATTTTGGTATGGCGTTCTCATTCACAGTAGAGATGCTGAATATGACCATGCTCAGCCGTGCTGCGAAGAAAAAAGCACATTTGGTAGAATTGAATGAGCCTGTGCTGGAGGAAGAAAAGAAATAATCAGAGGTTCATTAAAACAGCAGCCGCCACCACTCCCGCCGTTTCAGTCCGTAATCTTGTTTCGCCCAGGCTTACCGGCTGAAAGCCGCTTTGCAATGCTATTTCAATTTCTTTGGGGGTAAAATCTCCTTCAGGACCAATCAAGATAGTTGAAGAGTTGAAAGGTTGAAAAGTTGACAGGTTGTTTTTGGTTGAACTTTCATCACAATGAGCTATAAACTTTTGTTCGGAGGATATTTTTGAAAAAACTTTTTCAAATTCAACAGGCGCATGTAAAACAGGCAACCAGCATTGCTGGCTTTGCAACATGGCGCTGATGCAGATAGCGTTCATCCTGTCGTGGCGGAACTTTTCTTTCTCTGTTCTGTCACAAACCAGCGGAATAATTTCGCTCACTCCTATCTCGGTAGCTTTTTCCAAAAACCATTCAAAGCGGTTTGTGTTTTTGAGCAAAGAGATGGCAATTGAAATGTTTCTTGCATTGGATAGCCGATTACTGGTTGCCTTTACTTCTACGTAGCATGATTTTTTTCCTGCTTCTTTAATTTCACAGGTCAATAACTTTCCTTTACCATCAGTAAGGTTGAGCTGCTCACCTTCTTTCATGCGCAATACCTGCACCACATGCCTGCTGGTTTCTTCATCCAAAGGCAATTGCTTTTGCCCGGAGTAATTATTGATATAAAAAAATGGAAGCNNGAGGCAGACAGGTCAGAATGGCGTATCCTCATCATCACCCATATCATTCATCTTGCTGCCAGTCTGTATAAATACCCTTGCACCACCTTCGCCATCCACATCGCTTACCGGCTTCCAGTTACCGGGCAACCCTGTTGCGCCAAAGCCGCCACTTCCATCATCTTCTGTGAATTTTTGTATATGCAGCAATGCTTTCAGCTTGATCGTTTCCAACGAACCATTACGGTGCTTGGCTATGCGGACATGGGTTTCGCCCCGGTTGCTCTCTCCCATTTCATTTTGCGTGATGTCATAATATTCCGGGCGGTAAAGGAACATAACCATATCTGCATCCTGTTCGATGGCTCCCGATTCACGAAGATCACTAAGCTGCGGCATTTTGTTTCCGTCTTTACCCGCACTTCTTGTTTCCACAGCACGGCTTAACTGTGAAAGTGCAATGATCGGTACATTCAGCTCTTTTGCCAGAGCTTTCAGGTTTCTCGATATATTACTGATCTCCTGTTCCCTATTGCTGTTACGGTTTTCTCCGGTACCACTCATCAGCTGCAAATAGTCAATGATGATCAGGCCAATATTGTGCTTGTTTTTCAACCGGCGGCACTTGGCACGGAGTTCAAAGATGTTCAGTGCAGGTGTATCATCAATGAATAACGGAGCCTGTGCCAGTTTTTGTATACCTCTTGCATACAACTGTTTCATCTCATGCTCTTCCAGCTTACCCCTTGCAATTTTTTCCAGCCATATTTCGCTTTCAGCAGATAAGATACGCTGTACCAGCTGCCCGGCACTCATTTCAAGGGAGAATAAAGCCACCGGTGTTTGCTTGGCCGGGTTCATTACTGCATTGCGTGCCAGGTTAAGTGCAAAAGCAGTTTTACCAACAGCAGGTCTTGCGGCAAGAATAATGAGGTCCGTATTCTGCCATCCATAGGTAACACGGTCAAGCGATGGAAAGCCGCTTGGCACACCCGTCACATCTTCATTTTTATGCCGAAGGTCTTCGATACGCTGGATGGTTTTCACCAATACAGAGTCGATCGTATCAAAATTCTTACGAAGGTGGTTGTTGGTTATTTCAAACAATTTGCTTTCTGCATCATCTAAGAGATCAAATACATCAGTAGAGTCTTCATAAGCATCACCGATTATCTCCCCGCTGATGCGGATAAGTTCCCTTTGAATGAATTTTTGTAAGATTATCCTGGAGTGAGCCTCGATATTGGCAGATGAAACAACAGCATTGGTGAGCTTAGTAACATAATAGGCTCCACCAATCATTTCCAGCTCTTCTTTGAAACGGAGTTCTTCCGCCACCGTTAAAATATCAATTGGCTGGCTTTTATTGGAAAGGCTTTGCATAGCCTTGAAGATGCGCTGATGAGCCTCAACATAAAAACACTCCGGTTTCAGTATTTCTACAACAGTATCAAAGGCTGATTTTTCGAGCATAATAGCACCAAGTACAGCTTCCTCCAGGTCTTTTGCCTGTGGCGGTACTTTGCCATATACCATGGTGCCAAGGTCAAGTGTTGATTTTCTTCTTTGCTTGCCAGTACGGTCTTTATTCAGGTTAGTAAGATCCATGTTCGTCTATAGCGATAAAAGGTTATTCATTGAGTTTTTTACTTTCAATGACCTTGGGCACTTCTTCCGTCTTGCTTTAAGAAATCGTTATTTCTATGTTAGTGGAATGTTTCCGTCCAGTCAGGAAGGCGAATTTAAAGGCGGACAGACATTCAAAATTGTTTTTGAAAGAGTTTTTCTTTCTGCACCTTCTTTCCACCCAAAAACCGGGTTTATCCACAAATATTTATTGCTCAAGGTCTTTGTCAATTTACACAATTTCCCTAGTAATTGTCCCAAAAGATGCTAACAGACGTTTGCATCTTTTACGCAAATGACGAGAATCATATACCGGGACACAATATGACCAGCCCCGGCAGAGTTAGTTTTGCAGAGAAATCCGTTTACGGCTTCTCTTAAGCTTAAAAAATATATCTATGGAAACTACAAAACGCCCCCGTCCTGTTCTTACTCAAACACAGAACAATACTACTTTATGGATCGGTCACATGCAAACAGACCCGAATGACCATTTAGCCGGACAAACATTTCTTTGCCCTGCAGGTGGTGTGCTGAATAATATCCAGGTATTTGCTGAAGCGGTACAAAACCCGGGAGAAGTGGAGCTGACCCTTCATGAATTTGATCCGGCCACCAAAACATGGGGCCCTGCCATCAGCCAATCCAATTTATTATTGCATAAAGGAGATGATTCCCGCTGGATACGCTTTGAAACACCTGCTGTGGAGCTGGAACAGGGAGCCACTTATGGTTTCCGACTTCATACCCCTGATGCATTAGTAGCTTTAGGCGAAGCTGTAAGCCATGCACATAAGCCTTTTACTTTTGGGCAAGCCTGGAACGGACATGCTCCTTCCGCCAAAGGCCATTACTCAACTTATTTCAGCCTGGCGTTTAAGGTTGAGCTCTGTGCTTAATAAATAACCGAGACGGCAAGTGAAATATCCAGCCCTGTTTTCCTGGTAATAACTACCAGGATGCAGGGTTTTTATTATCATAATGATAGAATACAAAACGCAGCTCTGGAAAATACTTTCATTGTAAATCTAAAAAATTGTGGCAACTTTATATTCCTCCGCACCGTCCCGTCTACCCTGAAGGAAAATTCCACTGCCTTTTTGATAACTGAAACCAACTGATTACTCACCTTATACCATTAAACATGAGAAATTCCCTATTTCTTTCACTTGCCATTTTATTATTTCTTTCAGCGAATTCTCAGAAACCAAAAATTTTACCGGTAAAGCCATACAAACCCTCCGTGATTTTGTATGAACATGCTAATTATACCGGTGCTTTTAAAACACTGGGACCGGGACAATATGTTTTAAGTGACTTTAATGATGTGGCCTCCTCCATCAGGGTTCCAGCAGGAATGGTAGCCTATATTTACGAACACGCAGCAGCCACACAGGGCTATGGAATTTCTGTAGATTTTCTTGAAGACGTTTCTGATCTGTCTGTTTATGGCTTTAACGATAAGGCTTCTTATATAAGCGTCTTTTATGCAACAAAGGACAACAAGTATGAATGGAAAAGAAATGCCAATGTAAATGGCCAGTTTGTGCCCGGCCACTGGGAACGTAAGAGTGCAAGACCCGGACCAGCTAATACTGTAGCTGTTGTCTCCCCGCCTGTTCCAGGTCCGGTTGCTGCTACAGTTTTAGCTGTAAACGGAGCAAATACAGTTATTTCAACTTTAGGCAATCAATCTGCAGAAGGAAAAACATTGTGGGAAACGGCCAAACTTCAAATGGGAATAATAGGAAACGATTACCGGGGCAGAGAAGAAATAGGAACGGCCGCATTTGAAAGAGCCTCTAACAATACATTTATCCCTGATAATTTTAACTTCTGGTATCCTCAAAGGCCACCCAATGATCACCGCAACCCTGCAAAAAGAACATTAAGCGGACAAGTGATTAAAGCAGGCCAGGTCAATATACAGGGAACATTTGCTGATTTTGATGTCAACATTGATATTGTTCCTCATCCTAAATACGAATATCTTGTTACCACTGCACATAAACCTGAGTTCACTACCATTATGAAACTACAGGATGTGGCCTACGATATAAAAGATTGCCCGCCATCCTTCCATGCTGTGGAAGCAGAAATAGCCGAAGATTACTGGCCAAAAGGCAATCACACTTTTGGCCGTGCAAGACTAACGGATATGGTATTAAGCAGGGTGAGCAGGGGAATATGTGTTTATGGCACATGGATATACGACATGGGTCATTGCTGCCACCCGGAAATTCATCCGGCAGAACAGCTCTGGTGGAGTGATTCTTCTGAAAACAGGATCAAATCAAACCTGAACGTTGTTTGTGATGCATCCCGCCGGTTTTGGTGGCGCAGCCAGATGGACGATGGTACCAAACTCAAACCCTGGGCTGAACCTCCCATTAAAGGATTATTCGCCATTGCCTTTGAATATGCATTACCCAATGCAGCCGCTACAGCTTCCATAGGATACAATACTTTGAAATTTGAAGCAGATTATATCCAGCATTACAACCTCGCAGAATACCCAAATGCTAATCAAACCTATAACCTGGTGTATAATGGAAAGAACATTGTTTCCTTTGTACCGAACAACAATGCTTTTAAAGTCTCCTTTGAGCATGTAGGTATCTCACCGGAGGACAATAATAAAATAAGAGGATTTTTGGTACTTGAAACTTCTGTGGGAAAGACAACACAAATTGCAACACAAGCCTACTATCCGGGTACCAACCCGCCACGGTTAGTTAAGCTCCCTGCCGGGTCTGACCCTTCGCAGGCGCCTCAAGCTTTGGAGAAGATGTTCTTCAAAAAAGAAGAAGGTCATTATTATTTTACGGTTACACAAAGCATAATAAGGTCTGGAGCTGTTTCGACAAGTGCTAGGGAAAGGCAGTAAAATATTTATTACCTTTTTCACGGAGCAATTGTATATATATGATTTTAAAGAAGAAGCAATAACATTACTGATGTTTTATTGCTTATCAGTTTCTATCTTTTCTTATTGTTCATCACTATCATTCTTTCGAGGTCTTTTTCTGAACTGATAAGTACATCTTCATTAGTGCCGGTTTTATTAAACGTGTCGTATTTCTCAAGTGGCTTGAAATTAATTCCTGTTGCATTAGTTAATGACCTGATACTGCATTGATACTCTTTAAAATGAGCATTTGTATCTATATCAATAGCTTCATATTGCATTCCAGCTACTTCAGTAAATTTTATTCCTGTTATCAGTTCTTCCTGTGATAATTTAAAAGCTGTTGCTTTAAGTTGATTATCATCATTTCGCCAGACAATAATCTTGAAAAACTCCATAGGGACTATCTCACCCCTGAATTTCTTTTTGTTTGAAGAAAAAATTGGTCCGTTAAATACAGTTATTCTTCCTTCACTACCTTTTTCCTTTTTGACACCTTTCTCAAGTATTGCCTTTTCGAGCTTTCCCCAAATTCCGCCTCCACGGTTCAGGCCTGGAACCTGCGGGCAGGCATTTGTATAAAAGCATGTATAGATACCATTTCGTAAAGCAGCCTCTTCCGTTTTATCCCAGTTGGCATCTTCAAATCGGCTCATATGACCTTTATCGAAACCCGAGCCTGCATAAAACTTATCTGTAAGTTGCTTACTTATATCAATACGTTTATCTCTTAACCAATCATCAGTTCTTTTACTATTATCCAGTCTTAATGCCGGATTGCCTTCTACATTAATTGCACTAAGTGCAGGCATTTTCATAGTTTCATTGAAAAGCACACTGTATTTAAAATACTTCAACTCGCTTTTGCCATTACTCATCTTGGCAATATTCTTCATCAAAGACTTTTGCGGTTTTGGCAAAGGAATATTTACACCCATAAAACCAGGGTCATAACCCTTGCATCCGGAAAAAACTACGTCTTTCTCCTTATCAGCTTTTTTTGCCTCAGCAATAGTTGTATCAATATCGCTCAATATTTTATCCGGTCTGGCAGCTACATCATCTCCTTTATTGCGAATACTGACAGTTACTTGTCCGCTGGCTTCAAGCAAGGAAGCAGGAAAAACAATACTCACATCATTATTTCCTGCCCAACCCCCAATAGGATCAGGTTGATTTTTTTTGTCCCAGTTAACGACACCAGATGGTAATTCTAAAGGTGAAAATGGTCTTCTTTTAAGTTCATTTACATAATCAGAGTGGGGAAAGCGACTGAAAATATCTTTCAATATGACACTTATACGAATACCTTCATTCGCAATCCAATGTATTTTTGTTTCATCAACCTCCCCGTTCACAACAGGAATAATATTACCATCTATATCCAGGAAGTTTTTTCCATCTGCACTCATACTTGGCACCCCCATGTGGTGCAGGGCTACAACTTGCCACTGGTCATTAAATACCGGACTTCCGCTGCTTCCCTGTGCAGTGTCTGATTTATACCATAGTGTTGTTGGCATGATCTTCTTAAACTGGTTTTCGCGGATTGACAACTGCTTGTAATCACCGCCGGGGTGGTGTATGATATTAAGTAGTTCTACATCTTCATCCCCTAATTTGCCAGGAGTGGGGTCTAAAAAAATATAACTAATAGCTGAAAGTTGTGCATTACCCGAAACATCTACCGGTTCAACTGCAACTAAGCAATAATCCAACGCTTTTAAGGAATAGAAAAAATCGTCTGGCCTTAGCCTGAATGAAACAGGCTGCTTGGGTCGGCCATATATATCATATTCATAATTAAACTGCGCTTCGCTTTGCATTACATATTCTTTTTTTCTGAAGACATGCCAGTTTGTAAGCAATAATCTAGATGAAACCATAAAACCAGTGGCAAAACCAATTGTTCGTGGCCCCTCTTTGATAACAACTCTGGCCACTTTTTGCTTTGTACTTGCGATAAGCTCAACAAAATTGCTGTAAACTGAATCGTTTTTACCAATTGCTCTTTCAAAAGCAAAAGAAGCCGGTTCCGGTGCTCTGTCCTCAATAAGTTGCAACCTGTTTGCCAGGTTATCATTATCACCGGTGATATTTCCTTTTTTTACTGCCTCCGGAACATTTTTGTCGATATACTCTTCTAACTCATCTTCAATAAATTTACCTTTCTTTTCCCCTGGCTTTATTCTGTCTCCAGCCTTAAATCGTTCAACTGATTGTTTTATCAGCTCTGTTGAAACTAACATAACTTTAATTTATATCTATAAATAATTGGCCTCTTAATATCAACTGGTATTGAAGGCATACCCAGTTAAAATTGAGAAAGAATATCGAGATGTGCAATACCATAAAGTGGTTATTTTGAAGTATCATTGTTTCTGCTAACTTACAATTTGTAACCTCTTGCTAAACCTTTCCCTATGCCCTCCAAAATCTCTCCCTCCGATTTCTTGCAGCAAAGTGGCGCCAATGCAATTGTAGAAGAACTGCGCCAGCATTTTGTTAACAGCGGTAAACCATTAATTGTCTCTGATGTAAAAGATACACAGGGCAACCAGTATGTGGACCTGGTGCAGGAAGGCGGCGGTGTACTGGGTATTGCGCTGGTCGGCTATACTTATGTGCTGGAAAAAATGGGAATCCGGTTTTTCAGCATGGCAGGCACCAGTGCAGGGGCCATAAACACTATGCTGCTGGCCTGTGCCGGTAATAAAGAAGAAGAAAAATCGTCGAAGATCGTAGAGCATTTGGTGAAGCTGGAAATGTTCTCCTTTGTAGATGGNNTTCATTTGGCCCGGTGTGGCCAAGTGGATCGGGCTGGGCGCCGGTCTTTTATTGATAGCTGTAATTGTTTTTATTTTTCTCGCTGCTGCCAAATTTAAAGAGTTCGCCAGGGAGGGCTATGGCCTGAATGAGGGAAAGGCTTTTCACAACTGGATTAAAGGAGTGATCTCATCCTTTCATGTACGCAATGATGTNNAAATCTTCCAACTGGAAGTTCACCAAATGGATCAAACGGGTCATACAGAAGATGCTGCTGGGCAGTAATATGTTTAAAAAGATCAGCCGTATTGCCACTGTCATTTTATTATTACTGCTGTTGCTTACTGTTGGTTGTTTCGTAATCAACTTCATTTGGCCCGGTGTNNTCCTTTCATGTACGCAATGATGTGGCCATGCAAAAGATCAATAACCTGGCCGATTTCTCCTACCACTTCATGCGGGTACCCAAACTGGAAGTAATAAAAGATGATCGGAGGGAGAACAATGATCCGCCGCATATGCCGATGCTTACCCTCATCACCTGTGATATTATAGCCAACCGCAAGATCGAATTTACCCAGATGTGGGACCTGTACTGGAACAAACAGGAAGAGGTACATCCGGGAGATTTTGTGAGGGCAAGTATGTCAATCCCGGTGTTTTTCGAAACGTATACGCTGAGTGATATAAGAAAGAAAAGTTCGTTTGATATTTGGGACAAACACCTGAACTGGCAAAACCAGCAAAAACGCATACCCGATAAAGTGCAGTTTATTGACGGAGGTACTTTATCCAACTTCCCTATCAACGTATTCTACAATCCCCGGTATCCGGTACCCCGTATGCCCACATTCGGCATTCGCCTGCAGGATGGTGTAATGGATGCCGCCAGCCGTAGTAATAATAGTTTATTCAAGTATATATTTTCTTTGTTCAGTACCATCCGTTTCAATTTTGACCGTGATTTTATCACCAAAAACAGGGCTTTTAACTATGGCGTAAAGAATATTGATGTGCAGGAGCATAGCTGGCTGAACTTTTTTATGAAGGACGAAGAAAAGATAATCCTGTTTCGCAAAGGAGCGCAGGCTGCTGCAGAATTCCTGAAAACATTTGACTGGGCGCAGTACAAAGATGAACGGTTGAAGAACTTTACTATGCACCAGGACAGGTTTGACAATCCGAATAACCTGGAAGTATTTCCTTTCTCAGACCGTAACAGTTAAAAATAAAAGGGAGTCCCCCCGACTCCCTTTTTATCCTGTATTCATCTTGGTTATTGATTACTCTACTTATCGTTTTACCACCATTTTTATAGTTTTTTCTTTCATTCTTGAAGAGGAATGAAGCAATAAAAGGTGAACACCTTCTTCCAATTCTGAAAGGTTGAGACGCACAGCCGGACCGCTAACATTTTGCCTTTGCAAAACAGATCCCTGCATATTAATAATAGCGATACGGTCAAATTCTTCTTCTTTCAGGTTTGTCAGAAGCAATTGATTTTGTACAAATACATAACGACCGGTTTCAGAAAAATTTGCCTGTAACTCTGTAGTTAATGGCTCTTGCTGGTGTCGTGCCTGCTTACGCAGTTGTGCTTCCACTCCTGCCTGAACCAGAAAAAGACAAAGCAGCATGATGAGCAGTTGTTTTTTCATAAAGTTGGATTTTAGTTGTTCGTTCCGCCTTTATTACAGCAAGAATAGTGCTGAGGTTGACTTCAGGGTACTAGTACCGTACATTTTCAGGCTGAAAGAAGAAGAATCCCCAAGGGAGAAAACGACAAATCAGTTCATCACCATTTCCCGGGCATTCTCCATGGCGGCGGCTGTGGGTTTTTCGCCGCTTAGCATTTTGGCAATGGCAGTAATCCGTTCTTCTGTTGTAAGCTGACGGATATTTGTTTTTACTTTATCCCTGACGATCTCCTTGTATACAAAGAAATGTGCATCTGCTTTACCGGCGATCTGCGGTTGATGTGTAATACAGATAACTTGTCTTTTTGCAGCCAGCTCTTTCATGATGATACCAACCTGTCTTGCAGCTTCGCCGGAGATGCCAGTATCTATCTCATCAAAAATAAGTGTTGGCAGATCTATAGATTGCGCCACCAATGATTTTATACACAGCATCAGGCGGCTAAGTTCACCACCACTNNGGTTTCACCTGTTTATTTCGTCCCGCTGTTATTTTCTCTGCTGTCTTCTTTGCTTCAGCCCGTAAGCGATTTGTTTCTTTTTCTTTTTGCTGAATGGTTTCTTCAATATTTAAAACTGCCTGTAATTTTTCTTCCAGTTCTTTCTGTATCGCCAATAACTCAGCGGTAGAACTTACTCCATGTTTTTTCTGTAGTTTATAGCCTAATGATAATCGTTCATTCAGTTGTTCAATTTTATCCGGATCATAATTAATATGATTACTGATGCGGTCTACATCATCAGCTATATCCTGCAGCTCCACCTGTGCTGACTGCAAACGCTGAAGCAACGCTGGCAGATCAGGATGATACGATGAATAAACATTCAACTGGTTCAATAAAATTTTTAGTTGCTGCACTAAAGGCATTTCACTTTCCCGCAGGTCAAAATAAGTTTT
>DEHX01000113.1:26287-57063 GCA_002352145.1 Chitinophagaceae bacterium UBA2789
CTGGTATTCTTCTATCAATATTAACTGGCCGGCTAATGCATCCAATACCTGTCGCTGAAAATCCGTTTCACCTAATTCTAACGTATCAAACTGCTGGTGAAGGTCGATCAGCAAACTGCTTAACTGCTGCAACTGAACCAGGTTAACCGGTGTGTCGTTTATAAAAGCCCTTGACTTTCCATTTGTACCAATCTCCCGGCGCAACACCACTTCTTCCTCTGCATCGAGTTCATTTGCTTTGAGAAAATCCGTTACTTCCTTTTTACTATTCCCTGAAAAAGTTCCTTCCACGATGCATTTCTTCTCTTTGTTCACTAAGGAAGAAGAATCGGCTCTTTCTCCCAATATCAAACCAAGAGCGCCGATTATGATGGATTTACCGGCACCTGTTTCCCCGGTAATGATGCTGAGCTTGCCGGAAAAATCAATTTCCAGTTCATCAATGATGGCATAGTTATTTATAGAAAGCCTCGTAAGCATTGAAGAGGCAAATTAGTGGTTTACCACGAATGGCACAAATAGCAAAGTTGCTCCGAATAGAATCAAACAATTCGATTGCGTGAAAATAAATAAGCCCCGCAAATGCGGGGCTTATTATATTAAATAGTTATAGAAAGTCTTATTTCACTTCTACATTGTTGTGCAACTCCTCATCTACCAGGATGCGGCCGCAGTTTTCGCAAATCATCACTTTTTTGTGCTGGCGGATCTCACTTTGCTTTTGTGGGGGAATTGCATTAAAGCAACCACCACAGGCATCTCTTTCAACGGGCACCACGGCCAAACCATTGCGGTAGCTTTTGCGGATCTTTTCGTAGCTGGCCAGCAGACGGGAGTCTACATGTTCCCTTGCTTCCACTGCCAGTTTATTGAAATGCTTTTCTTCTTTCTCGTTGGCCACGATAATTTTTTCCAGTTCACCTTTCTTGGTAGACAGTACGCCTTCTTTAACAGAAATATTTTTCTTTGCCTTTTCGAGCAAAACTGCTTTTTCGGCTATTTCTTCTGTAGCGTCTTTGATATGTTTTTCCGCCAACTTGATCTCCAGCTGCTGCATTTCTATCTCTTTGTTGATCGCTTCAAACTCACGGTTGTTCTTTACGTTAGCACTTTGCTTCTCGTATTTTTTGATCAGGGCTTCAGACTCTTTGATGGCATTTTTCCGCTGCTCAATAAATTCAGTAACACCATTGATCTCTTCTTCGATGCGGGTCTGGCGGGCATGTAAACCAGTGATTTCATCTTCCAGGTCAGCCACTTCCATGGGCAATTCGCCTTTCAGGATATGGAGTTCATCCAGTTTACTTTCAATCTTCTGAAGGGTAACAAGTGAGGTGAGTTTTTCTTCTACGGAAAATTCTTTGACGTGTGCCATTGTTTATGTTTGTTTTAGAGGCTCAGAAGTAATGAACCGGGTTGGTTCTTACCCCTGTTTTAAGGACGGCAAAGGTAGGGAATTTTTGCTCTAAAAACTCCTGCAGCAGGTTGATGGTGAACTGCTCACTTTCATAGTGACCCACATCAGCAATAAGTAGCCGTCCGTTGGCATCAAAAAATTCATGGTACTTAATATCAGCTGTAATATAGGCATCAACACCGACTGCTAAAGCTTTGGAAATCAAGAAGCTTCCAGCTCCGCCACAGATAGCTACTTTTTTTACAGCCTTATTAAGATAAGCCGTGTGGCGTACCACCGGCACACCAAAAACCCTTTTGATCCGTGCCAGGAATTTCTTTTCATCCAGTGAGGCAGGCAATTCGCCGATAACTCCCGAACCAAAGCCCTGGTATTTGTTGGAAAGAGGAAAAATGTCGTAGGCCACCTCTTCATAGGTATGTGCAGCCTTCATAGCCGAAACCAGCTGGCTTTCAAGCCAGACCGGAAAGATGACTTCGATCTTTACTTCCTGCTCTTTATGACGCTTTCCTCTTTGACCGATTTTGGGATTGGCGGCTGATCCCGGCTTAAAGGTGCCGGTTCCTTCCGTATTGAAACTGCATTCGCTATAGTTACCAATCTGGCCTCCGCCGGCAGCAAATATGGCATCCCGCACCGCATCCGCATTGTTTCCAGGAGCAAATGTTACCAGTTTTTTAAGTGTGCTTTCTTTTTCAGCCAACAGGGAAATATTTTTTAAACCCAGCATGATTGCAATTTTCCCGTTTACTCCCTCGATCACATTATCCAGGTTGGTATGTATGGCGTAAATAGCAATATCATTTTTTATAGCGGTTATAATAGTTTTTTCAACATAATTTTTTCCATTAATTTTTTTTAACCCGCTGAACACTATGGGATGATGTGCAACTATGAGATTACATTTTTTCTGCACAGCTTCTTTTACCACTTCTTCGGTAACATCGAGTGCACAAATTATTCCTTTACACTTCCAGGACGCCTGACCGGTAATGAGCCCTGCATTATCATAATGTTCTTGCAAGGAGGGATGCGCAAGCGATTCCAGTACATCAACAACAGCAGATATTGTCATATTCAACCTTTTGGCTATTTATAATTATATGGATTAAATGTTTATGACGGAAAGTTAAGTATTTGACTGGTTGGCTGCTTCTAAAAAGCCTCTTTTTGTTATCTTTAAAACTATGGGAATAAATCCGCAGCACCAGAGTATTATTATTGAAGGAGTGAAGAAAACACTTGGTCAAAAAGAAAGCGGTAACCTGTCTCGTTACGTACAAGCCAAGGAAGCCTGGAAGATCAGGAAAACATTTAACAGGGAAGTCAAGTCTGCTTTTCTAATGATCCTTGGAATCATGTCTGCAGGTTTTGGATTGAAGGGATTCCTGATTCCCAATAAACTGGTTGACGGAGGCACAATGGGAATTTCGCTGCTGACCAACCGGGAGACCGACCTCTCTCTCTCCCTTTTGATCGTTTTGATCAATTTGCCATTTATACTAATAGCCTGGCAGCAGATCGGCAAAATATTCAGCATCAAAAGTATCATTGCCATAAGCCTGCTGGCTTTGGTAGTAGCCATATTTCCTTACCCCGTCATCACTCAAGACAAATTACTGATCGCTGTCTTTGGCGGATTCTTTTTAGGTGCCGGAATAGGCCTTAGTATCCGGGGCGGCGGTGTGATCGATGGCACTGAGGTTATGGCCATATTCTTAAGCCGGAAAAACAGTCTTAGTGTAGGTGATTTTATCCTCATTTTTAATATTATCATCTTTTCAGTTGCGGCATACCTGATTGATATGGAAACTGCCCTTTACTCTGTATTGATCTACATGTCTGCTTCCAAAACAGTAGACTTTGTACTGGACGGTATTGAAGAGTTTACCGGGGTCACTATTATTTCTCCGCACAGTGATGAAATTGCCCACTTTATCAAAGATAAAATGGGAAGAGGCCTGACCGTTTATTCCGGTAAAAGAGGCTTTGGCAAAAGAGGTGAAAGCTATACCAACACAGACATCATTTTTACTGTGGTAACACGACTGGAAATAAGCCGGCTGACAACCGAAGTGGAAAAAATTGACCCGCATGCCTTTGTGGTGATGCAAAGTATCAGGGACACTAAAGGTGGTATGGTAAAGAAAAAGCCCCTGGCACATTGATAATTCAGCATACATGTTACAAAATTGATATTGTCTGAATGGAAATACTTTGTAACTTTCCTTTCCCGCCCTCTGGATAGCTTCCATATCCCATTAACCGACAAAACAGTTGTTATGATCAAACGTAAAATGGGCCGCTATCTTCTCACCTTACTGGTTGTTACCGGCCTGGCAGGCACTATAGAAGATAATACAATTTCCAAATCAGAAAGGAAATATTCCATCACCCTGATGAAAGAAACATATAAAGAAGCTGTGAAAGCCACAAAAGGTCTGTCGGAAGCACAACTCAACTTTAAAGCAGCGCCGGATAAATGGTCAGTTAAAGACTGCATTTACCATATTGCTGCTGTAGAAAAAATGCTGTGGGGAATGTTTGAAGGAGCTATGAAGGCCCCAGCCAACCCTGAGAAACGGTCTGAAATAAAATTATCAGATGAGCAGGTAGTGAATATGGTAGAGGACAGAAGCCGAAAAGTACAGGCACCTGAACCAGCACAACCCAGGAATACCGGTTACAGTTCACTTGACGACGCATTGGCAGATTTTAAGAAAACAAGAGGGGAGCATATCAAATACATGAAGACCTCCACAGAGGATATGCGTAATCATGTAGTGCAAACTCCTGTGGGATGGCTTGATTGCTACCAGGTATACCTGTTCATTGCTGCACACAGTAACCGTCATACACAACAAATAAATGAAGTGAAAAAGGACCCCTCCTTCCCTTCTAAGTGACTTCAACTCTTTTTCAACAGTTGAAAAACCTGGCCCCTTGTTCCCGTAAGAACAGGGGGTCTTAGTTTTAAAATACTTTCTGAATTCCCGGAATAATTTTTTCCAGGTAAAGCAATTTGCCATCCGCAGTCATTCCTTCAGCAACGATTTTAATGGATTTTGCTCTGTCATTATTAAAAAAAACAACCGGGATTTGTACATCCTTGCCTTCAGCAATAATGTCAGGCTGCCATAGCAGCGTTATTCTTTTATCCTCTTTTGTGTCTGCTGCTTTTACAGAATAATCCGGTGAATAAAACTCTTTCACAACAGCATATCCCTTGAATATTATTGCATCAGATGATACAGCTGAGTAACCAGAAAATTCTGCCCCTTTTTTTGTGTAAACAGCCAATACACCACCCACCCCATTTCCTTCGGCACCAAAAAATGAACTGTATACTTTTATCATTGCTACCTGGCTGGCAGGTATAGTTGCCAGAAGCCTGCCGTCTACCTGCATTTCGTCCAGGTATAAAGTCATAGGTATGGCACCTCCTGTCAGCGAGAAACGCTGACGGTAATACAATGTATAATTTAGCCCGTCTTTTCTTACAGAAACGCCTGCCACCCGCCCTTGTATATAATCGAAGATATTATTCTGGTAAATCTTTTCATTTGTATTTACCAGATCAATTGTCTTTGCAGAAATTCCTGAGAACATACCGGTTACATATTTTTCTTCCAGTTCCTGTAATGGTGATTTTTTTCGGACTTTTACAGTAATTCCGGTAAGAAGTTGTCCTTCTGCTTTTAAAATATTCTCATAATCAAAAGCAAGTTTGTTTTTTATCTTGTCAGAAAGAAGGCTACTGCCAGAAAAAAACTTATTCCTGTCTGCTGGGCTTATTATATATGCTGTACGGACAGAGTCAACGTCGGCTTTAACATCAAGCCATTTTTTTTTCTTCTCGCTTATATCACTGAAAAGGAATCTTGCGGTGCCGGAAAAAATCATTGAGTCCAGCCGAAAACTTCCCGTATTGTCTGTATTGATCATTTGCATACTGCTGCTTACCGAATCCTGTAAGCTGGACATCATAAGCAAAAGTTCTTTATCTGAGAGGGCCTTTTTGGTATCCCGTATTTTGATTTGCCCGCTAACTGTTATAAATCCCGGATCCCTGTAAACAGGGGTTGCTGTTGCTAATTTTTCGACTTCTGTCCACTTAAACCTTCTCCAGCCATTCACCATCATTACAAGGTCAAGTCCATTTTTTGCAGAATCTGGTGCTGCAGTAAAATACCAAGCAGGGTTATGTATGTTACCTCTTAAATCAGAAGTAAGCAAGAGGGAAGTAATAATATTTGGTGCCTGCTTTTCGCCTGTCTCGTAATCTGCATCAATAACTGCAAGGGAAAAATTACCAGCCACAGAATCAGGAAAAGACAGGGTGAACCTGTTTTTTCCCCGCTTAATAAGATTTATGGTATCTGTAACTAGTGTTGCGGTTTGCAAATATTCTTTGTTATTCACAAATACAAGACGTTCGGCAAGCGGTAACCCGTTTTCGCTGAAAACGGTAAGATGCAATACCCCCGAGCGAAGCTGACGAGTGTCGATAAAGCCCGTTATATCATTTCTCGACTTTTCCAGTTTCTTTCGCAGAACCGTACGGTGTTGCATCAGTCCAACGATATATGCTGCCCTGAAAGTTGTATCGTTCCATCGCTGATATATTTCAAAGTCATTACCCTTTTCTGCCGGCAATAACCTGAAAACGATTCCCTCGGTATTAGCCGGTGGCAGATAATATTTATTTTGCCCCGGATCCTCATTGATTACCGCATAGTACCGAACATTAGCCAATGGAATTACATCAAAAAATCCCATTCCGTCATGATACGTATTAAAAGTAGTAATGGTATCCCCTTTGCTATTCATTATATGACCCGACAGATTCAGCGGCAATCCATTCTCGTCAGTAATTTTAAAAGATACTGTATTCGGGAAGCCTGCAATAAAGTTGCCGCTTTCAGGAAACAATTCCATTCTGACTTTTTTATCACCTGCTTCCTTTATCACTGGGCTTTTACCCACAATTCCTATGGTTCTGCTGAAAAGAAAATCATGATCATGGTTAAGCATGGTGGGCGAATAAGCCCTTAAAATGTATGAACCGGAAGAAATGGAATCCGGTATTTCAAACTGGCCTTTTGCCGCACCATATACAACTGGCCATGCTTTCCGGGAAATCAACTGCCCGTTGATGTTTACCAGATCGGTAAGCAATGTGGTACTGATAGTATCCGGAAAATAATCTGAACTAAGGTAGGCTTTGAACCAAATCGTTTCGCCACCGGAATAATTATCCCTGTCAGTCTGCAGGTATACTTTCTCAAGAGGCGATTTGTCAGCCCATTTATTAATAAAATATTCTGGTTGCTGGCACTTAACGGAATATACTGCCAGTAACAATACGCTGATTAAAAAGAATTTCATAATAAGACAAGGAGGCTAATTAATAATTATGCTTTTAGTTTTTAATCTTTGATATAATCAGCTTTTGAGAAGGTTTTCTCAATACAAACCATTTTTCCGGAAGTGGTCATCCCTTCTACAATAATTTTGAAATCCTTTGTGCGGTCGCTGTTATAAAAAGTAAGTGGAATTTTAGGATTTACGTTGTTGATAAATATAGAAGGTCTCCAGTCGAGGGTGATACGGTTGTCTGTCTTATTCTTATCCGCAGGATTAGTTTTATAGTCAGGGGCGAAAAATTCCTTAATAACAGAAAAGCCGTTGTATGTTATTACCCTGCCATGAGAGGACATGGCATTGAGCAAATCCTCCCCCTTTTTCATATACACAGCCACTGCCCCTCCGGGAGAATTGCCCCATCCGCCAGCAAATGTGTTGTATACTTTGATCATAGCAATATGGGTAAATGGTATTGTTTGAAGAACATCTGCATCCACCTGTATTTCGTCCAGGTAATAGTCAACTGCAAATGAACCCAGCGAACTAAGCATCGGCTGATTTCTGCGACCGGGCATCAAACCTTTTGCATTGAGGTAATCAAAAAGGTCATTATAAATAAGATTTTCGTCCGTATTAACAAGATCAAAGGTTTTAGCATCTCCCCCTTCAAAAGGCCCTTTTGCATATTTCTCTTCCAGTTCCTGCAGCGGTGTTTTTTTCTTTACGCTGATGGTCACCCCCTCCAGCATTTTCCCTTTTTCATTTAATATCGCTGCGTAATCAACTGACATGTGGTGCAGACTAACTGCAGTCAGTTCATTGTAATTCATGATCATGCTGGTATCCACCACAACATCATAATTGCGACTCAATGTATCACCAGCCAGTTCCACATCAATATACAAACTCTTCTTTCCTCTTGTATCGCTGAAGAAGATTCTGGCTTTACCGTAAACAATCAATGAATCAAGCCGGAAGTCTCCTTTTTTATCCGTCAAAACAATCTGTGCACTTTTTGATGAATCCGCATTAATGATCATCATCAGCAAAGGCTTTTCGTCAAATGGCTTTTTGGTGCCCCTAAGTGTTGCCCTTCCTGTAAGTGTAATGAATGATGGATCTTTGCTGACCTGCGTAATTGCCGGCTGTTGCTTTATCTCTTTCCACGAAAACCTCCTCCATCCATGAGTCATCATCACTAAATCCATAGCAGTTTTAACAGAATCAGANNTCATCTTTATGGAAAAGCGATTTCTTCCTTTGGGCTGAAAACTTAACGAATCAGCTATAAGTTCAGCCTGCTGTATATATTCTTTATTGTCTACAAACACCAGTCTTTCAGCAAGAGGAACATGATCTTTATTGAAAACCGTTAATTGAAGTATCCCGGAGTTTAGCTTTTTGGTATCAATTACTCCCTGTATTTCCTCCCTTCCTGCTGTAAATTCTTTTTTGAAAACCAACTGGTGCTGCATTTGCCCCAAAATGTAAGCTGCACTAAAATCAGTATTTCCTTTTTGCTGTTTTATTTCAAAAAAGCTTCCCTGCGGATGAGGTATAACAGTCAAACTGATTCCTTTTTCAGCCACATCTGGCAAGTAATAATTATCAGCAATGCCATTTATTACCGCATGATATTTTTCACCGGCAACAGGTGAAAGATCGAAAAGCCCCATACCATCGTGAAAAGTATTCAGCTCTGTTATCTTGTTATTTTTACCATCCCTGATCTCTCCGCTAACTCCAACAGGCCTTCCTGATTCATCTGTAGCTTTAAATGCGGTTGTATGTGTAAGTCCCTGAACTAAATTTCCTCCCTCAGGAAAAAAATGAAGTTTGACTGATCGGGGTGTCATACCAACAGGCTGCTCATTTTTTTTACCATAAATAAATACTGACTTACGAAAAATAAAGTCAGATCCGTTATTGAGCATTGTAGGTGTATAAGCACTGACCAAATAGTTCCCGGTAATCAGGGTATCAGGAATTTCTATCTGCCCATTGGTAACACCTAAAAGAACAGGTAAAATCTTTCTTGTTAAGACAGATGATGACCTGTTTAGTAATTCCACATACAAAACAGTGGATATGGTATCAGGTAAAAAAGCAGATTGCAGGTAAGCTTTAAACCAGGCAGTTTCACCCGCCAGGTAGTTGTCCCGGTCAAAATGCAGATAAACCTTTTCGATAGGTGATTTTGTGGATAGTCGATTCAGCCATTCTTCTGGTTGCTGACCTAATGCAGAATAAACCAGGCAGAAAAGGGATAAGGTGACCGTTAACTTAGCAGCTAATTTCAATGTTGAAGATATTAGAAACATGAAGGTAAAGCCAAACTAATTAATGCCAAAAGGCCTAACTGCTTTTTAAACAAATCTTTAAGTAAAGAAACAGCGTTCTTCTACTGTTGGATAAGCGATACAGATTACTTATTTTGTGCTTGTGAAAACAATACAATATCTCCTGGTTATTTGCCTGCTGCTTGCAGGAATGACCAGTTGTAAAAAAACGATAGAGCAGATCCAGGAAGACCTGGTGATAAAAGCCATGACCGATGGTCAATGGAAGATTACCAACTTTGTCTATAACGGTAATAATATTACTTCAGATTTTGACACCTACCGGTTCAAGTATTATAGTAATAAAACAGTAGATGCCATCAATAACGGTACAGTTGAAAAAACCGGGAATTGGGATGGCAATTCCAGCAATATGACTACCTGGGCTAATTTTACCGGAGCTGTTCATCCTCTGGTACTTATCAACGGAAACTGGCAGATAACCCGTAACAGTTGGACCTACGTAGAAGCCAGTCAAACCGTGGGTAGCGATACCAAGATTATGCGGCTTGACAAGCAATAATAATCACACAGATTTTTCGTTAATAATAATAATCGATCCGTTCCCTGCCTTTTAAACAAAAAAGAGGTCTGAAGGTCACAGAAGTGCATGTTTTATTTTCCAAAAAATAATTCTGAGAACAAGCAGTAATCAGGAACAGTTTTTGCACCCCTTGCTACCTTCGAAGTTGAAAACCAAAACAGTCACCTGTTGAAACCTTTGATAAACCATATCCTCTCCAAACTAATTGCACTGATTGCAGTTTGCTTTTTTGTGAACAATTTGCAGGCACAGGTTCCCACGGCCAATTTTTCCGGTACACCACTTTCAGGTTGTTCTCCGTTAATAGTTCATTTCCAGGATCTGTCAACCGGCAATCCTACAGCATGGAACTGGAATTTTGGGAACGGCAACACTTCTGTACTGCAAAACCCAACAGCCACTTATTTCACTCCTGGTACCTATACAATCACACTAACGGCTTCGAATACAAATGGTTCGAATACCTTAACAAGGACACAATATATTACAGTTTACGAACCACCCACTGTTGATTTTATGGCTAATCCGAGGAGCGGATGTTTCCCTTTTCGGGTACAGTTTACCGATCTTTCCTTGCCAGGGGTTGGTAACAGCAATGTAAGCTGGACATGGGATTTTGGTAATGGCACCACTTCCACCCAGCAAAACCCTTTTGTAACATATAATACTGCAGGAACATTTACCGTTTCTCTAACCGTTACAAATGATAAGGGTTGTACCCGAACTATTACCCGCCCAGGCTATATTACAGTTACAAATGGTGTAGATGCTGCATTTACTTTTACCAATCCCACTGTTTGTCATGCGCCTGCTCTTATCAATTTTACCAATACTTCCACTGGACCACCTGTATTAAGTTACCAATGGGATTTTGGAGATGGTAATTTCTCAACCGCTGCCAGCCCTTCCCATACATACCTGGCAGATGGTAGTTATATTGTGACACTGGTGACTACCAGCACCGCTGGTTGTGTGGACACATTCCGAAGTAATCCGATAGTGATTGGCGCATTTACTACTTCATTTAATGCTCCGCTAACAGCCTGTGTCAATGAAAGAGTAACATTCACGAATACATCTACACCGGTTCCAGTTTCTGCCAACTGGAATTTTGGTGATGGTGGGACTGCTACAGGTATTAACAGTAATCATACTTACTCAGTGCCCGGCACCTACATTGTCCGTTTATACAATACATATTCCAGTTGTGTCGACTCAGCCCAACAGACCATTACTATCAACCCGAGGCCAGTTGCTGATTTTACCGCACCAGCAACTGTCCGTTGCGAACCTCCCTTCACTGTCAACTTCCAGGATCTCTCAACCGGGGGAGCAACTGGCTGGCAATGGGATTTCGGAGACGGAAATACTTCTACCCTTCAAAACCCTTCACATACTTATACCAGCTATGGAAGTTTTACTGTAACACTTATTGCAACCAACGCATTGGGTTGTACAGATACCATTCGTCGTACAAACTATATCCGGATACAGCGGGCCAATATCACTATACCTGGTTTACCACAGAGAGGCTGTATTCCGTATACTACTACCTTTAATCCAACTATTACATCATTAGATGCAGTCACTTCTTATAATTGGGA
The DNA here is from genome assembly GCA_002352145.1 of Chitinophagaceae bacterium UBA2789. Lineage (GTDB taxonomy): Bacteria > Bacteroidota > Bacteroidia > Chitinophagales > Chitinophagaceae > JJ008. The sequence goes on from DEHX01000113.1 coordinate 37,559, forward strand.
TTTTGGCGATGGCGGCACTTCCACACTTCCAAACCCTACTTATACATACACAACTCAAGGCACATATACCGTAAGATTGATTATTACAACCAGTACTGGTTGTACCGACACATTAATTGTTCCCAATGCTATCAGGCTCGGCAGCAAACCCGTTGCAGATTTTTCTGCAGCGCCTATACCTGTTTGCGGCACTCAACAGGTGTATTTCACTAACCTTACCACACCAGCGTCAGATGAATGGCTCTGGAATTTTGGCGATGGCGGTACTTCCACTTTGCAGAACCCATCTCACAGTTATAGTGATACAGGCTACTTCACCATACAATTAATTGCTACAAATAATGGCTGTCCCGATACACTTGTCAGGCAGAACTATGTTCATGTGCTGCCCCCAATTGCCCGGTTTACGCCAGTGCCCGATTGTAATAATCGTCTGCGATTCAGTTTCACAGATCAATCCATAGCGCCACAGACATGGGAATGGGACTTTGGTGATGGATCACCTGTTTCTACTATTCAAAACCCTTCACATATTTACCCGGCCTTTGGCAATTATACCGTACGACTAATTGTAACAAACGGAGCCTGTGCCGATACCACAACCCGATCTATCAGGACAGTAGATGAAAGCCCTGATTTTACTGTTAACCAAACAACAGCCTGTAAAACCGCTACATTAAATTTTACAGCGACAAATGTGAATGTTGCCAATCTTACCAATTATGCCTGGGATTTTGGCGATGGTGGAATAGCTTCTACAGGTTTAACAACTGTAACACACACTTACACAGTTTCAGGAACATATACAGTAAGATTAATCACAACTGATATTAATGGTTGCCGGGATACCATGATCAAAACGAATTATATCCGTATCAATGGGCCGTTATCAGGTTTTAGTGCAACCAACACCGGAGGCTGTGCAGGTTTGACAACCACGTTTAATGATCTTTCCACCACAGATGGTGTAAATGCAATAACCAACTGGCAATGGCATTTTGGAGATGGCAATGTGCAGGATTACAGTGCCCCTCCGTTTCAGCATACCTATAACACACCCGGAGTGTATTCTGTAAAACTGGTTGTAACTGATGCTTCCGGTTGTAAAGACAGTCTTACAAGAAACAACCTTGTAACTGCAACAGACCCTGTACCCAATTTTACAAGTGCCGACACATTAACTTGTCCCGGTGCTACAGTGCGTTTTACCAACACTTCTGCACCAGCCGGTTTTACAAGTCTTTGGGATTTTGGTGATGGCAATACATCTACCACAACCTCTCCAAATCATGTGTACACCGCAACAGGACTATATACTGTCAAGCTTAATATAACCGATGCCTTTGGTTGTCCCGATTCACTAATCCGAAATTTATATATCCGTGTAGATACACCAGGGGCTGATTTTTCACCCAGTGATTCGTTGAGTTCCTGTACTCCATTCCGGGTTCAGTTTACGAATACCTCAACTTTCTACAATTCTGTAGTTTGGGATTTTGGACCAGGACAGGGAACATCAACACTTAATAATCCTGTACATTTTTACACACTTCCGGGAGTATATCCGGTGAAGTTAGTGGTAACAAGCCCGGGCGGGTGCAGAGATTCCATTACTAAAAATATAACCGTTTCTGATACTGCCGGCACAAGGCTGGATTATATACCAATTAGTGGTTGTAGTCCTTTGCAGGCCAGCTTTAATGTAATAACTCCTGGCACAATATCTTCTTATTTCTGGGACTTTGGTGATGGAAATACCACTATTACTTCTACACCTTCTATTACGCACATATATACTAACTATGGTTCCTTCATTCCAAGAGTAATATTGGAAGACCCTTCCGGTTGCCTGATACCGCTGCAAGGACTTGATACTTTTAATATCATTGGCGCAAAAGCAAGATTTGGTCTTGACGACTCAGTATTTTGCGACAGGGCAACTGTGAATTTTTCTGATTCCACAACTTCGAATGATCCCATTACAAGTTACAACTGGTCTTTTGGAGATGGCAATACTTCTACTTTGCAAAACCCGACTCATAATTATTCGGCACCGGGATTGTATACAGTTCAATTAATTGTACAGACGCAAAATGGCTGTTCGGATACATTTACCCGGGCAAATATTATCAAAGTAGTACAGCGGCCACTAATAGATATTGCAGGTGATTCAGTTGTCTGTATCAACTCATCTCTATTACATTCCGGAGTATTCCTGCAGCCTGACACCTCCATTGTCACCTGGCAATGGAATTTTCCTAATGGAAATACTTCCACACAACAAAATCCACCGGCGCAGACTTACTCTACAGCAGGCACATTTTCTATCACCACCATTGCTACAAACAGCACCGGATGTAAGGATACTACGTTGCAAACTGTGATCGTAAATCCTTTACCAACTGTTACAATGCCACCAACATTGACAGTGCAAAATGGTTTTCCACTAACGATACCTGCTACATATACACCCAACACTATTAGTTGGATTTGGTCACCGGCTACAGGTTTGAGCTGTACTAATTGTCCCACACCTGATGCAGGACCTAAATTTGACACTTTTTACCAGGTATACTTTACGGATAATAATGGCTGCAGTAATACAGGCTCTATAATGGTTTATGTGATCTGTAAGAATGCCAACTTGTTTATTCCAAATACTTTCTCCCCGAACGGAGACGGCAGTAACGATGTGTTCTATCCACGGGGAAGGGGACTTGAAAGAGTGAAGCTTCTACGCATCTTCAACAGATGGGGTGAAGTAGTATTTGAAAAAAGAGACTTCCCGGTAAATGATGCGTCATCCGGGTGGAACGGAAGCTTTAAGGGAAAAACTCCGCAACCAGATGTTTATGTTTACCAGGCTGAAGTTTTTTGTGAAAACGGAGATATAATTAAACTTAATGGCAATATAGCCCTTGTACTCTGATATGAAAATGAAAAAGCCGATATTGATAATGTGTGTTGCTTTCCTGACTGCGTTTAATAAAAACAGCGCATCTGCACAGGATATTCATTTCTCTCAATTCTTTGAAGCGCCACTTTTGCGTAATCCTTCATTGGCCGGCATCTTCACAGGCGACATACGGGTACAGGCAGTTTACAGGGATCAGTGGAATAGTGTGACCAATGCATATCGTACGGGTTCGTTTAATGCAGAACAAAAAATGCCAATTGGCAAAGGAGACGATTTTGTAACTGTCGGTATACAGGTTTTATTTGATAAAGCAGGAACCATCGGATGGACATCAACCCATGTATTGCCTGCATTGAACTATCACAAATCGTTAAGCAGTGACCGTAACAGGTATTTGTCATTAGGATTCATGGGCGGCTGGGTGCAGCGGAGATTTGACCCATCCAAAGCCACTACGAATAGTCAATATGATAATGGTGGACTGGGAGAGAATTTTGCCAACACACAATACAACTATATTGACGGAAGTGTGGGAATGAGTTATAACTCAAACCTGGGAAATAATTCCGATAACAACTATTTCTTTGGCGCAGCATACCATCATTTCAACCGGCCGAAACAGACTTTTTTTTACCGAAATGCAGGTGTGGAATTACATCCTAAATGGGTTTTCTCCGGCGGATTGAAATTAGGTGTTACCGACTATGCTTATATGACCATTCAGGGAGATCATAGCCGACAGGGAGGGTTCACAGAAACAGTTGCCGGTGCTATGTATGGCCTTAAAATAGGCGGTAATCCTGACGACCCGCTGTACACCATTCATGCAGGAGGTTTCCTACGCTGGAATGATGCGATCATACCCGTTGTTAAGCTGGATTATAAGCCCTTCTCTATTGCATTCAGCTACGATGCGAATATTTCGAAACTAAAACCTTCCAGCTATGGCCGGGGTGGTTTTGAGATCTCCATTTCTTACACAGGCTTCCGCAAATCAGTCGGCGATTATATTCTTTGCCCAAAATTTTAGAACAGTACAAAATTTTTTAAGCCGGTTCTTTTGTCTCAAACAGCCCTTTCCAAACAAAAGCTGCTATAATTGCGCCAGTAATTGGTGCAGCAAAAAATAACCACAATTGTGTCAGCGCCTTTCCCTGGGCAAATATGGCTGGTCCAAAGCTTCTCGCCGGGTTAACAGATGTACCTGTAATAGGTATGGCAACCAGATGAATCAATACCAATGTAAGTCCAATTGCCAGTCCTGCCATTGTACTATTACCCCATTTCGATGTTGTTCCGAAAATGACAAAAAGAAACAGGAAAGTCAATACTGCTTCTGCGATGAAAGCCGAGGTTGTATTATACCCTCCCAGGTATCCTTCACCCCAGCCGTTGGCACCTAATGCCCATTCACCCATTTCAAAACCTGGCAATCCCTTTTGTATAAAATATAATACACCTGCAGCGAGAGTGGCCCCGATTAACTGGCCAATAATATAACTAACTGCATTACCCATTTTGATCTTGCCGGCTACAAGCATTGCTATGGTTATAGCAGGGTTGATATGACAACCTGTAATTCCCCCTATCGTATAGGCCATCGCCACAACAGCTAATCCAAACGCAAAAGAAATACCCAATAATCCTATACCGGAAGGACCACCTGCTGCAACACCTGATACAACAGCTGCTCCGCAACCAAAAAGCACTAATGAGAAAGTGCCGATCATTTCAGCTAATAATTTTTTCATAAAAAGTGATTTAAGTGAAGAATTAAACAACCTAATCAACTTTTCAAAGGGATGATTGTATCACTGAAGGCAAGTCGAATATACTTAAATAAATTCGCCATTTTAATAACTAAAACAGGATAACAAATGAAAATTGAGATCGGACAAACAGCCCCCAATTTTACCTTACATGACAGCGACAAGAATAAAGTGACCCTATCGGAACTAAGGGGACAAAATGTGTTACTGCTTTTTTTCCCACAGGCATTTACGGGTGTATGTACCAAAGAACTCTGTGGAGTGAGAGATAACATTGCCTTGTACAATAATGCCAATGCTAGAGTTCTGGGCATTTCTGTTGATTCAGTCTTTACACTCAACAAATTCAAAGAAGAACAACACTACAATTTTTCCCTGCTTAGTGACTTCAATAAAGAAGTTTCAGCATTATATAACAGCATTTACCACGACTGGATTCTTGATATGAAGGGAGTATCCAAACGTTCAGCTTTTGTTATAGATAAAGAAGGAACCATACGATATGCGGAAGTATTAGAAAATGCCGGAGAAGTCCCCAACTTTGAAAAAATTCAGGAAGTGCTGGCCAGGCTCAACTAAATTATTCGTTAAAAGTTTTGTCAAACAGATTGTAAATCTATGATTTACAATCTGTTTTAATTTATCGTAGTTTTACGTTGCTCAATTAAAATTTTCGGCTTACTTTTCGAATAATAAAAGTAAATTTGTTTCGTTGAGACGAATTCTACCTATACTGTCCTTTATTCTGTTGATTGCCATTACCTCAAAAGGCCAATCATCCAGACCTATCCCTTCTGATGCAGGGGATAAGATTGTGCGGTTATATCCCAACCCGGCTACATCTTATGTAACATTTGACTTACCCAAAGGGTATGAAAAATCATACTCGATTCAGGTATTTAGCTTTTTAGGTAAGAAAATGTTTGAAAGTCCCACAGCCACGCAAAAAACTACTGTTGATCTGAGTGATTACAATCGAGGACTTTATATCTATCACTTAGTAGAAACTACGACTGGTAAAATTGTCGAATCCGGCAAATTCCAGGTTTCCCGTTAAACAGATAATTCTGTCTTTTATTACTGAACCTGTACAATCAGGAACTTAAGGTATTGTGTATTATCCATTCCCCGGATAATTGGATGATCTCCTGCCTGTGTTTGAAAAGTAACCTGTCTTAATTTTCTTCTGGCATCTTTTGCTGCCATATCAATGATTTGAAGAAAAAGTTCTGCATTTACAAGATTGGTACAAGATGATGTTACCAGGAACCCGCCTGGTTTTACAAGCTTCATTCCACGAAGATTTATCTCTTTATAACCAGTTATTGCTTTCTGTATGGTTTCCCTGCTTTTTGTAAAGGCAGGCGGATCAAGCATGACAACATCATATTGTTTTCCTTCTTTTCCCCATTGCTTTAAAACATCAAAAGCATTGGCAGTTTCAAACCGGCAATGATTTTGTACATCATTCAGCTCAGCATTTTTATTGGCTTGTGCTACAGCATTAGCTGAAATATCAAGTCCCAGTACAGACTTAGCTCCATAATGTGCAGCATGAATTTCAAATGTACCTGTATACGTAAATGCCCCCAGAACATCTGCCCCTTTTACAATATGCTGAATAGCCCTTCGGTTGTCCTGCTGATCTAAAAAGTATCCGGTCTTTTGCCCGTTTTCAATATCTACATGAAAACGCAAGCCATTTTCATTAATGATAATGTTGGTGTCAAAAGGGACTGACAAAAAACCCTTTTGCTGGGGCAACCCTTCTAATTCCCTCACCGGTACATCATTTCTTTCATAAATACCTTTCGGAGAAAATATTTCATTGATAGCATTTACAATAGCAGGCTTCCATACATCCATTCCCAGCGCTAAGGTCTGAATTACAAAATAGTCATTGAATTTGTCAATGATCAGTTGAGGCAAAGAATCTGCTTCTCCAAATACAAGACGGCAATTTTCAGTATAGCCTAACTGCTGCCGGTATTGCCAGCATTGCCTGATCTGGTTCAGAAACCAGTTGTCATTTATCTCTTCGCCTTTATTCCTGGTAAGCAGGCGAACCAGTATTTGCGATTTTGGGTTGATATACCCCTTTCCAACAAACTTTTGATCATGAGTAAAAACCTCTGCTACCTCTCCACCCTCTGCTGCACCCTCTGTTTTTTCCACTTCATTATTGAAAATCCAGGGGTGACCATTGGCTATCCGGGGGGTTATCTTTCGTTTCAGGAAAATTCTTGTCATAAAGGGCTGCAAGGTACTATAATAAAACAAGGTCAGTGCCAGCAATCAACATCTTCTGCCATACATTCAAGGAAATGCAGCAAGGACGGTCATTTTGTCCAGAAAACCGCTGTTGGCAATATTCTTGACGACCTTACCTTTGCAATCAATTTTGAAAAAAATGGCAGAAAAGGAAACGATGAATGCAGAAAACGGAAGTGCTGAAAATCAAAGCACTATTGACATCAATACGGACGAAAGCCTAAGCGGTACTACCCACCTCAATGAACCAGTAGCCGAAGAGTCAGAACTGGAAAAATTAAAAGCAGAGTTGGAGGAATCTAAGGACAAATACCTGCGAATGGTTGCTGAGTTTGATAATTTTAAACGTCGTAATGCCAAGGAACGAATTGAGCTTATTCAGACAGCAGGTAAAGAGGTGATTTCTGAACTGCTTGAAGTCCTGGACGATTGCGACAGGGCTCAAAAACAGCTGGAGGCAAGTGGTGACAGTAAAGCAATAAAGGAGGGTGTAATGCTGGTATTCAATAAGCTTCGCAATACCCTTCAGGCAAGAGGTGTAAAAGCAATGGAAACTATCAACCATGAATTCAATGCCGATCTTCATGAGGCTATTACCGAAATACCTGCCCCATCCGAAGAACTAAAAGGCAAAGTGGTGGATGAAATTGTAAAAGGTTATTATCTAAATGATAAAATCATACGTCACGCCAAAGTGGTTGTAGGAAAATAGTTTTTGATAAAATAGTTAATAAAAAGAGGATGTCTAAAAGGGATTTTTACGAAATACTAGGTGTAAGCAAAGGCGCTTCTGCGGATGAAATAAAGAAAGCATACCGTAAGGTAGCCATGCAATACCACCCAGACAGAAATCCCGGTGATAAAGCTGCTGAAGAAAAATTCAAGGAGGCTGCAGAGGCTTATGAGGTACTGAGTGATGCAGATAAAAAAGCCCAATACGACCGTTACGGCCATGCAGGCGTAAGTGGTAATGGCCGGGGAGGCTTTAGTGGTGGCGGTATGAATATGGAAGATATCTTCAGTCAGTTTGGAGATATTTTTGGCGATGACCTCTTTGGAAGTTTTTTCGGTGGCGGACAAAGAGGAGGCCGGGGAGGCCAGCGTAGTCGTGGTGTTAGGGGTAGCAATCTTAGGGTTAAACTAAAGCTGAATTATGAAGAGATTGCCAAAGGCGTAACCAAGAATATTAAAGTAAAAAAATACGTTGGTTGTACCACTTGTAATGGAAGCGGGGCAAAAGACAAGGGTAGTGTTCAAACCTGTGGGACCTGCGGTGGCAGTGGCCAGGTAAGAAGGGTTCAAAATACTTTTCTCGGTCAAATGCAGACGGTAACCACCTGCCCCACCTGCAATGGTGAAGGCACTACCGTTACCGCAAAATGTTCAGCATGTAAGGGTGAAGGCAGGGTTTACGGAGAAGAAACCGTAACCATTGACATACCTGCCGGTGTACAGGAAGGCATGCAAATGAACGTAAGCGGCAGGGGTAATGCAGGAGAAAGAGGAGGAATGCCCGGTGACCTGATTGTCCTCATTGAAGAAGAACCACACAAAGAATTGCACCGGGAAGGATTAAATGTAGCCTATGAACTGCATCTTTCTTTTACCGATGCTGTATTCGGCACGCAGGTAGAAGTTCCTACTATTGACGGAAGAGCAAAGATTAAAATACCAGCTGGCACTCAAAGTGGAAAAATTTTCCGGCTGAAGGGCAAAGGTTTTCCTGCCGTAAACTCTTACGAGAAAGGCGACCAACTCATACAAGTAAGTGTATGGACACCGCAGCATTTAAGCGCTGAAGAAAAGGCATTGCTGGAGAAACTAAGCAACTCCTCTAACTTCAAACCGCAACCAGATAAGAATGATAAAAACTTTTTTGATAAGATAAAGGAGATGTTTTCTTAATCTACCATTGTGAGCCACTCCCTTTTTTCTTCTTTACCTTAGAGTACAATGTTTTTGCCTGTTGCACCAGGGTAATGAATTCTTTTTGTAACAGATCGTTTGCACCACATGAATTTTGTGCCATTGTAATGATCTCATTCCATCCTACTTCTTTTACAAAAGGTGAGTTGCGGAGAAAAGAACCAAACATTGCTACCGCTGCTGAAAAATGGTAGCTTTTATCTAATTCGGTGAAGGGTATATATGCAAAATGACTGGTATACTTAAATAAATGCTGTTTGGGACTATTGGGATATTGATATTGTAATTTTATCTCCGCTAACTTTCCAGTAGTAAAATTATCCTTAATGGCGCCTTTGTTGATCTCCGTTGGAACAATCTCAACCAGGGCCAGCATGGAATAGCCGGAACCAATCTCACCGCCTTCAATTGCAGCCAAGGAATCCCGCAAAGCCCCGACTTTATTGTCAAACCCCACCAGCCTGTATTCCTTAACATATTCCGGGTTAAAATCCATTTCCATATAAACATTATCAGCTACGGCATATAGTGTTTGAGTAAATTCCTTCAACAAAACTTTCTCAGCTTCCTTATAATTATCCAGGTAGGCAAAGTTGCCATTACCTCTTTCAGCCAGTAGTTGTATTTTAGAATCCTTGTAATTGCCCATACCCACACCCAGACAGGTAAGATAAACACCCAGGTCTTTTTGTTTTGTAATTAACTCATCAAGTTCTTCTTCTGTTTTTAAACCAACATTAAAGTCACCATCTGTAGCCAATATCACCCTATTATTTCCTTCTTTAATAAAATGATTTCTTGCTTCCCGGTAGGCAATTCGGATCCCTGATTCACCCGGGGTATTTCCACCGGGCTCCAGTTCATCAATCACTTTTAATATCTTTTCTTTTTCTCCTCCACTGGTGCAATTCAGCATTACTCCTGTTACACCACCATACACAACAATGGTGACAGAATCTTTATCTCTAAGGTTATTAACCAGCAAACGAAATGCAGATTTGAGTAATGGTAACCTGTTGGGCATATCCATTGATCCGGATACATCGATCAGAAAAACCAGGTTGCTCGGCGGCAAAGTATCCAGATTTAGTTTTTTGGATGATAGGTTTATATAATACAACTGATTATCTGTATTCCAGGGGCAGGCTGTCAAAGTAGTTTTTATATGAAAAAGATCGCCTCCCTGCGGTTCATGGTAGCTGAGATTAAAGTAATTCAGCATTTCTTCTATACGTACTGCATCCGGGGGCACCAGGGAATTTAAAGTAATAAACCGCCGGATATTGCTGTAAGAAGCCCTGTCAACATTTAGCGCCAAACCGGTGCTTGGAAAAAGTTTTGCGGCAATAAAATTATTTTCCAGGAGACTGGCATAGGTCTCATCACCGGTAAACCAGGTTTTTTGTACTTCCTTCTCAAGGTCTTTGGTTACAGACGAAAGTTTATCCCTATGTGCATGGGTAGCACTAGCAGGCAGCAGTTTCATTTTTACCCTGAGATAATTATCTGCATTCACCAATAGCCGTTCCGTTCTATAGCCTTGCATGGAAAAACTGAATGTGTCAATTTGCTGATTAGACAGTATTCCAAATGTGCCGGCTGATCCGCTACGAAATACATAGCCGGTTTTGTGCTGAAGAATAACTACATTTTGTAAAATATTGCCAGCTTCATCAGTAACCTCGCCACGAACATAAAACTGCTGGGCGTATACGGACAAGCTCAAGAAAAGGAATATGGCTATATGACAAGCGGCCTTCAAATGGATATTTTAGCCCGATAAAATACAAAAAAAAAGCCAGAGCAGCATCGAAATTATACTAACTGATAGATCTCTTTCAGATTACGGCCCAAACCATCATAATCCAGGCCATATCCAACTACAAACTTATTAGGAATATCAAAGCCAATATAATCCAGTTTCAGGGGAAATTCAGTAGCCTCTGACTTGTGTAATAGAGTGGCAATTCTTAAGGATTTGGGCTGCTGGTGCTCCAATTTAGGTAAAAAATTGTGGAGTGTTTTGCCCGTATCGACTATGTCTTCCACGATGACGATCTCTTTATTGAAGATATCATCTTCCAACCCGATAGAAGTAACCACATTGCCGGAAGACTTTAACCCTTTGTAGGAAGCCAGTTTAATAAAGCATAACTCTGCTTCAATTGTAAGGTGTTTGAACAGATCTGATGCAAACATGAAAGATCCGTTGAGTATAGCTATAAACATTGGACGTTTACCCGCATAATCTGTATTGATTGCCGCAGCAAGTTCTTGTACCCTTTTTTGAATAGTATCCTCTGAAAGATATATTTCAAATGTTTTATCATGCACCTTGATAAGTCCCATAATCTATGTTAGTTGTTAGTTTGTCGAATTCGTTTTTATAGACGGAAGCAAAGAATAGTTTTCTCTTACAGCCAGTTTAGGCATCGAAGTAGCCTTTGTTTTAAGGTTAAGCTTCTCCCCCGCTGCCGGCATCTCATTTTCTTTAAGCCAGTTCATCTCCTGCAGGCTTTCCAGCCTGATAGCATTTAACTGGGCAATATCATGAAGTGTCTCCCCGGGTTGAACAATATGAAAATCGTTTATCCCAGTTTTGCGCTTGCGCTGCAAATAGATCAATTGATCTTTTGCTGATTCTTGTGCCCTTGTAATTTCATTGAACTCAAAAATCTTTGCCAGGTCAATATCATATTGTTTTGCTATTGCCAGGAAAGGAGTTCCTTTTTTTACAAATACTACTTTGGTTTCATTGATTTTAAATTCCCCATCAGGGTACACAGGCTTTTTTGCTTGTGGCATTTCATCAACTGCTGGTTTCTCTGCGGGTAAATCATTTTTTACAATTATGTTATCCGTTGCTTGTGTATTTTTTCCAAGGGCTATCAATGTATACTCCTGTAAATTGTAATCTTCAATCAGTTTAATTAAAACCTGGGGGTATTTGGGATTAGTAGCATACCCTGCTTTTTTCAGGCCATAAGCCCATCCGGTATAATCGGCAGGGTCAAGTTGAAAAAGAAAAGCGTAATGTTTTCCGTTTCGAAGAAAATCGGAATGATCCTTGTAAGAGTCTTCTGATTGCTTATACTTCCTAAAACATTCGCCACGGGAATCATCGTCATGTTTTACAGACTCTCCAGTCCAGTTGGATTTGCATTTAATTCCAAAATGATTATTTGACATCAACACTAGTTTACCCTGGCCTGCTCCTGACTCATGAATACCCTGTGCCAGGGTGATGGCGGCAGGCACACCTGTCCTCTGCATCTCGGCAATAGCAAGGTCCTTGTATGTGTTGATATAATTTTTGATTATTTCTGATTGCTGCGAAAAGACAACCGGTGCAACCAGCAGCATTAGAGAAAGCAAAATATTCCTGATCTTCAGCATGGATATTCATTTTATAGTTTCCGCAACAGGTATAAACCATCACGGATGGTTAGCACTACTTTTTCAATGTCTGTTCTCTCCCTGATAAAATCATTAAACGCCTGGATGCCTTTTGCGTTTTTACCCTTCACCTCCTCTTTCAGCACCTGGCCATGAAAAAGTATATTATCTGCTAAAATAAAACCGTTTTTCCGCAACCGGGGAAAAACGAGGTTAAAATATTCAATATAGGCGGGCTTATCCGCATCTATGAAAACGAGATCCCAGTTTTCTTCCAGCCCGGGTATTATATCTAACGCATTACCTACATGTGAAATTATCTGTGCAGCATAATCAGATTGGTCAAAGTAAGCCCTCGCCACCCTGGCATCTTCTTCTCTTAACTCTATAGTGTGAAGTTTTCCCTGCACCTTCAATCCCTTTGCCAGGCATATAGCACTGTAACCAGTAAAAGTGCCAATCTCCAGAATCCGGTCTGGGCTGATCATACAGCTGATCATTTCCAGCAACTTTCCCTGGACACTTCCGCTCAGCATATGGTGCTCAGGGTGATGCTGAAAGGTATATTCACTGATCTCTTTAAGTAAAGGATTTTCTGCTGAAGAGTACTTCTCAGCGTATTGAGTTACCAAAGGGGCTATCAGGTCCAATAGAAATTTTCACCAAAGATAAATCTCTGGCACGGCAAACCATAGACCTGTTACATTATTCCATTCCCTTATCTTCTATAGATGAAATTTTACCCCCCTCCCAGCATATATTATATTTTCTTTTCGTCATTCCTGATTTACACTCCATCAGGTAACAATTACCACTTGCTTCCAGCACTTTAGGCTTTTCAAGGTTGTAAAGATCCATGTCTTTACGGTCGAGGCCGGGTTTTCCAAAATCATCGAGGGCGATTTTTACGGAAGCTGACCGTCCGTTGAAGTTGTTCATAAAATCCTGCATTTCTGTACTCACTTTTACGTCAGCTTTTTTTTCTCCTCCGCCGCAGGCGATAAGAATAAATACGGATACGGGCAGTAAAACTGCCAAAAGAAATTTTCTCATAATAACTGGTTTAAGGTTAATGGTTTTTTGCGTACTTAATATTACAAAAAAACCGGGACTAAACAACCTGCAACCGTGTTATCTTTTCTGAATGCTTTGAAGATATCATCCACAAGCCAAGGAATGTAAAAATTCCGTTGATCAATATAAGTTCATTACCAATTTTATAACCATTGAAAATGGATTCGGAGATGTGTTGAAGGCCAAGCTTTACATGAAGCTTCGCCTCGTACCAGGCAGGATTGCTCAGTATATCAACCGAAAGAGCCAGCAATGGAGCAATAATACAAACCGCCCAGATCAGGTTTTCTTTTAGCTTACGTTTGGTAAGAATTCCAAAGGCAAACAGACCCAAAAGGGGCCCGTAAGTAATGCCGGCAAATTTGAGAATGAAATCAATGATCAGCTTATCATTGATCCATTTAAAAATGAGCACCATGATAAAAAATACCAATGCAAAAGTGAAATGCACTTTTAAACGGGTATTCTTCTTATGTCTCTCTGTCCCCTCTTTTTTATTCAACCCCAGGATATCAATACAAAAACAAGAAGTCAACGAGGTAATAGCCCCATCCACACTGGGAAATAAAGCCGAAATCAGGGCGATGATAAAGATGATGCCAATTGTACCACTGAAAGCATCGCTCAAAGCAATAGTCGGAAATAAATCATCCGGTGGTACAGCAATTCCCTTTGTACTGGCATAAAGGAACAGTACCCCGCCTAATACAAGGAACAAAAAATTTACAATCATCAATACCGTAGTAAAGGTCATCATGTTCTTTTGTGAATCCTTCAGGGTTTTCACACTAATATTTTTTTGCATCATCTCCTGGTCAAGACCTGTCATGGCAATGGCGATGAACATCCCGCCAATTATATGTTTCCAGATGTAAGAAGGAGCCTTAACATCCCAGTTGAAAATCTGGGTATAACCTTTTTCTGACATCATGGATAGTGCACCGCCAAAATCAGTACCCAATGCTTTTACAATTACAATGATACAGGCAACGAGGCCTACCAGCATACCGGTAGTCTGCAACGTATCTGTATAGATGATAGTCTTTACACCCCCTTCAAATGTGTACAATAAGATCAATACAAGTATTACCAGCGCAGTAGCTTCAAACGGGATGCCCAGCTTATTAAAAATAAAAATCTGCAGTACACTGATGACAAGGTATAAACGGGCAGTAGCTCCCACTGTTCTGGACAGGATAAAAAAGAATGCGCCGGCTTTGTGGGCATTTATACCAAACCTTTTTTCGAGGTAGGTATAAATACTGGTTAGGTTCATCCGGTAATATAACGGCAAGAGCACAAAAGCAATGACCATATAACCCAGCAGGTAGCCAAGCACAATCTGGTAATAATAAAAATTACTGGTGCCCACACTCCCGGGAACGCTAACGAAAGTTACTCCTGACAAGGATGTACCAATCATACCGAAAGCCACCAGCATCCAGTTACTGTTGCGGTTGCCGATAAAGAATGATTCATTATTGGAATTTCTTGAAGTATACCAGGCAACGACAAGCAGTAATACGAAATAGCCAATAACAAACGCAAATAAAACAGCTGGGGACATAATGAAAGTTTCTGTTAATGAATAATTACCGTTGTATGAAATCCGCTAACGAATTTTGAAGATAAAGAAAATTACATTCCCTTTGCTTCAATTTACATGAACTATGGCTATCACATCACTCGCCGTTTTCTGCGGCTCAAAAGATGGCATTAATCCCATCTTTTCTGAACATGCAAGAACATTGGGAAAACTAATGGCAGAATACAATGTCAGGCTGGTGTATGGCGGAGGCAGTGCCGGCATCATGGGTATTATTGCAGATAGTGTAATGCAGCATGGTGGGAAAGTGACAGGGTTTATTCCCAGGTTGCTCCTTGAATGGGAGGTGCAGCACCGTGGTATTACCGAACTGATAATTTGTGATGATATGCATGAAAGAAAGAAGCGAATCTACAGTATCAGCGATGCAGCCATTATACTTCCGGGTGGCTTTGGCACCCTGGATGAACTATTTGAAATCGTTACATGGAACCAGCTTACCATCCACGACAAAGAAATCTACATCCTGAATTCAGTTGGTTTTTACAATCACCTGATAGAACATATTGAGGTAATGAAGCAGGAGCAATTCCTTTACGAAGAAGCATTAAAAAGGATCACCGTTTTAGATGATCCTTCCGAGCTGATTACTTATCTGAAATAACTTTTATTCGAATCTGCGATTACGGCCCTGGAACAACCCGATGTTAATACCAGCCCTGATCAACGGAACCGCCCTTACACTTCTGCGGCCGGTAACCTGGTCGTACACTACATCCACATAGGGCGAATTCTCGTTTTTAATCACATCAAAAAGAACAGAAACATAATAAAAGGTATTGGAGCCTGCCTGCCTTCCCTGGCAATAACCGCCGCCAACCAGGAATGAATTTGCATCCACNNAGAAAATTAACCGGGTACAGGCGGGTAAATAATCCCCCGCCATAAACATTTTGTTTCACCTTGTCATCAAACTCCAGGTAATCCCGTTGACCACTATAAATATAATTAAGTACAACACCTGCATCGGCAAAATTGGCCAGCTTATACCCGAATATCGGGTTGGCACCCAATATTGTTGTTCCGCTAAAAAATGATACGGTTACACTGCCACCTGTAAACAGGTTTTCCTTTTTGAATCCCTTTTCTTCATCGTTCTGGGCAAATGCAACAGAAACAACAGCAGTCATCAGCATTGAAAAAATAAGTTTCTTCATATAATAGGGTTTAGTTCTTTAGATCAAATATTTTCCCGGGGTTTAAAATATTATTCGGATCAAATACCTTTTTTATTTCTCGCATTAAACGCAGGGCAGGATCATTAAACGCAATGTCCATATAAGGTTTTTGAATAAGGCCAATACCGTGCTCTGCACTAATTGTACCGCCTAGTTGTTTTACAAGTTTAAAAAGCTCCCTTAGCACTTCCGTCATCTCAGCATTACCATGACTATTCGGGATACCTTCTTTTCTTATTCGTACATGCAAATTTCCATCTCCTGCATGCCCGTAACAAACCACATCAAAGTCATGCTTTACTGCCAGCTCTTTTACTCCTTTTATCAAAGCCGGTAATTCGGCTCTTGGAACAACCGTATCTTCTTCGATAGTATAACCAATCATCTTCACTGCTTCAGCCGCCCTCCTTCTCAGCTTCCACAATTCTGCTTTTTGCTGCGCATCGTCTGCAAAATAAATTTCACCAATATCATATTGTGTTAACAGGTTGCCAATTGCCTCCATCTCCTGCATCAATACATCCCTATTATTTCCGTCCACTTCAATTATAAGGTGGGCTGCTGTATCATCAGTAATGGGGATAGCGTTACTGTCTACGAATTTGCTGACAATCTTTAAGGCATTAATCTCGACCAGTTCCATGGCGCTGGGAACAAACCCGGCCCGAAAAATAGCACTTACTGCTTCACCAGCCTGCTCAAGATTCCGGAAAGGCACCAGCATCAGCAGATCAAATTGTGGCAGAGGTATTAATCTCAATACGATTTTTGTAACAACGCCTAATGTTCCCTCACTTCCTACTATCAGCTGTGTGAGATTATACCCGGTTGCATTCTTGATCACATTTGAACCTGTCCAAATAATCTCACCAGTGGGCAATACGACCTCAAGATTCAACACATAATCTTTCACCACACCATACTTCACCGCTTTGGGGCCACCACTGTTTTCGGCAATATTACCACCGATAAAACAGGAGCCCCGGCTGCTGGGATCTGGCGGATAGAATAAATTTTTTTCTTTTACTGCATCCTGTAAAACTTCTGTAATTACACCGGGTTCTGTAGTAACCTGCAGGTTCCGTTCATCAATTTCAAGAATTGTATTCATTCTCTCTGTAGACAATATGACACCCCCCAAATGCGGTAAAGCACCACCACTTACTCCTGTTCCGGCACCACGGGGTGTGACCGGTATATTCTTTTCATTACAAATTTTTAAAATAGCACTTATTTCTTCTGCTGTTCTGGGCTTTAAGACAACCTCCGGCCGATAATGCAAATTTTCTGTTTCATCATGAGCATAAATATCCAATGATTCATCATCCATGAAAACATAATCCTCACCCACAATATTTTTGAATGTACCTATTTCCCGGGCTGTCAATAAAGCATACGCAGCAGTTTCCATGTATGTCAGCTATTATTACTTATTAAGGCTGTAAAAATCGGAATAATCAGTCAAACGGGAAAGAAAGGTCAGTAGCGGAAAGAAGGACACATAGATTCCCTTTTATTGCCATTATAGCGATCAACCACCCCGGTTTTAATAAGGGAAAATTCAAGAGCACCCCTGGCACCATTAAAGTTCTTTAATGAAGAGGTAGTAGCGTCGTAGGTGAAGGTGAAGGTATAATCTTTAAAGCCCAACCCAACCATAGGAATGAACGCATCCTGGTAGCGGTAATAGAGTCCGGCAATCAACACTTTCTCTCCATCACCCGATGCGTTGTAATGGGCATTTAGCCCGCCTACTATCTCATAAGATTTTGCCTGTAAAGAAGCATAAATATTCGGATTTACAATCAGCATATCATTCAGTTTGAAACTACCGTTCAGGAACCCGGTGTAACGAACAGGCACCCTGTTATCCACTCCTTCATCCGAACTAAAAAATGTTTCTTTTGGACGGTTGACATGCATGGCAGAAAAACCCGCATTAAAATAAGCCCTTTCATTAGGGAAATAAGCATAATTCATCCCTACCTGCATATCCAGGTAGTTGATATTATTGTCATCAAATTTTGGAGCAGCACCTGTTTGATGAGAGTCAAAAAACTGGCCATTCCATTGACTGGGAAAACTAAGGTTACTAGTATTAATGTTTTTATTAGCCCAGCCTACATTAAATCCCAGACTCAACAAACTTCCGGCATTAATCATCTGGTGGTAGGCAACGGAACCGTAAATTTTAGTGGAGGTGAGCACACTGGTTCCTGCCACATCCCTCAATATCACTCCTCCTAATCCTAACCAGCCTGTATTGTCGTTGTTTTGCATGGTCTGTACATCGCCAAAAACACTCATTGTCTTATAAGGAAATGCAGTCACTGATGCCCATTGATTACGATAGTTAGCCCCCAGCCTATAATCACCATCCGGCATAAAACCGGTATTAGCGGGGTTAGTCAGTAAAGGAGAATTCATGAACTGAGAAAAATGCAGATCCTGTGCAAATGATGTTGCACCGTTACAAAAACCTAAAATTGTCAACAATATAGTAATCCTGCTTTTCATATTCACATTTGATGTAACCTAACGTATCAACGTTATATCACCCTTTTTAGTTGTTTTTGTTCCGTCAAAAAATTCAATATTCAGGGTATAGACATAAACATCCATGGGCTGAACAGCTCCTTTTACCCTTCCGTCCCAACCTTGTGAAGTGCTGTTTGTTTCAAATACTTTTTGGCCCCAGCGGTTCCAGATCGTAAACTGCATTTTGGCAATGCCGAAGCCTTTTACATAGACAACACTGTTTATATCTCCGCTTAATGGTGTGAAAGCATTGGGTACATCCACCAATGGTATTATTTCAGCTCTTACTTCACGACAGATAGTATTCTCACAGCCTATCGCATTGTAAGCTGTAAGGCATGCATTGAATGTACCTGTAGCATTATACTGGTGCAGAACAGGTGCTCTTGAAGTAGTGATCAGCGAATCGCCATCACCGAAATTCCACTTAAAACGAATGGCATCCGGTGAGGACAGATTGGTAAAAGTAGTGGGTGTGTTAGGAGGCGGAACCACTGGTGCAAAACTGAAATCAGGTGTCGGCCCATCAAAAACCTGTATCGTAAACCTGGCCGTATCCGTAAGATTGCAGGTATTGGGATTGAAAGCGATCAATGTTATTGTATAGGTTCCTGGCGCAGCATACAAATGGGTAGGCTCAAACGCAGTTGATGTATTTCCATCGCCGAAATCCCAGAACCATGTTTGACCCGCCAGCGAAGTATTTGTAAAGGCGGCGTTATAAGGCGTACAACCTGTAGCCGGAGTAGTAAACCGGGCATCTACATTTTCGGCAACACTCAGGATAAATTCAATTGAGTCCGGTGCATTACAGTAATTGGTATCAGGCA
>DEHX01000013.1 GCA_002352145.1 Chitinophagaceae bacterium UBA2789
ATCAGTTTTGGTGTTGACAGGAGCGAAGAAGTAATCAATAATAGTCTATAAAATTTAAAAATATGAACAACAATTCAAGCACCCCTGAAGGAAAAGATCCTCAATTGTGGGAAATAGCCAAAAAAAGAGCCGGATTTAAATCACATTTTTATACCTACCTGGTCATTAATGCTTTTTTATGGGCAATATGGTTTTTCCGTCATGGAAGCACTTATGAGTGGAATGGGATACCCTGGCCGTTGTGGGTTACGATGGGTTGGGGTATAGGATTGGTCTTTAATTACCTGGATGCTTATGTTTACCCGAAATCCAATGCGGTGGACAAGGAATATGAAAAGCTGAAAAATCAAAATAAATAATATTAATCACTTAAACTTATAATTAGTATGAAAAAGATACTATTCTCACTGACAGCGACATTATTGATGTTGACAGTTTTTGGACAGCCATCAGATAAGTTTACAAGGGCAATGGAAGCGTTGGTACCGGCAGTAGATACTACCAGATCGGCAGAAGGGCTTACTGAACTGGCCAATTCATTTGAAAGGATTGCTAACGCAGAGAAAACTCAATGGTTGCCTTTTTATTATGCAGCCCTTTGTTACATTAATAAGGCCAATATGCTTTATGCAGCTCAGCAAATGGATCAAATCGATCCATTAATGGATAAAGCAGAGCCTTTGCTGATGAAAGCAGAAGAATTGGAAAAAAATAATGCAGAGATATATTGTCTTAAAAAAATGTTCAATACCGGTAAGATGATGGCAGACCCGATGAACAGGTTTATGACATTTGGAACGGCTGCTGCAGCAGCTTTAGAAACGGCCAAAGCATTAAATCCCGATAATCCTAGGGTGTATTTGCTGGAAGGAATTGATAAATTTTATACACCAGAACAATACGGAGGCAGTAAAACTGAGGCAAAATCGTTATTTGAAGAGGCAATAAAAAAATTTGAATCGTTTAAACCATCCAGCAGCATTCATCCTTCATGGGGACTTAGCCAGGTGAAATACTTTCTGACCCAGCAATAATAATTTCTGTTACAAACAAATGCTTATGACAGAAGATAAATTTACACCTGAACAAAGCCTTGAATTGATAGGCAGCATGATCAATAAAGCCAAAAACAAGTTTGGTGAAAATGGCCATTTATATCTTTTATGGGGATGGGCAATACTGATCTGCAGTCTCGCTCAGTTTATACTGTTCAGGTATGTTAAGTGGGAGTACCATTATATGGTTTGGTTTTCAACTTGGCTGGTATTCATCTACCAGATGATCTACCTGGGGAAGCAAAAGAAAAAAGAAAAGGTAAAAACATATACAGATGATATCATCAAAGTTGTCTGGATCACATTTGTTGTCTTAATGTTTCTGTTTGGCTTTCTTTTTGGAAAACTCCTGGGTGAGGAGTATTATAAGTTTTTTAACCCGGGAATTTTAGCGTTGTACGGTATGCCAACAGTTTTATCCGGGGCAATTTTGAGATTCAGGCCTTTGATTATAGGGGGCATTTTTTGCTGGATCCTTTCTATTATTTCAACCTATTTTCCATTGCAGTACCAGTTATTATTGCTTTCAGCAGCGGTAATTGCAGCATGGATTATTCCCGGTTATTTAATGCGTAGCAGGTATAAAAAAAATAATTAGTCTATGGACTCAAATAAGCCACTCACGGAAAAAGAAAGCCTGGAACTTATCACCCAGATGATCAACAGGGCCAAAGATAATTTTGTGGATACGGGTATCGGTCCCATTCTTTGGGGCGTTGTAATAACTTTTTGCAGCCTTGTACAGGCTGCTCAGATTCATTTTGATTTTGATTTGCCGTTTGATATTTGGTGGCTGGCTATGCTGGCTATTATTCCCCAGGTATTTATTTCTATTAAGGAAAAACGGGAACGTAAGGCAAAAGGATGGGAAGACAGTATGATGGGATACATATGGCTTTGCTTCGGCATCGGCATATTTGTGGTGAATTTCATTAACCGCTCCCTTTTTGAAGTATTTGAACCCGTTATACAACACTACCGGGAGACAACTGACAAACCATTTACCAGCACCTGGACATTTGCCACTTGCTATCTTTTATTCGTTTTTGGATTTCCAACTATTATTACAGGTGCTTCCCGTAAGTTTCGTCTTATGACCTTTGGTGGCATTTTTTGCTGGGTGTCGGCAATTGTAGCCTGCTTCACACAAACCAAAATTGATTTTTTACTGATGGCTTTATCTGCTACACTGGCCTGGCTGATTCCGGGCTTAATTATTGAACGAAAATACAGGGCAAGGAAGAAAGCAAATGTTTAAAGAGCTTGATCCGATATTGCATTCCCAGCTCAGGTTGGCCGTTATGTCCTTACTCATAGGTGTAAAGGAAGCGGAGTTTACTTTCTTAAAGGAAAAAACTGGTGCAACGGCAGGTAACCTGAGTGTGCAAATTCAAAAATTGAAAGAGGCTGGTTATATTGATGTAATTAAACAGTTTAAGGATAATTATCCTCAGACTATTTGTAAGGTTACAATACAAGGTATCAAGGCCTTTGAAGAATACGTACGCAACCTGCAATCATACCTGGGAAAATAAAAAAGCCCTTTAGACAA
>DEHX01000075.1 GCA_002352145.1 Chitinophagaceae bacterium UBA2789
GTGTTCTATCTCCTGCTGGCGATAAGCAGGTTCAGGTCGGTGTACTTCAGATCGAAGCGCTGGCTAAGGTAGAAATTGGTGAGGGCGCCTTTGAAGATATAAATACCCTGGCGCAGGTGTATCTTATGCCAGAGCAGGTTTTCAAATCCTCCTTCCTCTCCTGCTTCCAGTAATAGAGGCATCAGTACATTACTGATTGCCTGTGATGCTGTACGGGCAAAACCGGATGGAATATTGGGAACACAATAATGTATCACCCCATATTTCATAAAGATGGGGTGTTCATGCGAAGTGATCTCCGAAGTTTCAAAACAACCGCCGCGGTCAATGCTCACATCAATAATCACTGAACCGGGTCGCATATTACTGACCATTTCTTCTGTTACCACTAAGGGTGTACGTCCTGTTTCGCTTCCAAGGGCACCCACGGCCACTTCGCAGGTCTTTAACTGCTTGGCCAGCATCCGGGGCTCCAGTACAGAGGTCCACATCCGCTGACCAATATTATTCTGCAATCTTTTTAAGCGATAGACATTATTGTCAAACACTTTTACCGATGCACCTAATGCAAGGGCAGCCCTTGCGGCATACTCCCCTACGATGCCGGCACCGATGATAATAACTTTTGTGGGCGCAATACCGGAGATACCACCGAACAGTACCCCTTTACCATGGTTGGCAGAACTGAGATACTGCGCTGCTATCAGCATGACGGCGCTACCGGCAATTTCACTCATGCTTCTTACGATGGGGTAAGATTCGCTGTCATCTTTCAGATTCTCAAATGAAATAGCCGTCACTCTTTTTTCCATCATTTTTTCCAGTATCTCCGCTTTGAGGATTGACTGGTGTATGGGTGAAATGATGATCTGGTTCAACTGCAGCAAGGGCAGGTCTTCATCAATGATAGGTGCACTTTTTACAAGGATGGGTGCCTTAAAAACCTCGGCCCTTTCGTAAACGATCTTTGCACCGGCTTCACTGTAGTCTTTATCCCGGAAATGAGANNACCTGGTGACCATTACTGATCAGCACACTCACGGCATCGGGTGTTAATGCAATACGGTTTTCCTGGAATGCAATTTCTTTGGGAATACCAATCATCATTCCCTCTGACTTGGGCTTGATGTCGAGGGTTTCCTCCAATGTTTCGTAGCTGAAAGAAGTACTTATTTTAGGTTTTTGCTGGCTCATGAAGCTGGTTGCTGGTTAGGTAACCCGGGACTAATCATCCGGCTGTGACACATATTCAAATGTACCTAAATATTAGCGATTTTCAGTCTCCTGCTTTGTGTATCGAGCAGCTCAATATATACATGAACTGTTTCGGCAGGAAAAATACCCGGAGCTTTCTCCGGCCATTCCACCAGGCAAAGGTGACCGCTGTATAATGCATCTTCCACTCCGGCTCTTTGCGCCTCCTCTTCACTGTTCAGGCGGTAAAGATCCATATGAAATAAGGGACGTTTGGTTCCCTCACAGTCGTACACATATTCATTAATAATTGAGAAAGTGGGGCTGCCCACTACATCTTTCACCCCCTTGGCATCACCAAGGGCATGAATGAAGGTGGTTTTTCCCGCACCCATCGGCCCATGAAAGGCAAACACCTTATGCTTACCAACTGCTTTCCAGAATTGGGCAGCTGCTTCATTTATAGTATTGAGTGTAAATACTAAATCCATGTTGCAAATTTAGCCGGAATAGCAACCTTGTTGCTCAAATATTCCCGTTTCAGCAAAAAGCCTCCCTCCGTTATTTGGTAAATTTGCAGTATGGAACAGGTACAATGGAAGGTAGACGGAATGGACTGTAACACCTGTGCACTGAATATTCATAAATACCTCGAGAAAAAAGGTATGAAGAATATCAAAGTGAATTTTGCCACAGGGTACGTAAGCTTCGATATGAATGGTGTTGCCAACGAAAAAGATCTGGCAAAGGGCATTAACGGGCTTGGCTATGAAGTAGCTGAGCATAAATCAGAAATCCTGCCGAAGAAAACAGCTTTTCTTTCCACCCACCTGCAGCGTTTTTGGTTTTGTTTTCCCTTCACAGCAGTACTGATGCTGCATATGATACCGGGCCTGCACATTCACTGGCTGATGAATCATTGGGTGCAACTGGCATTGACAATTCCTGTTTATCTCGTGGGCATGAGTTTCTTCGGCAAAAGTGCATTGAAAAGTATCCGTAACCGGATGCCCAATATGAATGTGCTGATCGCTGTTGGATCCACTGCAGCATTTGTGTACAGTCTTTATGGATCACTCACAGGGCAGGCTGAACAATATATGTTTTATGAAACGGCAGCCACCATTATTACACTTGTATTCCTGGGAAATTACCTGGAAGACACTTCTATTGCCTCCACACAAAGGGAACTGAATAAACTGGCCAAATCACAAAAAGTGATGGCCAATATGATCGCATTTGATGATGAGCATAAGGAACAAATTTTTCCCGTAGAAAATACAGACCTGCGGGTAGGTGATCTTGTATTGATAAAAAGCGGTGAACAGGTACCGATCGACTGCAAAATACTATGGGGTGATGTGCATGTAAATGAAGCGATCATAACCGGAGAAAGTTTACCGGTTCATAAAAAAGCAAAAGATATACTCATTGGCGGCAGTGTGATCACCGACGGGACAGTGAAAGCACAGGTTACGGCTGTATGGAATGAAACAGTTCTTTCCGGCATTTTAAAAATGGTGAAAGAAGCCCAGGGAGAAAAACCGCCTGTACAATTACTGGCTGATAAAATCAGTGCTATATTCATACCAATAGTACTCGTTATCGCCGCGGCCACACTGGTGATTAGCTGGATCGTATTGAAAGAATTTACACCAGCCCTGATGCGCAGCATTGCAGTCCTGGTTATTGCCTGCCCCTGTGCTATGGGATTAGCTACTCCTGCTGCCATTGCTGTAGGGCTTGGCCGTGCCGCCAAAACAGGTATTCTTTTCAGAAATGCCACCAGCCTGGAAACATTCAAGGATATCAAACAGGTAGTGTTTGATAAAACAGGAACACTTACCACCGGTTTATTTACTATCGGCAACTGGCAGATCACTAATCCATCTGTCAATGAGAGTGAATTCAAAAAAATTGTTTTTTCATTAGAGAAATATTCCAATCACCCCATTGCGAAGTGTATCTCTGAAGCATGGAAAAGCAAAGAACAGATTCTTTGGAAGAACATTGAGGAAGTAAAAGGCCTCGGTATGCAGGCAGAAGATAAGGAAGGTAACCGGTTTATAGCCGGATCCTATAAAACTGTTGCCGGCCTGACAAAAGAAGACAATCATAATGTTTACATACTGCGTAACGGCCATTTTCTGGGCTGGATTGATGTGAAGGATGAAATCAGGCCTGAGGCCAAAAGGGTGATTGATTACCTGCACAGCAAAAATATCAAGACAATCCTCCTTAGCGGTGACAGGCTGGCCAAGTGTAATGAGCTGGCTGTACAACTGGGAATTGATACGGTAATTGCAGAGCAAACACCGGAAGAGAAATTAAATAAGATTGCTGAGCTAAGTGCTGCCGCACCCACTGCCATGGTGGGAGACGGCATTAACGATGCCCCGGCATTGACCAAAGCCACAATTGGTATTTCAATGAATGAGGCTTCGCAGATCGCTGTGCAAAGTGCACAGGTTATATTGATGAATCATGGTCTCAAAAATTTACCGACAGCATTAGGATTGGGAAAACATACTTACCTGACCATCAAGCAAAATTTATTCTGGGCCTTTGCGTATAATATAGTAGCTATTCCTGTTGCTGCCTTTGGCTTTCTTACCCCAACTTTCGGTGCATTGGTAATGGGTATGA
Organism: Chitinophagaceae bacterium UBA2789; assembly: GCA_002352145.1. GTDB lineage: Bacteria > Bacteroidota > Bacteroidia > Chitinophagales > Chitinophagaceae > JJ008. The sequence continues at coordinate 3,841 of DEHX01000075.1, forward strand.
GTGATGTGGTATTGGCCATTAACTCAGTAAGGCTTTTTGTAAAGAAAGTAGTGTAATTTAGTTCATAGCTTATAGTTCATGGTTCATAGATTTCTTCCATGAACCATGAAATAGGAACATGCCGTTATCTCCATTTGAAATACTGAAACGTTACTGGGGTTATAATGCCTTCCGTCCATTACAGGAAGAGATAATCAATTCTGTTTTACATGGAAAAGATACTCTTGCTTTGATGCCAACGGGTGGCGGAAAATCGCTGTGCTACCAGGTACCGGCACTAGTGAAGCCCGGTTTATGCTTAGTAATATCTCCCCTTATTGCACTAATGAAAGACCAGGTAGAAAATCTTCGGAAAAAGGGGATTACAGCTTATGCCATTTTTTCTGGTATGAGCCGGAAAGAAGTGATCAACATTTTTAATGTAGCAACTGAAAGTAATTGTAAATTTTTATACGTTTCTCCGGAAAGGCTGGAGACGGCTCTTTTTAAAGAATACTTACCGGGCCTGGACATAAATCTCATTGCGGTAGATGAGGCACATTGTATCTCCCAATGGGGTTATGATTTCCGGCCTCCGTATTTGCGCATAGCGGCCCTTCGAAAAGAACTTCCCGGTGTCCCTATGCTTGCCCTCACCGCTTCAGCGACTCCTGATGTGCAAAATGATATTTGCAAAAAACTGGAGTTTACTGATAAGCAGGTATTTCGTCAATCGTTTGAACGGCCTAATCTTTCGTACAGCTGTTTCAAAGTAGATTCCAAGATCAATAAGATTATTGAAGTATTACAAAAGGTTCCGGGCAGCTCCATCGTGTATTGCAAAAGCCGGAAACGAACCAAAGAGATCAGTGAACTATTAAGGCTGCAAAATATTTCTTCCGATTTCTATCATGCAGGACTTGTACAAGAAGAACGAAACAAAAAACAGGAGGCATGGATTGGTAACAAAACAAGGGTTATCGTTTGTACCACTGCCTTTGGTATGGGTATTGATAAGCCGGATGTAAGGACAGTCATTCATGCTGATGTACCGGATTGCCTGGAAAATTATTACCAGGAGGCAGGAAGAGCAGGCAGGGATGGGAAAACCAGTTATGCAGTTTTGCTATATGACAACCGGGATCTGCATGAACTGGAAGAAATGGCCGATCTGCGTTTTCCCGGCCTGGATGA
>DEHX01000169.1:0-11604 GCA_002352145.1 Chitinophagaceae bacterium UBA2789
TTTAAGATAGTCGGCCTGCATCCGGGTATATATCAACTGATAATTGATGGGCAAAATGGGTATAGCGATACATCAATAAATAATGTCGTCGTAAGGGAAAGAGAAGATACGCATTTGCCAACTTTTACACTTCGCCAGTAAATATGGACTAAAAAATTGATCTGTGAAGAACTAAGCCTTCTCAGTTTTGGGGAGGCTTTTGCCTTTCATCATTTTGTAAATAAATGCGCCGGTAATTAAAACAATAGCAATCCACCACCAATTATTGTTTTTGTGATAGGGTTCATAATTTCCTATTAGAATGAGATTGGCCCAATATACGGGTGATTTGTACCTGGGTTCTATATCAGTATTATTTAGAAAATCAAGTTTTGCCTGCTGTAATGCCATATCCCTGCTAAAGCCTTTATCCATATAATAATGAAGCCGGCTGGTAATGAATGCGGTATTTTTATCAGAGGCTTTCCAAAGTGATGTGATAATATTGGGGCAACCGGCATATGCAAAAGCACGGGACAAACTCATCAGACCTTCTCCTTTCACCAACTGACCGCCACCTGTTTCACAGGCACTAAGAATCACCAGTTGGGTTGAATCAAGATTCATATTGTAGATTTCCTGTGCAAACAATTTATTATCTGGATCAGAAGGATGAAACAAGATGAATGAACGCAAGGGTTCAGTATTGTTCATACTGGCATGTGTTGCCAAGTGTATAATTTTAAATTTATTGGCATTAACCAGGAAGCTGTCTTTTCTTGCCTGGTGAGATAATAAGCTTTTGCCTTTTAGGTTATTTATTTCATCTGCTGAAAAAGGCAATATGCTATAATTATCTCCCCCTATATTATGAAAACCAGCATCACTAAAAGGAGCGAAACCTAATGTACCTCCAGAATAGGCAGCAGTATTTTTTTGTCCAAATAAGGCAGCAGTATATTGATATGTGATGGCATATTTTTCAGCAAGAAACTGTTTTTTTTCATTTTCTAATGCTTCAAAGGGTAGATAATTGAGCTCATCATCAGGAATAATAATCAAACGTTTAAGATGCGCTAAGTCAGATTGAAGCGGTTCAATGAGTATTTGGTAAAGATTCATTGCCGCAATAGTGCCTGTATAATCTGCCTCTATTGTCACATTATGCAAAGCAGATTTGAATGTTTCTATATCAGTAAAAAAATTTTGTCTTAATGGATATTTATAATAAATAAATTTTGTCCCTGTTATCAGAAGTGTAAGCAGTTCGCCTTCTGATAGGTGATAAGACAATAAGGCTGTGTTATTATCCAGCTTCTTTTGTAGCTGATGGATGGTTGGAATTTCTTCGCTTAACTTTTTTTGCAGCCATTTCGGGTCTTTATTCAGTTGTTCTTTTACGTTTCCCAGTTCAATTTCATAGTCTCTTATACTGGCCAGCAACTTTCCGTTTTCTGCAGTATCCGTAGTATTACCAGCCTTTAAAGAGAGTCGTGTGATTTTCTCTTTTAATTTCATTTCTTTTTGTACCAGTTCATTGGAATTATTATCATTTTTCCAAATTGCCTCCTGGATATTCAATGTCAATATGGAAGCTTTATTTTGCTGATCAAAAGACCAGGCTTTCTCCAGGTACTCTCTGTTGTGAGTGGTTTCATACAATGAAAGGCAGATATCAATCGGCTTACTGTGAACGGTATGCTTGATCTTTCCCAGGAACATTCTTGATTCATCCGAAGTGTAATTTTTCCCCACATAATCAGCCAGGTTAAATGCGGTTTCATAAGTATTGACAGCAGTTACCAGCAGGTTTATATCCTTGTTGATCCTAAATTGCTGTTCCAATACTTCGGCTTTTGCAGATAAGGCAGCAAAAAGATTGATATAGGAAAATGCACTGGTAAAATCAACCGGGTTTTTGGATATATCACTCTCATTAAAGTCAATACAGAACTGTATTATCGCCTGCTGGTATTGGCCGGCAGCTTCCCTGAACTTTTGCAGTTTTTTTAGTTCATCACCCTGGTATTTTTGAATCAGGCCAAAACTGGTATTTTTTCTATGGCCATTCCATTTCAGGTTTTCGGCAAGGGCTTTATGAAGATATAACTCTGCCGAGTCGGCTTCACGAAGGCCGGCCCAGGCCACACTAAAATTATAGAAGAGATCAATTAGTTTTTTATTATCAGGGTAGGTTACTTTTCGGAAATAGTCAATTCCTTTTTTGAAATCTCCCGTTTTTATGCAAATAATACCAAGGTTATGATATATTTCATTGGCAAAATCTGCAGAGGGTAGCAAACCTTCGTAGATAGTTCTGGCCTGTTCGTATTCTTCGAGTTTAACGTGGAGGGAAGCGATATTGATTCGATAATTATGTAATAGACTTTTATCGGCTGCCGGGTCAGCTCCCTGAACAGCAATGGCTTTTTCAAAGTAGTTTTTTGCCTGGCGATAATTACCGGTCTCATATTGCATTACTCCCAGACGGTTGTAAAGCCTTTGCGTTTCCCGGAGCGGTTTCTTGTGTTTTTCGAGAAAGAGTTCGGCTTGTTTATAAAAATAAAGTGCAGAATCAAACTGGTCATGGGTATAGTAAATTCCGCCAGTGTATAACAGTGGAGTGAAAAGGGCTGAGTCCGAAAGAGACCTAAGTTTCTTTTTTAATAAGATGGCAGCGAGGTAATCGGTCTTGGCAGTTTCCAGGCTGTCAAAATAATATTCTATATACGCTTTTCTGGTCTTAATCCAGAATAAAAGGGAGTCAGATAGATTTTTTTCTTCCTCTTTTAGTAATTTATCAAAAGTTGCAAGGGATTCCCGGTAATGCTGGTCTGCAGCTTCATATAATTTTTCATTATCACCGGCTTTCAGTGACAGCAGTTCGGCTTGCTGGAAAAGTTTGTTAGCTAAATCATAGTTTTTTTTCAGAGCTACATTGTCAGTATTCACTCTCTGTTGTGCTAAACAAATGCATAGAAAACTGCCCAATATGAGGGAAAGCAAAAATTTATTCATGATAAGCTGTGATAGCCTATCAAATTTAATTGTGAAAGCTTAATTAGCAATAATAATCACACAGGGAGGCCGTGGTCTTGCCTCTTTTTCAATTTGGAGGCTTGTATTGTTTGTGGCTATGTTCCCATTTCTCAGAAAAACTCCCTGATTAGCCCTGTCATTCAAAATTTCCCACACATACTGTGGTACGTCAGCCATTGTATTGTACCAATACAGCAAAACCTTAAGCTTATTCAGCGTTTTGCCACTGCCATCATTTATTCGGTATTTGATTTCAATTTCCTTTTTATCATCATTTTGCGGGTTGGCACCAAATACTCCTTTTCGGATCGATTCAGCAAGGTTTATTTTTCCATCATATGTTCTGACTGCACATCCGCCGCCATTAGCAAGATTGTCTTCGTCGAAGATGGAGCCGTTTAATGGTAAAATTCTGTCAGTACTTGCATTGTAAACAGGGTGTGCTACGGAATCGCCGGTAGCCAGGCGGTAAAAATGGTCTGTAAACGTAATACCTGAGAGTACCACCATGGTTGTGGTGATCCTGCCTTGAGGAGAAGTGTGGGTAATACGATATCGCAGACCGGTTTCGCTTTTACTCACATTAATTGCGCCTGTTTGGTCGTCAATTTCAATTCCATCAGGGAAACCGGTATATACACCTTCCCGGTGAACCAAAGGGTTGATGATATAATCGCCGGCTGAAGGCTTCAGGTAAATGATAGAATCACCATAGCTTAGGTTATAGGGGATGTTATCATCTGCGGTACCAGATGACTTGTCACAGCCAATCCAGACCATTGAAAATAAAATGCAGATAACACCTAAAATTGGTTTTGGACAATTCATGCAGGCCTTTTTGGTGAGTAAACACTGATTATTTTAATGTAACCATCAGTTTAAAAGTATTTGAAGTTACAACATTTATCATGCCGGAATTCCTGATCGAAATCATTTTGTATCACATTGATTTAAACGGCAACTTTGCGGGCACTTCAGGTTTAAAACGATTTTGGCTGTATGATTAAGATTGGTCTTATAAGGGAAGGTAAACTACCTTCCGATAACCGGGTGGCATTAACACCGGCTCAATGTAAGTGGATACATAAGAATTCCAACACTATTCAAATTGTCGCCCAGTCGTCCGCCGGCAGGTGTTTTTCAGACCGGGAGTACCTGGTAGCAGGAGTTGAGGTAAAGGAGGACATTTCTGATTGTGATATTCTACTGGGCATTAAGGAAGTGCCTGCTGCTGAGTTGATTGAAGGCAAAACTTATCTTTTCTTTTCTCACACCAAGAAAAAGCAGCCTCACAACCAGCCTTTGCTGAGAGCAATTCTCGACAAAAGAATTAATCTGATAGATTATGAGTGCCTGGAGCATGAGGATGGCCAGCGGATAATTGGTTTTGGCTTTTTTGCCGGCGTAGTTGGTGCACACAACGGCATGATGGCATATGGTAGCCGGACCGGTTTATTTAAATTAGATAGGGTTTATAAGCAACGAATTTTCAGAGAGTTGATTCATAATTATTTCGGACTTAAACTTCCAAATGTCAAGATAGCAGTTACTGGTTCCGGTCGTGTGGCTCATGGCATTTTGGAAATTATGAACCTGATGGGTATTCATGAAGTAGAGCCGGATGAGTATTTAAAAAGGAGATTTGCCTACCCGGTTTATTGCCAGTTTAAGGGATCTGAATTGTATGAGCATAAAGAAACCCGTAAATACAGCCGTGAAGATTTTCATGAGAATCCGGAAAACTATAATTGCAAATTTCTGCCCTATGCTGCCCAGACCGATATTTTAATGAATGGAGTTTATTGGGATAAAAATGTCCCCCGGCTTTTTGAAAAAGCAGATATAAAATCCGATACGTTTATCATTCAAACAATCGCTGATATTACCGATGATGAAAACGGGTCAGTGCCGATTAATATGGGAGATCAGAGTATAGAAGACCCGGTTTATGGGGTTGACAGAAAAAGCCTGAAAAAAACAGCCCCTTATTTACCAGACTCAATTGATGTGATGGCCGTCGGTAACCTGCCCAATGAATTGCCAAGAGATGCCAGCCGGTATTTTGGTGAACAACTGATCAAATACATACTGGAAGATCTTATTGGAGACAGTTCTGAGATTATTGAAAGAGCCACTATAGCACATTCGGGAAAGCTAACTCCATATTTCAGCTATTTGCAGGATTATGCTGATGGTAAATTATAGATACAAGTAGTAGTCTCTCAGCAGTGAAATAAAGGCAGGTGTATAATTATAATTGGAGTCTCTTATCGCCATTTCGTCAATGACGGTTTTTTCTCTTTCTTCTGATGATAATTTTCCGCAAAGCATGATACGGAAATAGCTATGATTGACAGACTGTCTTACCAGAACTATTTGGCTTAATTCAAATCGGTGTTCAAAAACCAGTTTCCTGATCTCTTCATTTCTTTTGTATGGCAGCAGCAGATAAAAATGCCCTTCCGGGCTAAGCTGCCGTTTAATAATTTCAAATAAGTCACTGAATGCAAGCCCTGAATTGTGATGGGCAAAATTCTTATTCTCGTTTTCTGCTTTTAGCTCATTTTCATAAAATGGAGGATTGCTTATGATGACATCATACTTTTTCCCGGGTTCAATAGATTTTATGTCTGCATGAAAAACCTGTATATTTTCTTTCCAGGGGGAACTCATTACATTCTCAATAGCCTGTTCATAAGCGTTTCTGTCAATTTCAACAGCGTCAATTGTACAATGACGATTTTGCTGGGCTATCATCAGGCTTAGCAAACCAGTCCCGGTACCAATATCCAATAACCGTGATGGTGTTCCGGTATGTTCTGTCATCTTTTTTGCCATCCAGGCTCCAAAGAGGCAACTATCTGTGGTAACCTTCATGGCAGCCTTGTCCTGCTGTATGGTAAATTGTTTGAAGCGGAAATAATTATTGGCCATGGTTGCTGAATATTACCACTCGGCCCGGGCAGTTGAACTCACGGAAAGATCTGCAAATAGGCCTTCGAGATATTTATAATAGCCGGTGATGGCTATCATGCCGGCATTATCAGTGCAGTATTGAAAAGCCGGGATAAAAGTATTCCAGTGATATTTTCTTCCCATCTCCTCAAAAGCCTTTCTGAGGCCGCTATTGGCAGACACTCCTCCGGCGAGACATATATCAACGATACCTGTTTCCAGCGACGCCCTTTTCAGTTTATTCAATAAAATGGTGATAATACGGTGCTGTATAGAAGCGCAGATGTCGGCCAGGTTATTTTGTATAAACTCCTTTTTTTCTTCCTCGGTTGCAGCAAATTCTTCTTTATAGAGATTACTCTTGCCGGCATTTTGCAAAAAATAGAGGATAGAAGTCTTTAGGCCACTAAAGCTGAAATTCAGGTCAGGGATATTGGGCTCCGGAAACTTAAAACGCTCCGGGTTTCCTTCTTTTGCATATTTATCAATCAATGGCCCGCCGGGGTAGGGCAGTCCCAGCAATTTGGCTGATTTGTCAAAAGCTTCGCCGGCAGCATCATCAATGGTTTCTCCAATTACTTTCATATTGGTGGGAGATTCGCAAAGAACGATTTGGGTATGGCCGCCGCTAACAGTGAGGCATAAAAAGGGAAAGGATGGTTTGGGGTCGTCAATAAGGTTTGCCAGTACATGTGCCTGCATATGATGTACAGCTATCAGTGGTTTATTCAATGCCAGGGCCAAAGATTTAGCAAACTGTCCGCCAACCAACAAAGAACCTATGAGCCCCGGTGACTGGGTGAAAGCAATAGCATCAATATCTTTTATTTCACAATTAGCCTGTTTGAGCGCTGCATCCACTACGGGTATAATATGCTGCATATGTGCCCTGGAAGCCAGTTCAGGCACCACACCGCCGTATTTTTCATGTACGGTTTGATTGGCAATAAAATTGGAAAGGATATTTCCATCTGCGCAAACTGCAGCAGATGTTTCATCACAACTGGATTCTATTGCGAGAATGACGGGCATATCACCTAAAATTTTATTGGCTGCAAACTTACTTACTCCTGATTGCTTCTACAGGATCCATTTTGGCAGCTTGCCGGGCCGGAATGAAGCCGGCAATGATACCCACTGCTATACAAATGAATACTGCCATAACCATGTGTGAAGTAGATATAAATACAGGGAAATTGAGGGCCAAGGTCAATAGTTTGGTAAGCAGGAAAACCAGTGTCAGTCCTATAACTCCCCCTATGATGCATAAAAATGCAGATTCTAATAAAAATTCAGCCAGTATTACCCTTTTTTTGGCACCTAATGCTTTCTTCAATCCGATCTGGCTGGTTCTTTCTCTTACCGATACAAACATAATATTCGCCACACCGAACATGCCTACAATTAATGAGAGGGCGGCAATAGCCCAACCACCTATGTTGAGGTTTACGAACAAAGAACTGATGGCAGCGCTGAAATCGTTTATGTCGTTTAAAGCGAAATCTTCTTCTTTGGTAGGACTTAATTTATGAATAGCCCTCATAGTACCGGCCAGTTCGTCTTTCAGTGCCTTGCTGGTTACATTTTCCTTACCCTGCACCATTATAACCGGGTCGGCCTTCAACTCATTGATAATAGTGCGGCCATACATATATGGCAGCAATACACTTTTATCAAACTCCCAGCCTCCAATCATTTGTTTTCCCTGTTTTTTAATGACGCCGATTACTAATATCCTTTTGCCTCTTACTTGTATGATTTTTCCCGTCGCATACTCCGCTTTTGTAAAAAGCTTTTCTGCAATTTCATTTCCTATTACAGCCACATTATTACCCCTTGAAAAATCTGCATCTGACATATACCGGCCATACTCAACACTGAATGATTGTATATCGTCAAAATCGTCTGATAAGCTGTAGATGTTTACATTCGAAAGCCTGCTGCCTTTATAGTCAACAGCATCGTTTACATTATTGGCAAAGGCTACAAACCGGGCATTGGCAGTTCCCTCTTTGATAAATTTCATTTCATGGTATTTCGGAACAGGCCTGTTTACATATTTCCACCAGGGGTAATCGGGGCCGCCTCCCGCACTGTAATCCCATTTATCAATATAAATAGTGTTAGCGCCTAATGATTTTACTTCATTCTGGATATTTTGTTCCAGGCTGTTGACGGTGGCCAGTACACCAATAATGCAAAAAATACCGATTGTAATGCCGAAGAGGGAAAGGAATGTTCGCAGTTTATTCTTCCACAGTTCCTGCAGGGCCATTAAAAAACTACTGCCAATAATTTCCAGTGTGCGCCGGAGCATAGGCAAAATTAATTGTAAAATGGCGAAACCCACCGTCTTAATTTACCAGTGGTCAGGGGTTTATGATTTAAATTTGCGCCATACCCAAGTTTATGCAGACAGAAGAACAAGAACCGGTTTTTTTGACAAACAGTACGGATGTCTTTTTCAGGAAAAGATATATTACCACCTGGGCATTTGCACTGGGATTACTTTTGTTTCTTCTTCCATTCAGCCAGGTAAAATGCGGTACTGCTACGCTGGCTGAAAATAGTGGCCTGGGCATAGCTATGGGCTGGCAATGGAAAATAGCAATGATAGGCAGCAGCAACGAGTTATTGAAGGCTCTCAAAAAGGATGAGCCGGATAATAAAAATTCTTTAAAGGAGAAACCCAATGTTTTTGCAATAGTGGCAATTCTGGCCGGTTTGATTGGTCTTGTAATTTCTGTCATAGAATATAAAAACAGGTCACTGGTTACAATGTCTGCCGGGGTCCTGGGTGCCATTATGCTCATTGCCCTGTTGGTTCAGTTCAAGTTGGTTTTGCAGTCATCACTGAGTGATAAAGGCGATAAGGAAATGAACATGAGTTCCATTATCACGGTTCAGTTTACTATCTGGTATTTTATTTCGGTATTTCTTTTTGGCACTGCTGCCTTTACCAGTTTTAAAAAATACAAGTTAGAGCTGCAGGATGCCCTGAAAAGGGCATATGATTTTGAATTTGAGCGGCAGCAGCGAATAACTGGGTAAAGCCGCGGTGGTGTATGAGCAATCCATATCTACAGGGTTAAAATCAGGCACTCTGCCTTACCTTTGCCGGCATTTATGAAGTATCACAACGAAATACAGCGCAGAAGGACCTTTGCCATTATATCTCACCCGGATGCCGGTAAGACCACCCTTACAGAGAAATTCCTCTTATTTGGAGGAGCCATCCAGGTGGCCGGTGCGGTTAAAAGTAATAAGATAAAGAAGCATGCCACTAGTGATTTTATGGAAATTGAACGGCAGCGGGGTATCTCTGTGGCTACTTCGGTGATGAGTTTTGAGTATAATAACTGTCTCATTAACCTGCTGGATACTCCCGGTCACAAGGATTTTGCAGAAGATACTTACAGGACATTAACTGCGGTAGACAGTGTAATTCTTGTAGTGGACAGTGTGAACGGGGTAGAGGATCAAACCCGCAGGCTGATGGAAGTATGCCGTATGAGAGATACACCTGTAATTGTATTTATCAACAAGATGGACAGGGATGGCAAAAACCGGTTTGATCTGCTCGAGGAAATCGAGAAAGAGCTCAATATCGCTCTACACCCAATGACATGGCCGATTAACAGCGGGAAGGATTTTAAAGGAGTTTACAATCTTGACCAGAGAAGTTTATTGTTATTCACCGCCAATACCAAGGCTGATGAAGACAGTATTTCCATTTCAGATATAACTGATAAAATACTGGATGAAAAGCTGGGTGAAAAAGATGCAGCTCAACTAAGGGAGGATGTGGAATTGGTGGATGGGGTACACGGTCAATTAAAAACTGATGAATACCTTGCCGGTAAAGTCGCCCCGGTTTTTTTTGGTAGTGCTATTAATAATTTTGGGGTGAAAGAAATGCTCGATACATTCATCCGGATAGCCCCCACGCCAAGAAGCAGGCAGACAACTACCCGGTTGCTGAATGTGGAAGAAGAAAAAATGACCGGCTTTGTATTTAAAATACATGCCAACCTCGATCCCAAGCACAGGGACCGGATAGCATTCTTCAGGGTTTGTTCAGGTAGATTTGAACGCAATAAATACTTTCATCATGTGCGGCTGGACAAAGATGTCCGTTTCAGCAACCCCTACTCATTTATGGCTAGAGACAAAAGCATCATAGAGGATGCGTATGCCGGGGATGTGGTAGGATTATTTGATACGGGAAATTTTAAAATCGGAGATACCCTGACAGAAGGAGAAGAATTTTATTTTACCGGCATTCCGTCTTTTTCGCCTGAAATATTTAAAGAAGTGGTGAATAAAGACCCAATGAAGACCAAGCAGTTGGAAAAAGGCCTCCTGCAGTTAACGGATGAAGGGGTGGCACAGCTTTTTACACAATTTGGCGGGAATAAAAAAATTATTGGCTGTGTGGGGGAGCTTCAATTTGAGGTGATACAATACCGGCTTTTGCATGAATACGGTGCTTCGGTAGTTTTTAATACACTGCCTTTTTACAAGGCTTGCTGGCTTACAGCCAAAGATCCCGGGAAACTGGAAGACTTTTTGCGTTTTAAACAGGCCAATGCCGGAGAGGACAAAGACGGACATCCTGTTTACCTGGCACAAAGTGAATGGTTCTTGAATACAGAAAAATCCAATAACCCCGATATTGAATTTCATTTTACGTCTGAAATCCACAAATAAGCAATGATCGTTTTTGAAACAGAAAGATTAATCGTCCGGCATTTTAGGAAGTCTGATGCGGATGATTTCTTTTTGTTGCAGGGCGATCCTGATGTAATGCGTTTTATACGGCCGGTAAAAAATAGGGAAGAAAGTGATGCCTTTCTGTTTGAAGCTATTGCCGGTTATACTGAACCCTGGATGGGGAGATGGGCGATCGAGGAAAAAGAGGCAGGCAGGTTTGTCGGATCATTTGTTGTAAACCCGATCCCCGGGGATAATGTTAAAACACAATTGGGCTATGCTTTTATTCCTGATTGCTGGGGGAAAGGTTTTGCAACTGAAGTTACAAGAGGGGGCCTGACTTATTTTAACTTGGTTACACCTTTACAGGAAATATATGGGGTAGTGGAGTCTGAGAATCTTGCTTCACAAAAAGTGCTCCTTAAGACAGGGTTTCAGCCATTTGACAAGTTTATGGAAGGTGAAAAGGAAATATTAAGATTCGTATTCAAAAGATCTACCTGATAAGTGTAAATGTTCCTTTTCGGAAAATATTATTTTCACAGGTTGTTTTGGCTTTAATCATATAGATAAAAACGGCGGGGTCTTGTGGTATACCCTTATACCTGCCATCCCAGCATTCTCCCGGATTCCTTGTAAAAAATATTCTTTCGCCCCAGCGGTTGTAAATGCTGAATTCAAGTTCCTGAATGATACCCCAGTACTTAATACCATAGCAGTCATTTAGTCCGTCATTATTTGGCGTAAATGCAGTAGGCATCAGGTATCCGCCTTTGTTAGTGGCAGAAACGATTACCTGTACACTGTCTGTGTTTGTACAACCGTCAATATCAGTTCCCTGAACAAAATACTTTGTTGTCACAACAGGAGTTGCTACAGGTGAAGAGAGCAAAGGATTGTCCAATGAGGCAGCAGGTG
>DEHX01000169.1:11645-13411 GCA_002352145.1 Chitinophagaceae bacterium UBA2789
GAAGCAGGAGTCCAGTTATATACATCCCCGCCGGATGCCGATAGTTGTATTGTACTATTCTGACATACTTCTACCGGTGGATTAACCGTAAAATTATTTACAGATCTTACTTCAATCCTGACCGAGTCAGTTTGAGAACAACCTGCTGCATTGTTTGCGGTGAGATAAAAAGTAGTGCTCGATGATGGAGATACAACAGGGTTTAATACTGAAGGATTATTTACTAAACTGGCGGGGCTCCAGGAGTATTGTGTAGCTCCCGTTGCGTTAGCTTGTAATGTCACTGTTGAGGCGCTACAGATAGTATCAGCTGGCCCAGCATCCATGGTTAATAAAGAAGCTGTAACATTGATACTGATGCTGTCCTTGCAGCCATTGATATCTGTAACAATAAGTTTGACAGGATAGGTACCGGCTATTGGATAGCTATAGGTTGCATTTTGAGTGTTTGCGGTTCCGCCATCACCAAAATACCACATCCATGAAGCAACAGGATGTGTGTTTGTATATGCCAATCCTTTAAAATCAAAACTATTGCAGCTAAGCAGGCTGTCTTTTACCCTTACAGAATCAATATTGGGTCTAAAAGGGGTGTTGTCGAAAGGTAACAGTAAGTTAAACAAAGTTGTTCCACTTTGTCCTGAAGTTGCTCCCCACGGATTATTACCATCTGAGGTTAACACACCATTTAGTCCCCCGTTATTTATGTTGGATAAGTTTGAAGGAAGAGATAATGGTTTAATGAAAAGCAGGCCCCCGCCGCCGCCTCCGCCAGCACCTATTCTGCCTCCCAATGCTACAGAACCGATCATATTGGCTCCATTACCTCCTTTATTTTCTGTTGCAGCATTGTCAATAAATTGATTTACGCTCAACAATATTGACCCGCCTCCTCCTCCGCCGCCCATTCCATCATGGCAATCCACAGAAGGTGGAATTGTACAAGAAACCCCATTATCACCATTGGCGATTATTTTGAAAGAATTTGATTTTAAATATGCTGAATTAATTATCACAATCCCGCCCCCATTTCCCCCGCCAGGAGGAATATTGCCTGCATTATCTGCCTGCCCGGCACCTCCGCCACTGCCCATAAATACTTTGTTTGCTGAAGTGGTATATGATAGTGCCCTACCTCCAATTCCTCTGTTATCAAATGGGGAATTGCCACATGGCTCAAGCTGGTAGCCTCCAAAACCACCAGCCCCTCCATTGGAACCGCCACCGCCACCACTGTTATGACCCAATCCACCACCTCCACCGCCAGCCGGGCTTCCTTTTCCACAGATAATGTTAGATGAAATACTAACTATACTTTCACCTTTTTGTCCTGCTATTCCATTATTGCTGATTGGTTCAACGTAATTATTTCTGAAGCAATTGAGTGTGGTATTTTGCGGATTAAAGCCTGTTGCACCTTTGAAGCCCTTTCCGCTTACATCAATATTTGCATTAAGTGTAACGGTATCTCTTACATTCAAAACCAGTACACCACCTTTTGAGCCATCCCATGGTGGGCAAGTCAACATAGATGTGATGGTAGCATTCTGATAATATGGCACTCGTATCAGCTGCACTTTGCCATCGGGGATATCATACTGTCGGGTGATTATATTTTTTAACTCAATGATATTACCGGATTTCGATTCTACATAGTTTATTTCGTAGTTGCCTGTATTTCTATAGTCAGTAATAGTGCCGAAAGATGGAGAATTGGTTGAATCAATTTTAGCACCTTTCATCTGAATAAGCAAAACAGTATCACC
>DEHX01000071.1 GCA_002352145.1 Chitinophagaceae bacterium UBA2789
GGCCAGCCTTTCAGGTCATTGATTAATTATAAAAATATCAGTACGCTTTACCTAAGGCTTATAAAAGCGGACGATAACCTTAAGAAACTTCTGGAAAACCAATATGATGAAAAGTATTGGCCGGCTATAATAGCAGCGACACCTATCCGTAACTGGCAGCAAGTTCTTCCTTCTACCAATGACCTGCAGTCGCATAGTGCAGAAATAAAAATTGATGCATTACCCTCAGGCGAATATATCCTGGTAGCATCGAATGAAAAAAACCTCGACGCCCAAAAAGCCCTGATTGGCGCAAGGCTGTTTTATGTATCAGCCATCAGCTATGTAAACAACAGTGATGACTTCTTTGTATTGAACCGGGATAATGGCCAGCCGCTTGCCAAAGCAGCTGTACAGGTTTGGGAGCAAAAGTATGATTACAACCAGCGTAAGTACATAAAAGAAAAAGGAAAAACCTACCTGACTGACAATAACGGCTTTTTCCGGATGGAGAAAGGAAAACGGGACAATACCAATTATGGGAACTACGCCTACCTGCTGGATGTAACGCATAATAGCGACAGGCTCTTTATGAATGACTTTGTGTATGATTATTACTATTACAGGGATCCGCAAACTGAAGATGCAAAGGAAACCACAAGTATCCACCTTTTTACAGACAGAAGTATTTACCGTCCGGGCCAGACTGTTTATTTTAAAGGCATTGTCCTTACTAAAAACACAGTCAAAAAAACCGGCAGTGTAAAGGCCAATTATTCTACACAGGTAATATTGAGAGATGCCAATTACCAGGACCTGGATACAATAAAAATAAAGACAAATGAATTTGGCTCTTTTAGTGGCAGGTTCCAATTACCAGAATCAGGCCTGAACGGTTTATTTAATATTTATACAAAACCTGATGCAGGTAATGCCAGTTTCAGGGTGGAAGAATATAAGCGGCCAAAGTTTTATGTTGATTACGAAACTATAAAAGGCACTTATAAAGTAAATGACATGATAAAAGTAACCGGTATTGCAAAAGCTTATGCCGGAAACAATATTGACGGCGCCACAGTGAAATACCGGGTGGTACGGCAACCGAGGTTTATTTACCCCTGGCTGTTTTGGCGCTGGTGGCAGCCCCCCTCCGATGAAATGGAAATAGCCCATGGTGAAGCGAAAACGGATAAAGACGGAAAATTCAGCTTTGAATTCAAGGCTATACCAGACCTAAAAGTTGATAAAAAATTTGAGCCGGTCTTTGATTATACAGTTTATGCAGATGTAACAGATATTAATGGAGAGACCCGCAGTGGTGAAAAATCTGTTTCCGTAAGCTATAAGTCACTGATGCTTGTGGCAAATGTCCCATCCACTTTGCCTGCAGATAGCTTAAAATCGTTGAGTATACGGACACAAAACATGAATGGTGAATATGAACCTGCTATCATAAAAGTAACCATCAGCAAGCTGAAAGAAGAAAAGCGTTTGATCCGGAATCGTTTCTGGCAAAGACCTGACCAGTTTGTAATGAGTAAAGAGGAATACATCAAAAACTTTCCTCATGATGAGTATGATAACGAGAGTGATTATAAGAGTTGGGAAAAAGGTGAACAGGTTTTTAGCAAAGCAGATTCAGTTAACAAGAATGGCTCATGGCCAATTGTTCATGGCTCATGGCTTCCCGGGTTCTACATGGTTGAAATAAGTACTAAAGACAAAAACGGAGAGGAAGTAAAAGATGTAAAATACATCGAACTCACAGATGAAAAAAGTAACCAGCTGAACCAACCCGATTATTTGTGGACAGGCATAAAGAAAACAACCGTTGAACCGGGAGAGGAAGCAACAGTAGAAATAGGTACTGCTGCTGACAACCTGTTTATTGTACACCAGGTAAATAAGTCAATGGTCAACAGTAAACAGTCAACTACCGACTACTCCTTCCTGCAACTAAACAACCAGAAAAAAACCTTCTCATTCCCTGCTACAGAAGCAGACCGTGGTGGATTCGGAGCTAACTGGCTATTTGTAAAACATAACAGGGTTTACCAGTTAAATCAAAGCATCAATGTTCCCTGGACAAATAAAGATCTGCAAATAGAATACATGACCTACCGGGAAAAAACATTGCCCGGCAGCGAAGAAAAATGGAAAATAAAAATCACCGGATACAAGAAAGACAAAGTAGCCGCAGAAATGCTGGCCAGCATGTATGATGCATCATTAGACCAGTTTTATTCGCATAACTGGAATGAGCCCTCCATTTGGCCTTATTATTACAACAATAAAACATGGAGCGGTTCACAGAACTTCAGTCAGCTTCAGTCCTATCAAAAATATGTGTACGCTGAAGAATCAAAGTATGTAACAAAAGCCTATGATTACCTTTTTCAAAGTGATATTGAGGAATATGGAAATCAAACTTATTATTATAGAACGAGGAATGTAAGTGAGGAGGCAAGCGGGGCTCCGGCTCCAGCAGTGGCCGATACATCAGCAGTAGCTGACACGAATGATCCATCAAAAATTGTTGCTTATAAAGTAACTATGAGAGATAAAGATGGTGACGGAGTAACTGATAGAATTGATGACAAAAAAAATAATCAACAAGACGCTTCTATAAAAATCCGGAAGAACTTTAACGAAACAGCCTTCTTCCTCCCGGAATTAAGAACCGACAGCAGCGGAGCTATTGAATTCTCCTTTACAATGCCCGAAGCATTGACGAAGTGGAAATTCATGGCCCTGGCACATACCAAAGAAGCAGCTTTTGGCAGCAGCACCAAAGAAATAATTACGCAAAAAGAACTGATGGTGCAACCCAATGCTCCCCGTTTCCTGAGAGAAGGTGACAAAATGGAATTCAGCACCAAAGTTGTAAATCTCACAGATAAGGAGATGACCGGCACAGCCGAACTCCAGTTGTTTGATGCCACCACCGGCGAACCGGTAGATGGCTGGTTTCACAACAGTGTAGCCAACCAGTATTTTACGGTAGCTGCCGGCCAAAGTGAAGCGTTAAAATTCCCTATTGATATTCCCTACCAGTTCAACAAAGCACTGGTATGGAGAATTATTGCCAAAAGTGGCAGCTATAGTGACGGTGAAGAAAATGCACTACCAGTATTGACGAACCGGATGCTGGTGACAGAATCGATGCCCTTACCCATGAGAGGGACCGGTACTAAAAATTTCAGCTTTGAAAAACTGCTGAACAGCGGAAAAAGTGAAAGCATCCAGCATCACAGCCTGACAGTGGAGTACACTTCTAATCCTGCGTGGTATGCGGTACAGGCTCTTCCCTACCTTATGGAATACCCCTACGATTGTGCAGAGCAGACATGGAACCGTTACTATGCAAATTCGCTGGCAAGCTTTATCGCCAATTCATCACCAAGGATCAAACAAGTTTTTGAAAAATGGAAAACAAAAGACACAGCTGCATTGCTTAGTAACCTTCAAAAAAACCAGGAACTAAAAGCTATCCTGCTGGAAGAAACACCATGGGTATTGCAGGCAAAGAATGAAAATGAACAAAAGAAAAATATCGCCCTGCTTTTTGATATGATAAAAATGGCTGAGCAATTACAAAGTTCTTATGATAAGCTGAAACAAATGCAAAGCAGCAATGGTGGTTTTGTATGGTTCAAAGGCGGGCCAGACGACAGGTATATGACCCAGTATATCGTCACTGGAATCGGTCATTTGAAAAAACTGAAAGCTATTGCTCCCGGACAGGAAGGATATCTTAAGGCTATATTGACCAAAGCCATACCCTATCTCGACAGGCAAATAAAAGAAGACTACGATAACCTGGTCAAGTACAAAACAAACCTTAAAACCTACACACCCGGTTATACAACTATCCAATATTTATATATGCGCAGCTTCTTCCCCGATTATGAAATAGCTACCGCCTCTAAAAAAGCCTATGATTATTTCCGCAGCCGGATGCAGCAAACATGGGTTGGGCAGAGTAAGTATATGCAAGGAATGGCAGCACTGGCACTATACAGAACGGCAGACACAAAGACACCTTCTGCTATATTAAATTCGCTGAAAGAAACATCCATCAGCAACGAAGAGTTGGGTATGTACTGGAAAGACCAGAGAAATGGCTGGTTCTGGTATGAAGCACCAATCGAAACCCATTCTTTACTGATAGAAACATTCCATGAAATAGGAAAAGACAATAAAACAATTGATGACCTGAAAACCTGGTTATTAAAGAACAAACAGACCAATAACTGGAAAACCACTAAAGCTACCGCAGAGGCCTGTTATGCTCTCCTTTTACAAGGAAATGACTGGCTGATAAATGATCCGATCGTGGAAATCAAGCTTGGACCGGCTTTTATCAAAACAACAGACGAGAAAGAAGCTGGAACTGGATATATCAAGAAAACTATAGAGGGAAGATTGGTAAAACCAGAAATGGGCAATATCTCAGTTTCTGTAAGCAGCGCCAATAATCAATCTCCGGTTACATGGGGTGCTGTGTACTGGCAATATTTTGAAGACCTTGATAAGATCACTACTGCTTCTACTCCACTTAAACTCAATAAAAAGTTGTTTGTAGAAAAAAATACAGACCGTGGTCCTGTTATCACTCCGGTGAATGACGGTGATGCCATAAAGGTTGGAGACAAAATAAAAGTACGGGTAGAATTGAGAGTGGACAGGGATATGGAATATGTGCATATGAAAGATATGCGGGCATCCGCATTTGAACCAGTTAACGTACTGAGTAGTTATAAATGGCAGGGCGGCCTTGGCTATTATGAGAGTACCAAAGACGCCAGTACCAACTTCTTTTTCTCTTACCTGAGAAAGGGGACCTATGTATTTGAATATACTTTGTTTGCCACCCATACAGGTAATTTCAGCAATGGGATAACCAGTATTCAGTGTATGTATGCTCCTGAGTTTTCTTCACATTCTGAAGGAATCAGGGTTAATGTAGAATAACAGAAAGGAGTAAATATGACCAGGCTGATAATTGCAAGGCATGGGGAAACCATTGAGAATGGACTAAATATTTGCCAGGGACAAAAACATGGCACTTTGTCTGAAAAGGGAATAAAGGAAAACGAAAATCTGGGAGTACAGTTGAAACAATTCTCTTTTCAGACAATTTATTCAAGTCCTCTCAACCGTGCCCTGCAAACAGCACAAGCTATTCATAAGCATAACAACAGCAGCAGGATTATTACTGATGAAAGATTAATGGAGAGAAACCTGGGGGTATTACAAGGAAAGGTCTATCCACAGCCTTATTTTGAAACTGATATTTACGAAGACATGGAAACAATTGAATCTGTGGCTGAACGATCGGCTGCTTTCCTGGATGAAATACGGCAAAATCACAACAATGAAACGATTGTATTGGTAAGCCATGGATACATAATTAAAGTAATGCTGGCCTTACTAAGAAATTTACCACTAGCCGAATTTTCTAAAATAAAACTGATGAACAACTCTTCCTATACAACAGAGTCATTAAATCAAATTATGCAAAAAGGCTAAGCCTCATTTCATTTACTTTTGCCTCATGCAGTTTCAGTATCTTATCATCGGCCAAGGGATAAGTGGCACCTGGCTTAGTTATTATCTCGAAAAAAGCGACAGGTCATTTCTTGTCATAGATAATAACGACCCAAATGCGCCTTCACGCCTTGCAGCCGGCATAATAAATCCCGTAACCGGCAGAAGACATGTAACTGCATGGATGATTGAAGAACTGCTTCCCTTTGCCTGGAATGCTTATACAGAATTTGGCAAGCAACTCGGTATAAAGGCTATTTCACAAAAAGATATCATTGATTTTTTTCCCAGTGCCCAGATGAGGGAAAGCTTTCAGCAACGGGTGAACGAAAATGCAGCTTATGTTTCATTGGATGAATCGGTCAATTATAACGATCTGTTTAATTATGAACTGGGATATGGACAAGTGAAACCAGCTTACACAGCCCACTTAGACAATATCATACCGGCATGGAGAAAGATTTTAACATATAAAGGGAAAATACTAAATGAGCAATTTGATCTTTCACAGCTGATCTTTACAACTGAAGTAGTTCGTTATAAAGAAATAACTGCCGAAAAAATTATTTTCTGTGATGGCGCTATTGCCGGAAGCAATCCCTATTTCAACACCTTACCCTTTGCACCAAACAAAGGAGAGGCATTGACACTTGAAATCCCAGATCTTCCGGCTGAACGGATTTATAAGAGAGGGATGATGCTTGTTCCGCTGGCCACAGCCGGTCATTGGTGGATAGGTTCTTCTTATCAATGGGATTTTGATGACCTGAATCCAACACTGGCATTCAGAGAAAAGACAGAATTATTGCTAAGAGAATGGTTGAAAGTTCCTTACACTGTTACCGGACATATTGCCAGTAACAGACCCGCCACTTTAGAAAGAAGGCCCTTTGTAGGTTTACACCCATTGCATTCGCAAGTTGGCATATTAAACGGTATGGGAACAAAGGGCTGCTCATTAGCGCCTTTCTTTGCCAAACAACTGGCAGATCACCTGCTTTACAATACGCCAATAACAGCAGAAGCGGATGTTAGACGGTTTACCAGGATTCTTTCCCGCAACATTTCTTAACTTACTTTTCTTAACTCACAAAAGATGGAACAGACCAACGAAGCTATTTACAGCATCCCCTCCCGCTATCGCCGCATGGAAAATATGCATATTGTTTTTTGGCTGGTAAAAGACATCAGCTGGTGCCTTATATGGAGGGAACTGGGATTAGCCATGTTCATTCCCACTCTTGTCATTTCAATAATCATTGCTTGGCGAACAAGACAAATGAAATCTGAACTGGCACACAACCTGGCCATTACTTTTTGGATTTGTGCCAACGGCTACTGGATGATCAGTGAATTTTTTGGGTTTGATGAAGTAATAGTGTGGAATCAGTTTACCGGAAAACATATGGCGCTGATACCTTTCTTTACCGGGGCTGCTATCTTACTATATTATTATACCATACAAAGACCCAGGGAAATAAAAGAGCATAGGGCTACAACTATGTAAGTAAATATGAGTATACAATCAAAACCCTGCAATATGAGAATCAATAATCTTGCTTGGCGACAAAGGATCCTGATTTAATGTCTCACACATTTCCTGGTATAATTCGGGCCGATTTTGCCTGAATGATTCCGTGTTTTCAAAAAAAGTTTCCACCGAAACTGCCCAAAACTCATCAAAATTTGTGGAAGCATAATCATCCAGTACATGACTTGATGTGCTTTTCAATGCTCTGAAAACAGGCACCCCGTCTTTTACAAAATTCTGAAGCCGGGTTTTAAATTTCCTGTCGTGAATATCTTCATTTCCAAGGTAGGCATCAAATGAGAGGGCATGTGCCATTTCATGCAGCCCAACATTTACTGAATCGGAATAATCTTCGTACCCCTCCTGAAAATGCTTCCAGGAAACATAAATCCCGTTGCGGCTTACATGACCATAATAAGTGTCATTATCCGCTTTTAGCACATACTCCTTCTTAATGACATTTATGACCGGGTAATGGTCAAGCAGGAAATTTTTTAGTCCAAAACTTATTTGTATGGCTGCACCACTAATCAAAACAACAGCCTGTTCATCAGGCTCAACTGAATGAAAAGAAAATTTCTTTGATTGAATAAACTGAATAACTCTATAAATAAACCGGCTCTTTAATTCGGGGGAAAGTGTTGCATAATATGGATTATACATACTGAGCCAGCTATCATAAACAGTAGCATTTTCCTCCGTTGCATTGACTGCAATTGTCTCTCCCTTCTTCTTACTAGTACTTAGGAAATGTTTTATAATGGATATTAGAAGTCCGGCTATAATAGCAATACCTGCCAACACTACAATTACCAAAAGCCAGGATAAATCTACATGATGTTCTTCCGCTTTTTCATACCCAAACTCAATCCTATTTGCCAGCAAAATTGAATCAATTAAAGAATTAATTGAGTCTGGAATTTGAATTCTGTCAGTTATATGAATCGTATCAGGTGGTGGCATTTCTAAATATCAATGAAGAGTTTTCAGGTAAACTAATAAAATTATTCTTATGGTAATAAAAACCCGAATTCTGTGGGATAACACTCAAAAAACAGGTATATTCTGACTCTTCAAATTCAGGCCTAAAAAAGAGGCTGCTAACTTATCTTTGCGGCAACCGGGGCTTTCGTTATTGGTAGCGCCCCATTTCAACTTTACAACCTATCAACTTTTCAACTGAACATGTACAGAACTCACACTTGTGGCGAATTAAGGCTGACAAACAAAGGAACGGAAGTAACCCTGGCCGGATGGGTACAAACAGTCCGTAAATTCGGGGCTATCACATTTATTGACCTCCGTGACCGGTATGGCATTACCCAGTTATTGTTTGGAGAAGAACTAAATAAACAATTGGAAGAAAATCCGCTGGGCCGTGAGTTTGTACTGCAGGCCACCGGTACTGTCAATGAGAGAAGTAATAAAAATCCCAATATCGCCACGGGGGATATTGAAATACTTGTTTCTTCTTTTAAAGTTCTGAACAAGTCAGCAGTTCCACCCTTCACCATCCAGGATGATACCGATGGTGGTGATGACCTGCGGATGAAATACCGCTTTCTCGACCTGAGAAGAAACGCTGTAAAGAAGAATCTTGAATTGCGTTATGCGGTGAACCGTGCCGCCAGAAATTACCTGCACCAGAATAATTTCATGGATATTGAAACGCCATTCCTGATCAAATCTACACCGGAAGGTGCAAGGGATTTTGTGGTACCGTCAAGAATGAACCCCGGACAGTTCTATGCCCTGCCCCAATCGCCACAAACCTTCAAACAACTGCTGATGGTAAGTGGTTATGACCGTTACTACCAGGTTGTAAAATGCTTCCGTGATGAAGACCTTCGGGCAGACCGCCAGCCTGAATTTACCCAGATAGACTGCGAAATGGCCTTTGTGGAGCAGGAAGATATTTTGAACATGTTTGAAGGTATGATCAAGTCCATTTTCAAAGAGGTAAAAGGAATTGATTATACAGAATCCGTTCCAAGAATGACCTGGGAAGATGCCATGTGGAATTATGGCAACGATAAACCCGATATCCGTTTTGGCATGCAGTTGCTGAACCTGAAAAAACCAGCCACTGTATATGTTGACAAACAAGACAGTTCTCCCCTGATCAACGGGGCCGATTTCAAAGTTTTTGACGAAGCAGAAACAGTGCTGGCCATTGCCGTTCCCGGTTGCAGCGAATACAGCCGTAAACAAACGGATGAATTAACAGAATGGGTAAAACGGCCACAGATCGGCATGAAGGGACTTGTTTTTATTAAGTGCAATGCTGACGGCACATACAAAAGCAGTGTAGATAAATTTTACAGTGAAGAAAGACTAAAAGCCATTGCCGATGCCGCC
>DEHX01000017.1 GCA_002352145.1 Chitinophagaceae bacterium UBA2789
TATTTTATTACAATTTCAGTCGCAGATTGTTTGACAGCTTCCTTTTTCGGAAGGTTTAATCTCAACACACCATTGACGTAAGATGCTTCAATACTCGTTGCATCAATTCTTTCGTCCAATGTGAAAGATCTCTTAAAAGACCGGAAGTTGTATTCCTTCCTTATTTGTTTATCGCTTTCTTCATTTGCCTCATTCGTCTTTTCTGCAGACACAGTCAAAATATCTTGTTCGATGTTTACTTTAAAATCAGTTTTGTCAAAACCCGGAGCAATCACTTCTAGTTGAAAACTCTTTTCTGTTTCTTTGACGTTTACAGGTATTGAATCTTTTCTTACAGTATTGTTAAAGCCGCTGCTTAGTAACACCGGCAGTTCTGTAAAAAGGTCATCAACCAGGTTGCTAAATGTACCTTCAAAAGGCTTTCTGCTGAATTTTACGTATGCCATAATTATAGTTTTTAGATTAAAGAATTTGATTATAGTTTGTCAAACCTTATACCATGGCAAATAATAATGTCATACCTGACAGTGATCATGAACAAATCGGGACATTATTTCCGAAATCAGAAATTTTTACTGCCAGAATTGCTTCTGCGTAAGGTATACTTGATATCAGCTCAACATTTTGTATAGCTTTGTGTTTTATTAATAATCAAACAGATAAACTATGTATCCAGAGGAAATAGTAATCCCCATGAAAGAAGAACTGACCGAAAATGGATTTACAGAACTTCTTTCGCCAGCTGAAGTTGAAGTACAACTCGCCAAAGAGGGAACAACCCTTGTTATGATCAATTCAGTTTGCGGATGTTCAGCCGGTACTGCCCGTCCGGGTGTTTTAATGGCTGTGCATAATACTCCTAAGAAACCAGACTACCTTACTACAAGTTTTGCTGGTTTTGATGTAGATGCAGTCAAAGCGTTGCGCCAGCATCTTATGCCATATCCTCCTTCTTCACCGGCCATCGCTCTTTTTAAGAACGGACAACTGGTACATTTTATCGAGAGGCACCAGATTGAAGGCAGACCGGCCCAGGTAATAGCCCAGAATCTGATTGCTGCATTCGAGCAGCATTGTAACTAATACTTATCGCTTATATATGAGGAAAGCCCCGATGATTTACGGGGCTTTTTTAATACAATTCTTAAAGGGTAAAATTGATAACTCGGGGCTTTCTTTAGTATATTCGCCCCCAATCAATTAAGTATTCATGTATCCTAACCTTTACTATGCATTTAAGGACCTTTTTGGCGTAGAATGGACTTTCCTTCGATTCGTTAATTCATTTGGCTTTTTTGTAGCTATCGCTTTCATTGTTGCTGCGGTGGTCTTAGCCAATGAGTTGAAGCGAAAAAGCAGGCAGGGCCTTTTTCAGCCTACCGAGATGCAGGTAATGGTGGGGCAGCCGGCAAGTATGCTTGACATAGGCTTGAATTTTTTGCTTGGTTTTGTATTAGGCTATAAAATTGTTGCCCTTTTTATTCTCGATAGTTCGGCAACAGAAGATCCACAGGCTTTTATTTTTTCAGGAATGGGTAGCTGGCCTGCAGGTATTGGGCTTGGGCTGCTTTTTGCCGGATTAAAATGGTGGGAGAAGAACAAACAAAAGCTGGCCAAACCAGAAAAAAGGACAGTAAGAATATGGCCCCACGACAGGGTAGGAGAGCTTACAATTATTGCTCTTGTTTTTGGCCTGGTTGGAGCCAAGCTCTTTGATATTTTTGAGAATTGGTCTGATTTTCTGGAACATCCTTCAGATTATATCTTCTCTGCTAAGGGACTTACTTTCTATGGCGGTTTGATTTGCGCCGGTTTGGCTATCTGGTGGTACGCCAGAAAACATAAAATCGGCTTTTGGCATCTGAATGACGCTTTTGGCCCAACTATGATGATCGCTTACGCCGTAGGCAGGATTGGTTGCCAGGTTTCCGGGGATGGCGACTGGGGTATTGTCAATAATAATCCTAAGCCTTTTTCCTGGCTACCAGATTGGATGTGGGCTTACAAGTACCCACATAACGTAAACGAAATGGGGATCAAAATACCGGGTTGTGAAGGCAAATTTTGTAACGAACTACCCGAAGCTGTTTATCCAACTCCGCTATATGAAATCGTAGCCTGTTTTATTCTCTTTTTTATTTTGTGGAGCTTGAGAAAAAGGTTAAAAATTCCCGGTACTCTATTTGCTTTATACCTGATGCTCAATGGTATCGAACGATTTTTTATTGAAAAAATAAGGGTAAATACCCGTATCAACATTCTTGGGTTTCAACCTACTCAGGCTGAGGTAATCTCATCATTGCTTTTTCTTTCAGGTTTGGCGATTTGGATAATATTGAGCAGGCGGGCAAAAAAGGCTCCTGCGGCTAAGGGTTAGAGTTAAAAAGTTATTTTTAGTCAATTAACCAATAGAAGTCAGGCTGGAAGCAGTTTTTAGAGGATTATTCACATTAGAAAACGTTTGCGCATCATTCTGTGAGTAATTTTAGCGACATAATGCTATGAGATACCGCTGTTATTAACTACCTTTGCAGACAGTCCCGGACGGTAAATTCGTATTATTGCAATTAACTATCCATTTGCAACATTCTGCAAACAAAGACTGTCATTTATTCGTTTGATTCTTAAACAGTTTTAATTATGCGGCAGCTCAAAATTGCTACCCAGATCACAAACAGGGATTCCCAGGCAGTTGAAAAGTACTTACAGGAGATTTCTAAGATTTCAATGATTACTCCTGAGGAGGAAACTACACTAGCCCAGCGTATCAAGATGTTTCATAAGAACCCTTTGGATGCTCAGAGGGCTTTAGACAAGTTGGTACAGGCGAATCTTCGTTTTGTGGTATCTGTGGCCAAGCAATACCAGCACCAGGGGTTGTCATTAAGTGACTTGATTAACGAGGGTAACCTCGGCTTGATTAAAGCGGCACAACGCTTTGACGAAACCAAAGGTTTCAAATTTATTTCATACGCCGTATGGTGGATTCGCCAGTCCATCTTGCAGGCGTTGGCAGAGCAGGGCAGATTAGTCCGCCTGCCTCAAAACAAAATTGGCACCTATAACAAAGCAAACAAAGCCTATATGGCTTTTGAGCAAGAGCATGAAAGGGAGCCTTCTACAGAAGAGCTTGCCGAATTGCTGGAGATGAGTGAAACCGAGATCAACAACATTTTCCAAAGCAACACCCGTCACACTTCGCTGGACGCTCCTGTGCATGAAGCTGAAGATGTAGCGATGGGTGATTTACTGGAAGGCAGTGATGACACAGATGACGATGTGATGAAGGATTCACTCAGAAACGAAATTCGCCGGGTATTAAAATCACTTTCTCCCCGGGAAGCTGAGATTGTTAATGCTTACTTTGGCCTGGATGGCGAAAATGGGGTAACCATCGAGCAAATTGGTCAGAAATACGATCTGACAAAGGAACGTATCCGCCAGATCAAAGAAAGGGCTATTAAGCGCTTACAAAAGGCCCGTTACAGCAGTGCTTTAAAAGCATATCTCGGCTAAATTATGAAAATCTGCCTGCGGAGGCAGGTTGGTGGGTATATCAGTACTTTAACTCCGGTCTTGTTCAAATGAGACCGGAGTTCTTCTTTCCAAACTATTTCACACTTGGCGGGTTATTTTTACACTGGCTATGAAAATTTCAACGACATTATTGCTTTTGCTTACGGTTTTGTTTTTTTCATCCTGTGAAAAGACAGTTGACTTTAAACTGAGTGTGCAGGAGCCAAAACTGGTAGTGGAAGCCACTATTGAAAATGGACAAGCCCCATTCGTTTATTTGTCCCGAAGTATTGAATACTTTTCTTCAGTATCCTACGATATTTTAGCCAATAGTTCAGTTTCCGGGGCAGAAATATATGTATCTGACGGTACCCGAACACATAAATTGAAGGAATACAGTATTCTAACACCGACAGGCAGCAATTTTTTTTACTACACGAATGACCCGGCCACTCCTGCAACTGCGATAACAGGGCAACTAAACTCAAACTATACATTAAGAATAACCAGTAATGGAAAAGAATACACTGCTTCAACAAGGATTCCGGGAATAACAAGGCAAATTGATTCTGTTTACTGGAAACCTGCACCTGCTGGAAACCCCGCTGAAAAAGTAGTTTTAATGGTCAAAGCGACAGATCCTGCCGGTTTTGGTGATTATATCAGGTATTTTACAAAGCAAAACAGAGACCCTTTTTATCCCGGGTTAAATTCAGTATATGATGACCAGATTATTGACGGTACAACCTATGAAGTGCAGGTGGAAAGAGGGATTCCCAGAACCGGCTCTATACCTGAAAACTATTCATTTTTTAATCGTGGCGATACTGTAACCCTCAAGCTGGCTAATATAGATAAGGCCACATACGATTTTTGGCGAACAATGGAATTTACCTACGCAAGTGTTGGAAATCCTTTTTCATCTCCGACCAAAGTGATCAGTAATGTAACAGGTGGTGCGCTGGGGTATTTTGGAGGATACGCAGCGCAGTACAGAACTATTATCATTCCACGGTAAAGAAAATTAAGGTTTGTCCACAGTAATCAACAGAGCGACTAATGTCACATTAATTAAATAGTTTTAACGGCTATTTTTGCCGGATATAAATTTTCCAGTATGGAATCAAACGAAAGAGTTCAATGCCTGATTATCGGTTCAGGCCCGGCAGGATATACAGCAGCTATTTATGCAAGCAGGGCAGGGTTGAAGCCAGTTTTGTACCAGGGTATTCAGCCCGGGGGTCAGTTAACAATTACTACAGAAGTTGAAAATTATCCTGGCTATCCTGATGGCATACAGGGTCCTGAAATGATGGTACATTTTGAAAAACAGGCAGCCAGAATGGGGGCAGATATCCGGTATGGTTTAGCCACTAAAGTTGATTTTTCCGGACCGGTACATAAAGTACAAATTGATGAAGAAAAATGGATAGAAGCAGATTCAGTGATCATCTCGACGGGGGCATCTGCAAAATGGCTGGGTTTGGAAAGTGAGCAGCGATTAAACGGTTACGGTGTCAGTGCCTGTGCCGTATGCGATGGTTTTTTCTTTAAAGGGAAAGAGGTAGCTATTGTCGGGGCAGGTGATACCGCTGCAGAAGAAGCTTTGTATCTCTCTAAAATTTGTGCACAGGTACACATGATTGTTCGAAGGGATGAAATGAGAGCCAGTAAAGTAATGCAGGATAGGGTAAAGAATACGGCCAACATCAAAATTTACTGGAATAGCGAAACGGATGAGGTGCTGGGAGATAAAAAAGTATCGGCAGTAAGAATAAAAAATAATAAAACGGGGGAAAAACAGGAAATTCCGGTTAGTGCTTTTTTCGTAGCAATTGGTCATCAGCCAAATTCTGAAATTTTCAAAGGTTGGCTGGATATGGATGAGGCAGGGTATGTAAAAACAGTGCCCGGTACAAGTAAAACCAATATTGAAGGTGTTTTTGCTGCGGGTGATGTTCAGGATAAAATTTATCGCCAGGCAGTGACAGCGGCCGGCAGTGGTTGTATGGCTGCTTTGGATGCAGAACGCTACCTTAGCGCCAAAGGAATTCACTAAAATGTATTATGGCCGGATTAATGACAATCGAACTCACTGGTCTTCGCTTTCATGCATTTCATGGCTTGTATGAGGAAGAAAAGATTGGGGGCAATGAGTTTGAGGTCAGCTTGTATGTCAATTATTGTCCCCAAACAGAGATCATAAATGAACTTTCAGGCACCATCAATTATGCGGTTATTTATGATTTGGTGAAAACGAGAATGCTGCAAAGAACTGATCTCCTTGAAACGATTGCAATGTCCCTGGCAGAGGATATCCACCGGCAGTTTCCGAATGTTCAGAAAGTAGTTATCTCAATAGCAAAGCTTCATCCGCCTATTGCTGGCTTCAACGGTAATGTGGCAGTCAGGTACCAGAAGGAGTTTTAAATTATTTTATTTTTCCATTTACCGCTCCTGATATACAAATACGAAAGGGAGAATAAGACTGTCCAGTACAGCAGTTCCGAAGCCCATGCCCATACCATAGACATTTTCCAGACATGTAACACCTGCCAGACGTAAATGCCATAAAGAAATATGGCTATAATTTCTATGAGTAAATTCATTCTCGTATTTCCGGTACCGGTAACTGCATTCAGCCAAACTGTTGCTACTGACATACTCAGTACACCAATTGTCACCATCCTGATTACAGGAAGGGCCTCCGCAATAAATGTTTGATCCTCGCTGAATAGACGTAGAAAAATAGCGGGGAAAATATTCATCAATATGCACAGAATGCTGGTAAAACCCAGGCTTAAAAACATAATCTTTCTGATAAGCAGCTGTACCTGCTCTTTTTTGCCCTGTCCAATTATATTGCTAA
>DEHX01000143.1 GCA_002352145.1 Chitinophagaceae bacterium UBA2789
CCTTCTCAACGTTACCGCTTTGAGCAATATATAAGCTACCTGGAAGAGAAGGGGTACCCATCTTCTTTTTCCTATTTACTGAATGAGCATGACGATAAAGTGTTTTACGCTCCCGGTCATTATTTTGGCAAAGGGGTCATCCTGCTAAAGTCCGTTTCGAAAAGATTGGCAGAAGTTTTTTTTAAACGACTTCCCCCTGTAGTTTTTGTACAACGGGAATGCTTTATGCTCGGCAGCTCTTTTTTTGAAAAAAGATTTGCCAAACGATCCAGGCTGATCTTTGATTTTGATGACAGTATCTGGTTGCAGCAGGTTTCTGAGGGTAATAAGAAGCTGGCCTTTTTAAAGAATGCCGGGAAAACAAAGGATATAATCCGTGCTGCACACCTGGTCATCGCCGGTAATGAATACCTTGCTTCCTATGCCCAAAAATATAATCCACAGGTAATAATAATCCCTTCTACTATTGACACGGATAAGTACATTGCAAAAGAAATTATTGCAAAAGAAAATATTGTAATCGGGTGGAGTGGCAGTTTTTCTACCATTGCACATTTTGAAAGTGCTGTTGAAGCACTCCAGTTGCTTAAAAATAAATATCACAACCGTTTGTCCTTTATTGTTATCGGGGACCCCGCCTATTATAATGAGCATCTTTCTATAAAAGGCATGCCCTGGAATGCTGCTACCGAAGTGGAAGATCTCCACCGGTTTGATATTGGCATTATGCCCCTTCCCGACGATGAGTGGACAAGGGGAAAGTGCGGGATGAAAGGGTTGCAGTATATGGCTGCGGGTATACCCACTGTGATGTCTCCAGTAGGGGTTAATAAGGAAATAATCCAGGATGGAGAGAATGGTTTTCTTGCAGACACAACGGGGGAATGGGTAGAGAAGCTGAGCCGGCTGATCGAGTCCGTTGAATTGCGGAAAAAATTTTCTCTTAACGGAAGAAAAACGATTGAAGAAAAATATTCTGTTATTGCCAATAGAGGAAAGTACCTGGATGCTGTAAAATCGGTGATGAAAAAAAGGCCCCAATAAGTATTCTGGAGTTTGCTAAGTCATGATTAATGTTACAAAAGCATATTTGCCGGATATCGATCAATATTATCAATTGATCAAAAGAGCATGGGATAAATCCTGGTTAACAAATAATGGGGAGCTTGAGAGCAGGTTAAAAGAATTCCTTGGGGTCAAGCACCTTTATTTCTGCTCTAACGGAACGATTGCCCTGCAGATTGCTATTAAAGCATTGGGTATAAAGGGTGAAGTGATTACCACCCCATTTTCCTATGTGGCAACAACCAATGCCCTGCTTTGGGAAGGATGTACACCCGTTTTTGTGGATATTGATCCTGATACTTTTTGTATAGATCCGGATAAGATTGAGGCATCAATCAACAGTGAAACCACAGCCATTCTGGCTACACATGTGTATGGCTATCCCTGTAATATTGAAAAAATTGAGTTGATTGCACGGAAATATAAATTGAAATTAATTTATGATGGTGCACATGCCTTCGGGAGCCAGTTTAGCGGTAGATCATTGCTGAGTTTCGGAAATATTACTACCTGCAGTTTTCATGCTACAAAACTGTTTCATACGGCAGAAGGTGGATGTATTATCACCAATAATGATGAAACTGCAGAACAAATAAGACTGATTCGTCAATTTGGTCACCATTATGATGAGTATCATAGGCCAGGTATTAATGGAAAGAACTCTGAGTTGCATGCCGCCATGGGTTTATGCATTTTAGATGACCTGGATAAGATTTTAGAAGACCGGAAAAGAGCAACTCAATCTTATAGCAGCTTATTGGAAGGTACGCAGCTCACCAGGAAATTAGTCGGTTTAACAAGCTTTGAATATAATTATGCTTATTACCCGGTATTGTTTGAATCGGAGGAGCAATTACTTAATGCTGTACAAAGGCTGAACAACGATAAAATCTATCCAAGAAGATATTTTTATCCCTCTTTGAATACACTGCCATTTATAAATTATACCAGGTGCTCTGTATCGGAGGATATTGCTTCAAGAGTTTTATGTCTTCCGCTTTTCTACGGAATTGACGAAAGTGACATAAACCGAATTTGCCGCCATTTAAAAATGTCCTTATGATTGTTGTTGGCGCCGGTGGTTTTGCCACCCAGGTTCATGACCTGTTATTTAATCTAGGCCTTACTAACAGGCTTGTTTTTTATGATGATATAAACAGGCATAATCAGCAATTCCTGGATCATTATAAGATATTGCATTCGGCTGATGAGGTAAATGAATATTTTTTAGCCTCAAATGACAGGAGGTTTGTTTTAGGTGTTGGAAGGCCGGCTCTCAGGAAACAATTTTATGATCTGTTTACCAGCTTTGGCGGTGAGCCTTATACAGCGATCTCCCGGAATTCAATTATCGGCCCGTACCAGGTTTTTATTGGAAAAGGGGTGACTATTCTTTCATTATCTGTCATAGAAAGCACAGTACGCATTGGCAATGGTTGTTTACTTAACTTAAATACTATCGTGACTCATGATACCATTGTTGGTGATTTTTGTGAAATTGGTCCCGGGGTCAGGATTTCGGGATCATGTACAATCGGGGATAATGTTTTTATAGGGACAGGGGCTGTCTTGTTACCTAAAATAAAAGTAGGTTCAAACAGTATCATTGGTGCAGGTTCAGTTGTTGTGGAAGATATCCCGGGCAATACAACAGTAGTTGGGGTTCCTGCCAGGCCTGTCTCCGGGTAATATGGAGAAAATTGTTGCAATGAAGATTTACATTACAAATTTGAAGAGCAGTACGGAGAGAAGAAGGCATATGCAAAAAGAATGTGCCAAAGAGAACCTGGAATATTCATTTTTTGATTGCGTAGTAGGCAGCGAATTGCAGGATACCGAAATAGCCGAAAAATGTGATATCGAAACTATCAGCCGGTATAAGAACAAAGAACATTGGTTGAACAAGGGAATTATCGGCTGCACATTAACGAATCAGAATGTTTACAGGGATATCATTTCTAATGATTATCCCTTTGCACTATATCTAGAAGATGATATCAAATTTGCGAATGGATTTAAACAACTATTAATCAAGATCGGAGCTTTGGTCCAGCCAGGAGATGTGATCTTGTTGAATTATCTGCCGAAAAGAACACTTGAATTAAAGCCAGTCAAAATTCTTATTGGCAATTATGGGCTCTATGGAGTTGAAAACCCAGAAGCAGTTGGGGGTGGGGCAGCTTTTGTTGTAACAAGGGATGCTGCAGAAAAAATGCTATTGTTTAATACACCGATAAGGATTACCCCGGATTGTTGGGGTGATTATAAAAAAGCCTCTGCCATTAAGCGATTGCTTTGTGTATACCCAATGCCGGTGACAGGCATTTTTGTTCAATCCACTATGCAAATCGGCAGGTTTTTAAAGCTTAGAAATTTTATTAATCAATATCGAATATTTCCCTTTTATGGCATGATAAAACTTTACAAAAGAATAAAGCGTAAAGGGAACCATCAGATTAAAATAATAAATACAATTTTGGTTGTGTTGCATTTCCTGAACCCGTAACCAGGGACAGTACCTTATAAAAAGGGCAACAACTTCTTTTTCCCAGCCTTATTTTCGTAATAGATAACTATCAATGCGGCTGCATAGAATGGCATGCAGGGAATCTTATAGCGGGTCAGTGTGCCAAAATTGTAGGAGGAGATGCCGACAGCAAAGGCAAAAATGAGNNGCTTCGAGGGCTGATAATGCAACAATCGGTTTTTTGGCTTCCCAGGGATAGGGCCTGAAAAGGGTTACATTGACGGCTGCCGGGAATTTAGCGATCATACCGCCAAAACCTGCTCCCACATCTCCCAGGCTATAAGCTGATCCCCCTTCCTCGTTGGAAACCCAATTAATATAATCACGGGTGACGGCTGAGGTTTTGACAATATTATCCAGCGAGTATTTACCCAACTGGCTGGAAAAATAGCTAAGCCCTACGATGGCTGAAACGGCAACGATCCCAATAACCACGAATTTTGCCAGTTGCCTGGCATAACTGTTACGAATACTACGGGAATAATAGAAGAATATCCAAAGCAGCAGGGCCGGGAGGAAGCTCATTACTATATATAACTTGATTTGAACCAGCAGCAAAAAGCTAAGTACTGCAATGAGTATCACTTTGGGGCCAAATTTTTTTAGAACAACCATCTGGACGGTGCTATTGAATAACCAACCTAACGCAAACAGGCAGACAGTATCTTTAAAAATTCCTGATCCCCAAACAATAGTGCTGGGAATAAAGAGCGCCGCATAGGCCATTGGCCTTGTCAGGTTGGGATAAAGTGTGGCAAAAGCCCGGAACATGGCCCAAACTCCCCAAAAGGAAATAAAGGCGAAAAATATCGCAGAGATGAGAAAGCTTTTTAAAGTCAGTACATTGACAAATGAAGTGAGAATACATACATTAAATGTTGCCGGGTCTTTATAAAAGTAGATACCGTCAGCATAATTAAAAAAAACAGGGTCATTTTTTGAAATGGTTCGTGTTATCAGTTCCAGCCATGTTCGGGGCGATTCGCTGAAAATTTTATTAATATAATAAGCATTATCATAAATATTTGTAGTGTCGCCCCCTTCATAATAATAAACATAAATAAAGGAAATAAATATAGCGCCAATAATTTTATAGGAAAGGGCCGGGATAAAATAGTTTCGCCAGGGATGACCCTTTTTGTAATATTTATCCCTGAAACTATACGCTATCTTGTAAAATATAGCAAGGTAAAATGGGAGCAACAGGAAGTCAACCAATGAAATCCAGCTATACTGTTCTATATATTGCATCAGGGATCAACAATTAGAAAATAAGAAGTATGTGTGGTATCACAGGAATTATCAGTTTTTCACCAGCCGGAAAAGACCGGCTTTCAAAAGTAAAGGTTTCTGCCGATACGCTGTTTCACCGCGGGCCGGATGGGGGTAATTACTTTACTGATGATATATGTGCATTGGGCCATCGCCGGCTTAGCATTATTGATACTTCCAGCAATGGNNGACTGGCAGTCGCAGTCGGATACAGAAGTGCTGCTGCACCTGTATATACAACAGAAAGAACGATGCCTGCCGCTGCTCGGTGGTTTTTTTGCTATTGCCATCTATGATGTGCAGGAGCATGAGTTGTTCCTGGCCCGTGACCGCTATGGCAAGAAACCTGTTTATTATCATCAATCACCTGCAGCATTTTTTGCCTTTGCATCAGAATTAAAGGCTTTGCAGGATTATGGTATCTCCAGGCAGTTAGATATGGCATCGCTGCAGCAATACCTGCAACTGAATTATATACCTGAGCCGTATTCTATTTATAAAGATGTGAAGAAACTGCGGCCGGGTCATTATATGAAGATTAAGGCAGGCGTTGCGGCTGAACATGCTTATTACGAATTAGACTGGCGCAGGACAGATACAACTATTTCTTATCAGGCAGCCTGTAACCAATTAGAGCAATTAATGGATGCATCGGTACAGGGAAGGATGATCAGCGATGTGCCCTTAGGCGCTTTTTTAAGCGGAGGAATTGATTCTTCCGTAGTGGTAGCGCTGGCCAGCCGTTATACACAGCAGTTAAATACTTTTTCGATTGGCTATAAAGACCATCCCTTTT
This sequence comes from Chitinophagaceae bacterium UBA2789, assembly GCA_002352145.1. GTDB lineage: Bacteria > Bacteroidota > Bacteroidia > Chitinophagales > Chitinophagaceae > JJ008. Next base: position 5,661 of record DEHX01000143.1, read on the forward strand.
TTGATGAAACGAAGTATGCGCAATTAGTAGCCAAAAAGTATAACACCAGGCATACTGTTTTTTCGTTGACCAACAATGATTTCCTGGAGCATATTGATGCGGTGATGAACAGCATTGATGAACCTTTTGCTGATTCATCGGCTATACCGGTATATATACTGAGTAAGCATACCCGGAGCGCCGTTACAGTAGCTTTATCCGGTGATGGCGGTGATGAAGTGTTTGCCGGGTATAATAAACATGCGGCAGAATTACGGATGCGCCGTCGTTCGTTGCTGAATAGTGCTGTTAAAGCAGGGGGACCATTATGGAAATTATTGCCGCAGTCGAGGAATAGCAAATTGACCAATCTGTTCCGGCAGCTGAACCGTTTTGCGGAGGGAGCAAAACTGGATGTGAAAGAACGTTACTGGCGGTGGGCGGGGTTTATGGACGAGACTTCATCAAGCCGAATGATAGTATGGGATGAACTCACCCTTCCACAGGCTCAAGGTGAAATTCTTAACAGAAAAAAAGACATCCTTTACAGGCTAGAAGTAGGCGAGGCAATGGAAGATTTCCTGGCAACGGATATGGGGCTGGTGCTGCTGAGTGATATGCTGGTGAAGGTGGACCGGATGAGTATGGCCAACAGCCTGGAAGTGCGGAGTCCTTTCCTTGACCACAAGGTGGTTGATTTTGCTTTTTCGTTACCTACTTCCTATAAGATTGATAAGGGAATGAAGAAGAAGATTGTGCAGGATACTTTTCGGAAATATTTACCGGCAGAACTGTATAACCGTCCCAAGCATGGTTTTGAGATTCCGCTGCTTGACTGGTTCCGCAAAGAACTCAAGGGAAAGATCACGGATGATCTGCTTAATGACCGGTTTGTGGAGGAACAGGGATTGTTTAATGCGGAAGAAGTGAGAAGGCTGAAGCAACGATTGTTTTCTTCCAATCCCGGTGATGCACATGCTACGGTGTGGGCATTGATGGTGTTTCAGCACTGGTGGAAAAGAAATACAGGTTGAGGGGTTTAGTGTTGAGGAGTTGAACGGTTGAGGATGGTTGAGGGGTTAAATGTCAGTCTGAGCTTGTCGAAGACTGATGACTGAGAAGTTTGCATGCTTCGACAGGCTCAGCATGACAAATTGCAAAGGTGATATAAGTTGAATATTATTTATGCCAAGAGTATTACGGATATTGAATCGTTTGATTGTAGGAGGGCCGTTGCTGAATGCCTCGTACCTGACGAAATACATGGAACCGGAGTTTGAAACGATGCTGGTAGTGGGAGAGAAAGAGTCGCATGAGAAAGATGCGAGTTATTTCACTGACCAGTTAGGTATCAAACCAGTGTATGTGCCTGAGATGGGCCGGTCCATCAGTCCACTGAAAGATTATGGTGCTTACAAAAAAATAAAACAACTGATCCGGGAGTTTAAACCGGATATTGTGCATACCCATGCGGCCAAGCCGGGAGCTATCGGCAGGATGGCAGCGGCTGCCATGAAGGTGCCGGTGATTGTACATACCTATCATGGCCATGTGTTTCATTCTTATTTCAATTCAGCCAAGACAAGGGCATTTATTGGCATTGAACGGTACTTAGGAAAAAGATCAAATGCTATCATTGCGATCAGTGAACAGCAACATAAGGAACTGGTAACTGATTACCGTATTGCACCTGCTGAGAAGTTTCGCATTGTTCCGCTGGGATTAGACCTGGATAAGTTTGCCAGCGGTAATGATGAGAAAAGAAAATCATTTCGTTCCTCATATGGAATACCTGATGATACTATTGTGATCACCATTACCGGAAGGATGGTGCCGGTGAAGAACCATGAGCTGTTCTTACAGGGTATTTCCTACCTGCTTCAGCATTCCCCGAAGAAGATCAAGGCTTTTATTGTAGGTGACGGAGAAACAAGAACTGCTATGGAATCAAGGGCAAAGGACCTGGGTATCGGTTTTTCTACGGAGAAAGACAACTTGCATGATGAACCATTGGTATTTACATCGTGGCGTAGTGATATTGATGTAATCAATGCCGGTTCTGATATTATTACACTTACTTCTTTTAATGAAGGAACGCCGGTAAGCCTTATTGAAGCACATGCAGCAGGTAAACCGGTAGTATCGACAAGGGTGGGTGGTATTGAAGCTGTAGTGGATGAAAAAATAACGGGCTTTTTGTCGAATATCAATGATGTGCAGGGATATTGTGATAACCTGATGGAACTGGTGAACAATGATATACTGCGGCAGCAATTTGGTGAAGTGGCTTCGGCAAAAGTGAAAGAGAAATACAGTTACCAGCGGCTGGTGAGGGATATGAAGGGATTGTATTGGGATTTGCTGAAAACGAAAGGCTTAGGTTAATATTGAGGTTTAGATTAAGGTTAAGAATATTAAGATCCTGATTAATGTTGTTTTTTAGAAATAAGAAAGCTAAGGAGCTGGTGGATTATGGCTTTATTGCTGTGGATATGCATTCGCACCTGCTGCCCGGAATTGATGATGGTTCGCCTGATATGACTACCTCACTGGAACTAATCAAAGGGATGCAGTCACTGGGCTATTCAAAACTGGTCACCACACCGCATATTTTGTCGGATATGTATCCCAATACCCGGGAGGGCATATTGGCCAAACTGGTTGAGGTACGGCAAGCGATGCGTGAAGCTGGAATGAATGCTGAGCTACATGCAGCAGCTGAATATTTCCTGGATGATCATGTGGCCGGATTGCTCAAGAACAAAGAACCCTTACTTACGATCCATGCTAATTGGGTACTCTGCGAATTTTCCCTTGCATTCCCATCGCATAGCTTAAAGGATATCCTGTTTGAGTTGCAGATGCAAGATTATCAGCCGGTGATTGCCCACCCGGAGCGTTATATTTATTTACAGCAGTCAAAAGATTTTTATGACGAGCTGAAAGCAACCGGTTGTTTGTTCCAATTAAATGTGCTGGCGTTGGCCGGTCATTATGGAAAGGCCGTGCAGGAACTTGCACAATACCTGGTCAGGAAAGGATATTATGATTTGCTTGGAACGGATTTGCATCATTTCAAGCACCTGGAGGCATTGAGTGATGCCGGATTGGTTACGCAGTTGAGAAAGTTAGTTGATACTGGTAAGATCAGGAATGGGGAGATGGTGGGGTGAGGATAAGATTAAGGTTGAGGCTGAAGGTGGTTTAATATGGTTGCCCTTCTACAAGCTCCCACGGCATTTGTCGGGGCAGGCAGGGTGACAGGGGTTGAAAGGGCCGGGTTTTACTTTTTTGAAAAAGTTCAGTCAATTTTGGCTGAACTTTTTTTTTGGCCGGTTGTAACTATGCTATTATGAATGCATTTACCATCAAAGACCTGGAAAACCTTTCTGGTATAAAAGCCCATACGATCCGTATCTGGGAACAGCGGTACAATTTTTTAAAGCCCCAGCGTACCACTACCAACATCCGCTACTACAGCAATGATGAATTAAAGACAATTCTGAATATTGCATTGCTCAATAAATACGGGTTTAAAATATCCCATATTGACCGTATGGACCACCAGGAGATACAGCAACGGATACTTTCTCTGGGAGATCCGAAGGCCATTCAGGAACGTATTATCAATGAGTTGGTGCAGGAGATGGTGGATATGAATATGGAGCGGTTTGAAAAAATCCTGAATAATTATATCGCTTCCCGGGGTATTGAAAGAACAGTAACGCAGATCATATTTCCTTTTTTAGAGAAAATCGGCATTTTATGGCTTACCGGGCATATCAATCCTGCACAGGAGCATCTTGTAACTAATATCATACGGCAGAAACTCATAGTGGCTATTGAGGGAACCATATCGCATATCAGCATGGATAAAACCTTTCTTTTGTTTTTACCGGAAGGAGAGCATCATGAACTTGGATTGCTGTATATGTATTACCTATTGAAGAACAGGGGTGCCAAGACCATTTACCTTGGTGCCAATGTACCGGTTAAAGATGTAGAGTATGTGATCAATGCCAAAAAGCCCGATATTATTTTCATTCACCTGACAGCGACAGCTTCCAATTTCAATTTTGAGAAGTTTCTCACTAATGTTCAATTGCGTTTCGGACAGGTGAAAACTATCATTTCCGGCCAGCTTACCCAGCATTATAAAAAAAGAATACCTCCCAATGTAGAGTTCAAAAAGTCGCTGGGAGAGTTCATGGATTTTATATCCTCCATCTAGTATCATTATTGTTACAGCTTGTTTCTTGATTTAAAGATTCTTGAATGTACCGGCCTTCTGCAGGTAAACCGGCAGGGCGGGGTCGAGTGGTTTATGATTAATGAGTAAAGATTCAAGGGATTGAATTTTATTAAAAGCCTGGAAATCAGGCTTTTTTTGTTGGAAACTATTTTGTTTAAAAATTTTATCAATAAATTGAACAAAATATTTGGTTAATCGTCATTATTGTGTTTAATTTTACACTTCAATTATTAAACACATACATATGTCTACAACTGAGTTTAACCAAATGCTGGTCAACAATGCAGACTTTCTGAAACCTTTTGCTATCAATCTAACAAGAGATACTGAAGCGGCCAATGACCTGTACCAGGAGACCCTGTACAAAGCTCTGGCGAACCAGGAAAAATACAATGTAGGCACCAATATCAAGGCATGGCTTTTCACTATCATGCGGAATATTTTTATTAANNGTTGGTAATGCTGCTGAAGGTAGTCTCCGGATGAAAGAGATACAGGAGGCCATTCAACAATTGCCTGAAATATTTAAAACACCCTTTCTCCTGTATTTTGATGGTTACAAATACAATGAAATTGCTGAGGCATTAAATGAACCTCTCGGAACTATCAAGAGCCGTATTCATTTTGCCCGTAAATTGCTAAAAGAGCAGCTCAGCCGGTATTAAAAATCATAATGACTAATCGGAAATCAGTAATTGTAATAGGCAGCGGTTTTGCCGGATTGTCTGCCGCCTCTTTTATGGCAAAAGAAGGCTGGGAAGTAACTGTTATTGAAAAGAACAGCACACCCGGTGGCCGTGCCCGGCAATGGAAGGAGCAGGGTTTTACATTTGATATGGGTCCCAGTTTTTACTGGATGCCTGATATTTTTGAACGCTATTTTGCCCAGTTTGGTAAAAAAGTCAGTGATTATTATCAACTGGAAAGATTAGATCCGTCGTATAGGGTGTATTGGGATAACGGATTTACGGATATGCCTGCTGATTTTGCATCACTCAAAAAAACATTCGACAGCATTGAACCCGGCAGCGGCGAGCAGTTGGAAAAATACTTGCAGGGGGCTGCTTATAAATACGATGTGGGTATTAATAAACTGGTGTATAAACCGGGTCATTCGATAACAGAATTTATGGACTGGCCCACCATCAGTGGCATTTTCAAACTACAGGTTTTTTCATCGATAAAAAAACATATTTCTTCTTACTTCAAAAACCACCGGCTTCGTCAGCTGATGGAGTTTCCTGTTTTATTTTTAGGAGCCTTGCCGGAAGATACTCCTGCCCTGTACAGCCTGATGAATTATGCCGATATTAAAGGTGGTACCTGGTATCCAAAGGGTGGAATGTATGCGGTTGTGGAAGGAATGTACAAGCTGGCCAATGAACTGGGTGTAAAATTTCTTTTTTCAGAATCGGTTGAGGAAATAAAGGTTGACCGGTCCAGCGTAAAAAGAGTGGTGACTGATAAGGCTGTTTACGAAGCAGATGCTGTCATCAGCGGCGCGGACTATCATTTTACAGAAACGAAGTTGTTGCCGGAAGCTTCCCGCAGTTACTCTGATGCTTACTGGCAGAAGAAGGTGATGGCGCCTTCGTGTTTACTTTACTATGTGGGGCTGAACAAGAAGCTCAATAATCCAGTTCATCATTCTTTGTTCTTTGATGTCCCATTTGACCAGCATGGGAAAGAAATTTATAAAGAACCGGGCTGGCCTACTGAACCTTTGTTTTATGTAAGTGTTTCATCTGCTACTGATAGTTCGGTAGCGCCTACAGGTTGTGAAAATATTGTATTCCTGATACCGGTTGCAGCCGGGCTCAGCGGGGATGATGAAGCCGTACGAGAAAAATATTTTACGATGATTGCCCGGAGGATGGAAAAGCACCTGGGAGAGCCAATTCTTGATTCGGTAGTATATAAAAAATCGTATTCGGTGAGTGATTTTGTACTGGACTATAATTCTTTCCGCGGCAATGCTTATGGGCTGGCCAATACTTTATGGCAAACAGCTATTTTTCGTCCAGCTTGCCAGAGCAGGAAAGTGAAGAATTTATTTTATACAGGACAACTGACTGTACCCGGCCCGGGTGTACCACCCAGCCTGATCAGTGGTGAAGTAGTAGCTAAACAAGTAATTAAATCAATCAGATAATTGCTTATATTCAATTATGGTACAACTTTTTCACACTACCAGCGAAAATTGCAGCCGCATTGTGACGGAAAACTACAGTACGTCCTTTTCTTCTGCCATCCGTATGCTGCATAAAGATCTCCGTACACCCATTTTCAACATATATGGGTTCGTTCGGTTTGCCGATGAGATCGTTGATACTTTTCATGATTATGACAAGCAAACACTGCTGGCACAATTCCGGAAAGACACTTATGATGCCATTGAGAGAGGTATAAGCCTGAACCCGGTATTGAACAGCTTTCAGCGTACGGTCAATGAATTTAAAATTGATCTGAAACTGGTCGATGCTTTCTTTCACAGCATGGAAATGGACCTGGATAAAAAATGTTATGATTCCAAAGGCTATAAAGAATATATATATGGTTCTGCAGAAGTAGTGGGTTTGATGTGCCTGTATGTTTTTTGCGAGGGCAAGAAAGAGCTATATGATAAGCTGGAATATTCTGCCAGGGCATTGGGCGCAGCTTTTCAGAAAGTGAACTTTCTGCGGGATATCAAAGCCGATTACAATGGCATGAGCCGTGTATATTTCCCGGGTTGTGATTTTGCCAATTTCACAGAAAAAGATAAACAGGAAATTGAAGAAGATATTCAAAAAGATTTCAAGGAAGCATTTGAAGGTATCCGTCAATTGCCCATGAAGGCAAGGTTTGGTGTGTATGTGGCCTATAAATATTATCTCTCGTTGTTTAAAAAAATAAAGCGACTGCAACCTGCAAGGGTATTGGATGCCCGCATCAGGATACCTGACTACCGAAAGGCTATGATTGTTTTCCGGGCAGGGGTAAAAAATCAATTGCGCCTGATCTGATATGGACCTGACGAAAGTGATACTGGTGGATGAGCTGGATAATGCCGTTGGCAGTTGCGAAAAATTAGCCGCACATAAAGAGGGTTTGCTGCACCGGGCTTTCAGTGTTTTTATTTTCAATAGTAAGGGTGAAATGCTTCTCCAGCAACGAGCTATGGAAAAATACCATAGCGGAGGCTTGTGGACCAATGCTTGTTGCAGTCATCCTGCAGAGGGAGAGGATCTGGCAAGTGCGGCACACCGCCGACTCAAGGAAGAGATGGGGTTTGACACCGATGTAGAAAAAGTTTTTGATTTTGTTTATAAAGCCTCGTTTGAAAATGGCCTTACAGAGTATGAGTTTGATCATGTTTTTATAGGCTATTACGATGAAGCCATTCATGCTAACAGGGAGGAGGTAATGGATTACTGCTATAAAAGTCTTGATGAAATCAGGGCTTCTTTATCCACTCACCCTCACCGTTATACTGCTTGGTTTCAGCTGGCATTTCCTAAAATAGAACAATGGTGGCTGCTCAGGCAGGCTCAGTCCGTTGAATAAAAAAGTTATAGTGTTATGCAGGTCGCTTATTATATTCTGGTTCTGTTGGGTACGTTTGTCATAATGGAAGGTATCACATGGTGTACCCATAAATTTGTCATGCATGGATTCTTGTGGTATTTGCATAAAGATCATCACCAGGTAAGGCCCGGTATTTTTGAAAAGAATGACCTTTTCGCCTTTATTTTCGCGGTTCCCAGTTTTTTACTAATCTATTTTGGTACTTATGATCATAAATGGTGGTTGCAGGCCATCGGCTTTGGCATCATGTTGTATGGTTTTGCCTATTTTTTGGTACATGATGTGATCATTCATCAACGGTTTAAATGGTTTTCCCGCAGCAATCACACTTATGTTAGGGCTATTCGCTGGGCACACAAGATGCACCATAAGCATTTGGGTAAGGAGCATGGAGAAAGTTTCGGATTTCTTTTTGTACACAAGAAGTACTGGGACAAAGTACGAAAAGATAAAAAGCTGATGGCCGGAAGTCAGCGGGTGGAGTATGCCCCTGATAAAGCGCAGCAGGTCTGATTTGAAAATAGTATTAAACAGCCACAGCCAAAGGTTTCTGTGAATCTTTTTTTATCGTTTTGATATATTGGCTTACAATTCTTCCGAGTATTCTATGGCCTGTGGTATTTAAATGTGCGGCATCCTCAAAGTATCTTTTGTCAACAGCAATATATCTGAATAGATCAATATATTTTACGTTTGATAATCCTCCAAATATCCATTTGAACCAGCCTGCGGCTTTACGCCTAATGTAATTGTCGGAAGCATTTAAGCAAGGTATGGGTGAAAGTATTACAAACCTGGTTCCGGGATTTTCTTTAATAATATGCCTGATATTATTCAGATGTTTGAAATTTTTATATGCCAAATAAGTCCATATTAATGGTGCCGCAAGGTTTTTTAGAAAAAAGCCTGTCTTTCGTTTGCTGACAACAGGTAACATATATGGCTTTTTAGAAAGATTGTCCTCTTTATAAATGACATATTGGTTTTCTCCGGGTATATTGTTTTCTTTCTTTTTCAGGATCTGCTTAAGCGATGCATTAAACTCATGATTTCCCAATTGCAGAAGCACTATTTCCGGATGACAATTGTTTATCTTTTCCCTAATGCCAATGGTTTTTTTAATCTGGTATTGTGGCGCCCGATGTGAAAGTATGAAACCTGTAGCTTTTGTTATTACGTTCACAAAGGAGTTTTCTTCCCCCACTTTATAACCAGCTACATGGCAGCCGCCAATGGCAATCATAGTATCGGACATAGGTTCAGTTTTTAATAGTTTGGATCTCTTGTAAAAGTAAATTGCCTGGTAGCCTGAACAAAGAGCAACAGTACCCGTTTTTATTACGTAAAACCACGAAGTATTTTTTCATGTTCTTGTCTTATTATCTTTGATTCAATCGTTTATGTTATTGACAAAATCATATGACTATATTTTTACAGGTGCTGGTTGTGCGGGAATGAGTCTTTTGATGCGGCTGATAAGTAGTGGTTTAATATCCGGGAAGAGAGTATTGCTGACTGACAGGGATGAGAAAACCAGGAACGACAGGACCTGGTGTTTTTGGGAAAAGGGAGAAGGGTTTTTTGAACCAGTTGTTTATCGCAACTGGAAGAGTATTGGTTTTTTCAGCAGTGATTATAATGCGCAAATGGAGATTGCACCATATTGTTATAAGATGATAAGGGGTGCTGATTTTTACCAGTATTGTTTTAATGAATTCAATAAACATCCGAATATAGAGTTCATAACAGGAGAAGTTAACTTTATCAATTCCGGCAATAGTTTTCAGCTTTACCTGGATAATTCAATTATTGATACATCAGGCAGTATCGTGTTTAATTCGATCTATGAGCCTTCTCCACCAACCGCAAAGACTTTACATGTATTACAGCATTTCAAAGGCTGGTTAATAAAGTCGGCTACTGATGTTTTTGACCCGGGCAAAGCCACCATGATGGACTTCAGGGTACACCAAAGGCATGGAACCAGTTTTGTATATGTGCTGCCATTTAATAAGCGGGAAGCATTGGTGGAGTATACCTTGTTCACCCCATCACTGCTAAAACCAGAACAATATGACAATGAGTTGAAAAATTACCTCTCAGACTTCTTAGGTATTACTGATTATTCCATCAAAGACGAAGAATTTGGAATCATCCCCATGACCAATGAAAAATTTCATTTTAGGAAAAATGGCTGGCAAATTGGTACTGCGGGAGGACAAACCAAAGCTTCCAGCGGATACACATTTCAATTTATACAAAAGCAATCCCAAGCTATTGTTGATTGCCTGCTGGCCGGTAAGCCCCTCGAAAGTATACCATCAACACCGGGACGTTTTCGGTTTTACGATAATACACTATTGTATATTCTTTATCACGGTAAGCTGCCAGGTGATAAGATATTCAGCCGCTTGTTTAAAAAAAATAAACCCCGGCAAGTGCTGAGGTTCCTGGATAATGAAAGTTCTTTGGCAGAAGAACTGAAAATTATTTCTACACTTCCCACCTGGCCATTTTTAAAGGCGGCACTAAAGCAATTCTGATTATTGGTCAGGATCCATCTGCATAAATTCCCTTTTTACTGCTTTCAGCATACTGAAAAGTTGTGCTACTTGTATCAGCAGTAATACAACAAGAGCCAGCAATACATACCAGGGCAGGTTGATTGTTTTGACCGGCATGGTTACATCTTTCTGAAATTTTTCAATATGCCATCCATTTAATGCAGATCCAAAAGCCATTCCTACCAACAGGAATGAGAGTAGGGAGTAAACAACTTTCATGAACATGATCCGCATAGTGGAATAACCAACTTTAAAATTTTCCAGGATCGCTGCAGGGATAATAAGTACGAGGGCTATCCAGCTCCAGTTTTTGCTGAACCACTCGTTGTTGAGGGTCAGGTTGAGCAACAACACCAGGACAATTGACATGAGTCCCCAGGGAAATAAAAGAAAAGTGGATGGTTTGTGTGACTGCGTTGGCATAAATAATGGTTTGATTCGGAAAGGAAGGTATCAATTTTTCTAAAGAAATAAAAAAGCATTCACCAGGGGAAGAATGCTTTTAGTAGCCTCTACAGGAATCCCCGCCCAAATGGTGAGTTCGGGCGGGGATTCCTGAAACTAAAATCTAATTTGGAACACTAGTAGCCTCGACAGGGCTAAATAATTTATTGAGAATCAAGTTATTTATGAAAACCGTAAACGAAACCGTAAACTGGTGTTTTTGGCTTGCCTTACGTGTCAAATACGCTCCAATAAAGGTACAGTTTTTCACTAATACAACTTGATCATTTTCCTGAATTTTGTGCAACAAAATATTCGGAAAAATGGCAACAGGAACAGATGATGCAGGGACTATGAAAAGTGAAAAATACGCTGTTGTATTTGACACTAACAGTTACCGGAATTTAATTCGGGACACTTCTATTGGAGATATCGAAGCTACTATTGCTCAAATCAAAGAAAAAGAAGTCCGAAAGGATATTATGGCGAAAGCCACCCCCGCGGTTGCTTCGGAAATGCTTGCTAATTTGGCAGGACCAGGTAAAAGTCCTCATTATGATGATTGCTTGAAAGGATTAATAGCAATGGCGAATCATTGCTGTGAAGAGGCTGAGAATACAATGCACATTATACCCCTCCCTTATTTACATCTCACGATCAATTTTTTTGAGACTTCACACGCTTACGCAGAATTGATTACAAAAAATATGGCGGGCGTAATTGGGGATTTTAAAATTGATTATTTGAAAGCGGTTGAAGGGCATCTTTTGAAGCAAACGTTTACTAAATTAAAAGACTATATCGATGGAGAAGAGCCAAGATGGATTAGAGAAGTGGAAAGTTTTATTGAATTAGCACGCCACGAAGCACTCAAACCGAACCCATCAATTAACGGAAAAGACCTGCGTGACAAAATGTTGGAGTTTATCGATAGCGGGCTTTTTGTGCCAAGAATATCGATGGCCATCATGTTCTCCCTTGCAAGTTCTTTACAAATTAAAATGACTGGACATGAACATGCTACCAAAGGATGGATATTGCCTCAGATGTTTCCGCTTTCGGTTGCATTTTACCAATGGATTTGCCGGCGAATCGTAATTGACAGTATCGATTTGCGGAACAAAAGATCTCAGGAAACGAGATGGAACTGGAGATGGGATTATGAAGTATCATTCTTGATGAATGATCACTTGCTAAACGGCAGGATTGTATTATTAGTCACATCGGATAAGGACATGACCAGGATGTTACAGAAGTATGGGTATGGTGGAAGGGTGATGGATATTGATAAATATTTAGAGTTCCTGGATATTAGCGTTTGATTCGTGTTTCTTGCTATTCTTTAACATTATTTTCTGAAGGAGGCACATCATCCATGTTGCCTACTAGTCTTAATCCAGGTTTATTCAGTTCAGCTCTGACAGCGACAGTCAGAATGTAAATGTCGCAGTATATCTTAATAGCTAAAACTTCCGTCATTGTTATTGAATGATGCGATACTTTTTTAGCTTCAACATCCAATGCAAGTTTAATAACCCGGTCATACTCTGTCCGTCCTTTTATCATTCCTTGAATTTGAAAATACCCGACTTCGAAAACCTGTTCCTTATCGGTGATTTTTTCGTGTTTGAAAAGTAGTGCTCGGAAAACATTAAAAAAAATTCTGAATGCATCGAAATCCAGTCTCAGGTGAATATCGGTTCTGCAGAGCATTGAAAGCGCCGTCATGTATTCATTGACTTCGTGCTGATCTAGTTTCAAATGAACACTCAGAAAATAATTATGAACAATAAACGCCATGTGCATTTCCTGCTCTTTCAAAACCATTCCCTTACTTTGCCAATCTACTTTGATTTGCTCCGGTACCGATAATTTGAGACGTTGTTTTGATTCCAGATCAATAATTGAGTCATAAAATACGTCTGTATCGATGGGTACATGCCAATAGAATATTCCACGGGTGGCAATGCTTAAGGCAGCTGCGATGGCTTTGGAAATATACCAGGCCTGTGGCCAGAGAACGTGAACAGTAATGACGGAAGGCAAAATCAGCTTTACCTTGAGCGTATGTTTATCTTTACCTGTTGCAAATGAGAACGGCCGGGGATGTTTATTAAAGTCATTGATTTCCTTTTTACGTATTGAATGTGAAGGTGTGATCAGTGTAAAATTAATCTCCCACTTTTCAATAAAAGTTTCAAAGTCCTCAGGAACTGGTTTGTTGATCTCCATCTCTGCCAGTTCGCTGAGCTTTGCAGTTTGTTTTTCTTCTTCCTCCTTGATCCATTGCATCCAGTGACGGAAATCGCCGAGTTCAATCAGTTTGTTCTGTGCAATTTCTGAAAAAATATAGTTCTCCTTCCCTTTGGTATTTGTAAAGTTGAAAAACCAATCTCGAAGAGGATCTGGTGCTTCGGCTTCCTCTTCGTTTACTTCTCCTTCCACTGTTGCCAGATCATACCGGCTTTGCGAGAAAGATAGAATATGCTCAAGTAGTTCATCGGGTACTTTTTCGGCGGAAGGTATTTGATCGCTCAGATCTCCGTAGAGAAATAACAGACGCAGCTCATGCAGTTGTCGAGCCATGAACTGATTTTCGTTCCATTGATCTTTAGTAATTACGTCTTTGCCAATGGACGGTCCCCAGATGGCGAAAAATAGTTTTTTGATATGGTCGTCTAAAGCCACATTCATGCTTTCCCTATCCCAGTTCTCAACCTGATTTAATTTCATCCATGCCATAAAGATCTTTCCGACCTCTTCAAGAGCTAGAATACAGAGATGAAAACTCAGGTGGTTTAAATTCTTTCCGGCTAATTCACGGGCGCCTTTAAGATTATCCTCTGCATTTTTTATGCATAGGCCCCTGAAGGAATTGAATTTGCTATATTTTTCTTTATTACTCATGCACAAAAGACAGTTTTAGGAAATCTTCATGGCAGTTTTTTTATCCATATTTCAAGATTCGTAAAATTGATGATGGCAGTATTTCTTGTAATTACGGGATACCTGGATATAACAAAATGTTTGATATCCGCTATACCGGTTTTATCGATGATCAGTTTTTCTCTTCCCACTTCCTTTTCCAAGGCTTTAACATAGTAGTTGCATAGCCTTGAATTAAGACGCCCCATTTTTTTATAGTCCAGATCAACCCTGGTAATATCAATGAAATTGTTCTTGCACTGGAAATTGTAAACCCTGCCATTCTTTATGGTGATCAGGTCAAACTCCTTATGATTTATTCTTGTGATGCCGGTTATGGTAAATCCATGGACTGCAAGAATAGCTGAAACCTTGTCTTCAAAAACAAATCCTGAATTGATTTGAAATGACCTGTTTTTTACCTGCGTCTGCGACAGGGTTCGATACACAAATCTTGTTAGGTAAACAACGGTAGAGAAAAAACGGTTATGAACTCTTTGAAAAGGTGCGAAACTATTTAATGCTTTAAAATAATTGTCAGTCGGGTCAGTAAGTTTCAGGGAAGGGTATTTTTGGGCTATAGGAATGAACTGTTCCTCATCGATGATAATGTTGAAATCATCTTTCAGGTAGACAGCAATATCACCGAAAAGGGAATTCAGCTCTTTAAACTCTGTATTCTGAGCGATATCATACTTTTTAAAAGCACCCTCAAATAGAGCCATCGCATTTGCCACCTCACTGAAAGAAAAGACCTTCTTTTCGGCTTTTGGCAGCATCGGTTTATTTTCCACTAATTCCGACCGAAGTTCCATCTGATCCATTAATGAAAGCCGCTCAGGTTCCATGAAAAAGCCTTCCAGATGCTTGTAATCAAAATTTCCGGTTGCTACCTCGCCGTCAGAAGTCATTTCAAAATCAGGAAGGCATTGATTTAAGAGTAAGTTGTAATAGGAAGTAGTGATTCCAATCAGACAACTATCCAGTGTATATTGAAGGAAATTTAAGGTATCTAAATAACGAACCACTTTTTTCCCTTTTGCAAGCTGCGGAATCAGTGTCAGCGTTGTAACAAAGTATGCCCTGCGTGACTGGAAAAAGCTGATGCTATCCGAAGTGGACGAAAGATTTAGCGGAAGACCCATTTTCTGATAGATGCCTTGCTTTTGGTAGGTTGCATTAATGGCGTAGCTCATCATGGCGATCTGCTGAAATCTCGCCGAAACATTGTTTTCAAATCTTTTTTCTAACATGTCCAACACTTCTTTGAATAGTTTTAAGTTCTGGCCATTGAGAAAGTCAAATTTTAATCTAAGGAATTTATCAGCCTCCTCAGCATTTTTCAGTTCCCCCGGAATATTGATCAGTTCATCTATTGTTCTGATGATGGTTCGCCAGTTGCTATATAATTCAATCATCTCGTACTCAGCTATCGCTTTTACATACATATTGAGATGATAGGTGATAGCCTGATTGAACAGTGTATCAACCGCCTCTCCTGATATTTTTCCTACTGGTAATTTCATAACATTTTTGAACTGTATCTCTGGTTTGCCCTGGAGAGGGTTATCCCAAAAGTTTTATAATAGCAACAATGTCTTTTCAATTGCTTCTTTCAGATCTTTTTTCACCTTTGTTTGCTCCGCAAAATCTATCCACTTGCTTACTACGCCATTTATCTCGTTGATAATCGACTCTGCTTTTTTAATATTCATATTCTTTGCGACTTCCATCAGATCATCCCGTGAAATGCCTTGCCTCTTCCCGTTAATGCTTAGCGAATGCTGGCTTACCCAGACACTTCCGGGTCGGTAAGCATGACAAACATCAAAGGCTGGTGCCAGTTGCCACTTTCCTGTTTTATCCATAAGAAAAGAAAAATTCTTAGTGTGGTCGTCGCAGTTGCGGGCCATCACGTTAAAGACCATTCTTCTGTATAACTGCTCTGCATCGGTATAAGGCAAAAGCATCGACCGCATCGTTTCAAATAACTGCTCATAACTAAATACTGTTATCTCATTAAAATCGTAATGAGCAATTGCACAAAAACTTTGAACATGCAGTTTTCCTTTGCCATGCTCCCGGTCAAAGCGTTTGGTCATAAAATGTGCGCGGTCATTTTCTTCCAGCAACCGGCACTCCATCATTTCTATGCCTGCCCGCCGGGCCATGAGATAATATGCCATTTCCACCCGGCCATACCCATACGATGGACCTAATTCCAGATCTGTTACCCCATCGAATTTTATTAGCCAATGCGTGAATCCTTTTGGTGCATCTGCTTGGCCAGACCGGATTTCTTTGGTATCAGGGTTGAATGCTATTACAGCTTTCGCACGGGCTCCACCGGCAGATGATCCAATTTTTAAAATATCAATTAGCGCTTTTTCTTCATCGGCAGAAAGGTTAGTATTAAAGTTCTGCCTGCCAGAAAGTATTTGTTGGGCGATGTCAATCAGGCTGTCCAGTTCTATTTTTGTTGATCCACCTGTTATTTTAGGCTCCACTGGTTCAAATTCCAGAGCTCCCATACCTCGTTTTCCTATAAAGCAGAGTAGTTCGACAGGATTGAGACTGTTGGTAGGCCGGCCATTTTTAGAGAGCCATGTATTGATAAGTGTACTACCATATTTATCTGGGAGCACATCTGCCAGCAAGCCCGGCAATCCTTTAAAGGTGCTGGTATTTCTTAATTCAGGAAATGAAAATATTTTTTTTTCAGCCCCTTCAATGGGCATTTTTAGTGGTGATAAATCAAATTTGTTTGTCAGAAAAGAGGGCTCATATTCAAAAGAGGCAATCTCTGTACTAACATCCCAGGCAATAGCCCCAACACGTTTATTCCAAATATTTACAAATGCTGTTGTAATCATTACCAATCGCTTTTAGGGTTTTCAATTCTCGTATTTTTTTTGCTTGTCGCTCTTCGCCGCTTCGCCTGTTCCAGTTTAGCAAGTTTCAATGGACTGATTTGCTGTTGCGCCTGGAAGCTCTGCAGCAGGTGTAATTGTTCAAGCGACCGAAGTATCCGGACAAATGTGTGTAGTGTGCCGCCTGCACCTTTTTCTATTTGCACCAGTGTGGTACGATTGATATNNCAGCCACTTCCTGCTGAGTTTTATTCTGCTCCAGACGTGTTCGCTGAATATAATTCCCTATCAAGCCTACAATCGCCGTGTCGCTCATGCTATACCAGTATATGTTTGTTTTTTCCATCTTTAAAGTCGTTTTATAGTTTAATGATGTTAAATGTCAACATTGTTAATCTTAATAAATGTTGACTAAATCCATCATAAATATACAAAAATGTTTTCAATGACGGAAATAACCGACAAAAATCAGTTTCAGGAAATGAAAATGGAGTTATTTCGAGAGCCTGTCTAGGCCAGGAGTATTTAAAATTCTATCTATCTCATTTTCAATCAGTTCGCTCACCTCTTTTTTAATGTTCGTGAAATTTTCACTCACCATCTGGCTACCAACCTCTGTAACGACTGGCAGGCTCTTATATAAGTCCGCCTCTGCGCTTAATTGAGCGTGGTTATTAAGGATCTCGCAATGGAAAGCTTTTAGTTTTATTTTATTGGTGGGATCGTCCGCTACCATACCTACAAATTCTCCGGACGACAACCCTGCTATTTTGGATTGAGGTATGGCAAAATCAAGCTGTGTAGATTTGCTTACTGAAGTATCTGTCCTATTGATCGAAATACTCTCCTTCACCTGGTTGATCTTTCCGAAACGTTCTGAAAGGAACTTGGATGTTTCCCCTGTTACTTGTCCGCTGATGATATTGCCGGTTATATTCATAATAACCGCTGATTGATCTGCACCATAGTCCTTCTTTAATTGGCTAAAATCCTGGATACCTAAACAAGTAGCGACCTTGTTGGAACGAGCTGTGGCGATGAGGCTATCAATATCATTGAAAAATATGGTAGGAAATTCATCAAACACAAGGCTAGATTTCAGCCTGTTTTTTTGGTTGACCAGTTTAATGAGCCGGGTAATGTATAGTGATAAGACTGCTCCATAAATTTGTTGCTTTTGAGGGTTATTGGCCAGACAGACAATCTTAGGTTCTTCAGGGTTATTAATATCCAGTGTAAAGTCGTTGGATGACAAAACCCAGTAAAGTTGCGGGGATGATAGACGGGCCATCCCGATCTTGGCGCTGGCAATCTGGCCCTCCAATTGTTCCATAGCATCGTTCTGGTAAGCTGATATAAACGGATTAATTAAAACTTCTATTTCCGGTTCTGTACGAAGTACTGAGAACAGTTTTTCATACTCCACCTGCATCAATTCAATTACATGGGGGAGTGTCAGGTATTTCCCGCCCTGGTACTTTTTCAGGAACCATATAATGGCCGTTAAAAAATTGATGGGAGATTCTACAAAAAAATCCCCCTGCTTAGTGATCCACTCACGATTTAATCCCATCATGATTGAACGAGAAGCTTCGGTTGCATCTGTAATATCGAACATGGTCGAAGCATCCAGCGGGTTACAACGGTGACTCCTGGAAAGATCATCAAAATTGATGGTATATAATTTCGGTTCAATTTTATAACTGCTCTTATTTTTTNNTCATACTTAAAATCATAGACCAGCATTGTAAAACCTTTCCGGATATGCTGACGAATTATGTGCTGAATCACAAAGTATGATTTACCAGATCCGGGTGAGCCGCAAATAAGTAGTCCCCTGAAGGGATTAATGATATTGATCCAGCTTTTGCGGACCTTGCCCCTCAGGTTATACTGGGCAGGAAGGTTGATCGAATATTCATTCTCCAGCAACCGCTCTTCTTGGGGGAAGGTTTCATTCATCTCGTTGAAAATATCCTTTCCCAAATTCACCCTTATATACCGGCTGAACAGGTTGCCTCCTGCCAGCACTAAAAGAAACCCTGTACCCGTCAGAATCATATACCCGGTTGCCAGTTGTTCCACCTGTCCCTGAAAGCCCAATATAAGGGCGCTGGAGAAGTACAGACTCAACCCTAATACCAGGTAGGCCAGGATGGATTGGGGGTTGACTTTTTCAGATTTTTTGCCCCTGGCTCCCAGCAGGGAAATCCCCAGTAGTCCCAAGGCAATCAGTTTGGACTTCCAAACCGTGTTGTACATCCCCGTACGGGCAATATTTTGGAGGAATTGATCACCCCACTGAGTTGTAAGCCCCCAGCGTTCAAAAGCACCATAACAGTAAAAATAACAGTGCAGGAGCAGGACCAAAATAGACCCCAGCCGGGTAAAGTCCAGGATTTTTCTGAGGCCCGCTTCATTTTCGCCGGTTCCGGATGACATATCAATTTATTTAGGGTTAGGATTGCGTTTTTTCTTCTTTTTCTTCAGCAATTCGGCTGGAACCCGGTTCAGGTTCTTTTCATGTTCGAGCAGTTCTTTGAGTAGGCCGTCTTGATTGGGGGTGGCCCCGTCAGCCGGGGAGGGCTCCAGACTTTTGCTGAAATCCCTTGACTGGATTGTTTCAGGTGCCGGTTTTGGGGCTTTTTCCTGTCCCTGTTGACCTGAAGCCAGGGAAGCCCGGATGCCAGCAACACTGTAAGACTTGCCGATATTGCTGCCGTTAAAGACGGCTTTGGTCCGAAAGTCAATAAACGTGATCCCGAAAACCAGCCCCTGCTTATTCTCCCTCAGAACTGCATGCACCCCTTCTTTTTTCAGTGCTTTGATCAAGGCTTCCAGGCTGCCCGGAGATTTGGCCAGCACCCAGTCAATACTGGTCTTCAACCTTTTTTTGTCAGGCTGCCGGAGGGTCTCATTTTCCCTGAATTTTTTCTCCAGGTTTTTCAGGGTGGGCTTACTATGAATCAGGCTGGCTTTGATAGGAACCCCGACCTTATTACCCTGCCCGTCCAGCAACCGGTAGAAAAGTCCTCCTGATTTATAAACGATCCCTGTCTCCCGACCACGGTCAGCCTCCACGTTATACTGCCGGAGTATGGCGTTCAGTTCTGCCAGCGAAGTGTATTTAAACTGGTTGACTACCGCATCCAGGACATTGCTGATCGAACGGCGGGTCTCGGATTTGCCATAGAAAACTTTCTGAACATCAATTGGCCGAATGCCTGCAACCTGCGCTGCTTTTTTGCCCTGCGCCGGAATCAAACCAAAACTCTTTTCCAATTCTTTTCTTGCCTTCTCGGACTGGTTGCGACCGATATTATAAGTGTCAATACGCTTCCCATCAGGCTGGATACTGGTGGTCAGGATATGGATATGGGGGTGACCGGCATCATGGTGCTGATAGACCAGGTAGGGCTGGGAGCCAAAGCCGATTTTTTCCATATAAGCCCTTGCGATCTGGGTGAGTTTGTCCTCAGCCAATTTCTCGGAGGGATCGAAGTTTAAGGAGATATGGAGTGTGTTGGATTTTTTTGTCCTTTCATTTCTTGCAATCAGGTCTTGCATCCGCTCCATCTTCTGGTGGAAATTCATTTGGTTAGCCTCCAGCAAATAGTTCCCTGCGAAAATGCAAACTGCTTTTTCCTTTTGGCATTTCTGCTCGTTATAATTTAATGTCCTTTGCAAACTATGCGGGCTTGTTATTCGGACGACCATTGCCGGTGGATTTCATNNTCAGTTGCATGAAGTTTTGGTGAAGTGGTTCATGTGAATTCAGCCACCACTTCACTTCACTGATATGATTTAGGGTGTGTAGTTTTTTGATAGCCTGGTTGTAGTTGTTACCGATGGCATTCAACTCTTTTTTCAGCCCGATCATTTCATCTAAATACTGATCGGCGGATTCATTTCTGACTTTAATGGTTACCGGCTTTTGCAGCAGCACATTTCTTGCATACTCGCTTAGTTTTCTATGCGTGGTTTTGGAAAACAAGCCTTGTATTTTCTGGTACTCTGCAGGCTTAACCCGAAAGGAAATCCAGGAAGGAATTTTATGCTCACTCATCACAATTCATTTTTACTTTATCTCCGGCAAAAGACAAGCACTGTTTTTTGCCGCTATGCCCTTTCAAACTTCTTTTTCTATAGTCCCGCCGACTCCGGAGGCAGGGGACCAAGATGCAATTGTGCAACAATTGAACATCTTGCCGGTTGCAGATACAGCAACCTGGGGCTTTATAAAGATATAACCTGATGACATCCCAATAAATACCTGATCAAATTCTGATGAGGTGGCATCAGGTAATTAAAAATAGATTTGTACTGAAATAAATTCTTAATCAAAAAATGTGAAGTATGAGCAGTGCAGTCAACAAAGAAAAAGCAAAGATTTTTGAAGCTATTTTGAGCAGTCCGGGGATGAGTGAGAAGTGCAAGATTACCATCCATATCAGCAGACAGCAAGTACTGTTGCTTGGGCGATTAATTGAGGCGGGCTTATTGAACCCTGCGAAGGTATTTCAGGATGAAATCATTCAGGCGTTTCCTGCTGAGTCGCTGGAAGATTTCAAAGCAATTCATGAAGAGATCATGCGTAAGGCCGGGCTGACGGAGTTCTATGAGCGGATAAAATCCCTTTAACGTAACTTTTGCCCATGAAATATATACCCGGTAGAATCTGTCATAAAGAGCTTCTGGTAATAATCAAAGGGTTCTTAAAACCAAAATGGGGTAAACTCAGGTTACCTCCTGGCGGAACGACGTATATCTCCAGCAGAAGCAAACCTTCCGGTTCGGAATTGCAATTTGAATTTTCTTATATACCGGGTAGAAGCATGAAAGATTTAAAATTTGGAACCTTTTTAAAAAAGGTTGCCTTTACAACAACCAGTCAAAACCTTGTACTTGAAAATCTCTTTTTAGGTACAAGGTCATTATCCACATTTATCGGGTACTGTGGCCATATTTACACAAAGGGTTATTCAAAATCCACTAAGTACTATTACCGGATAGTTATACCTCTCTCAAGAAAAATGAATTTCTTTTTCCAGATAGAAGACTCCATATATGAAACTGACCTGGGTTACCGGTCTAGGGCAGGTCTAACTGCAATCATTTGCAATGAAGAAGTTTATGCCTGCGTAATCAATGATAATAACAAAGAGTATTTTCTATCGATTGAGTCAAGGATCAAACAGGATTTTGATTCCTTCTCCCTAAAGGCCAATGCAGTAAAAAATGCACTGGGTTATTTAACCGGTCACCTTGCTGGAAATAATGGATACTATTTTGCATACCGGCACAAGGCTATGAAGTCCCCGGACTATTTTTATTTCACAGGGTTCCGTAATGAAATTCTTCACTCTATTTCACCGGTTAACGAGAATCCTTATGCTTATGTCTGGAATAAAAGAATAGCAGGAAAGTACTATCGAAAAAAGCTGCTGAGAAAGGTCAATCAAAAAGAGTTTTCCGTTCTGTGTCAAAAATTGCTTGATTCTACCATGTTTGAATCCTGCCTCGTGCTGATGATGGAATCAGGTTCTGCCAGCCTTTTGTTCAGACCCGGTGGTTACGCCATTGCCCTGGAGATGCTGTCGGATCTCATTACAGCGAAAGCAAAGTCAAAAATGTCTCCCATTAAAAGTAAGTCGCTCAGTAAAAAAATCAGGGAGGAGTGTAAGCAGATTATCACAAAGTACGGTCATAGTATCGATCCGGATGACCTGAAAACGCTCAACATACGTATAGAGCAGTTGAATCAACAGACTAACAAGGCAAGATTGAGAGCTCCTTTTGATTTACTTGGTATAAAATTGCTGGATGCTGATATTGCTATCCTCGAAACTAGAAACGACTTTCTGCATGGGCGACATCCGGATATTACAAAAGCAGGACCTTTGCGGAGCGAACGCAGAATCAACCTTGACCTTTTTTATGCCTCAACCAGATTTTATACATTACTGAACATGCTTATTTTAAAATGGGTCGGTTTTGATAATTACGTTGTGAATTTCCCGGTCATTCAATCGGGTGCCACAGGAATTAAACTCAGGGAAGAACCTTATCGTAAAGTATAGTATGTCCAAAACCAGAGGCCCATCCATACAAGGTGTATTAGATTACCACAGTTTTTTTGGTAAACCTGCGCCTCTTGATCCTATCTCAAAACTAGAGAAATATCCCACTGATGCACTGATTGTCCTGCTTGCAAAAGCGAATGCAATTATATTCCAGGGCAGTCATGACAGAAGCAATGTAGATAATGAAATATTTCGCCTTGTATTTAACAGGCTTGACCGCAGGATTTACGATTACGTGAGGGATGTACGCACCAATTACACAAAAGGGATGGAGGCGATATTTACGGCGCCGCCGATTGTGGCCCTGATGGCAAGGCTCATTGAAAGGTACAGGCCGGTAAAAGAAAATGAAGCAATCAGTGAAACGGGTTTATCCATGATGATGATGGAACTTTTTGAAGCCATTCTTGCGGTTAATGACAGTTATTACAACAGTGCTAAAGGAAATATGTTGACCCGAAAAGATCTTTGGAAACTGGGTCTTTTGCAACAGGATTTCGCCCGTGGTATTACCGATATGTTTGGTGTTATCCCTATCAAGATATTTATGTTTTTCCGCTTCATGAGTGAGCGCTATGGAGAATCGGTATTGCAAGAGTTTGCGAATAGCTTTCGAGTTGCATCAGCATATAATTTCTATTTTGTATTCCTGGAAACAGTTGTTAATTCCTATACTGCTTACGAAGCAGATAGTCAACCCCGTTATGTCCTGATAGATGAAACGGT
Source organism: Chitinophagaceae bacterium UBA2789 (assembly GCA_002352145.1). Lineage (GTDB taxonomy): Bacteria > Bacteroidota > Bacteroidia > Chitinophagales > Chitinophagaceae > JJ008. Next base: position 29,071 of record DEHX01000143.1, read on the forward strand.
CGAAAAAGTAATTACGCCATTTGTGTTTGATCCCGTAAGTCCCCGGCAAGTTCCCTTTTCAGGCGAATCCTTTGTTCTTATGAATCAGCCATTTTTTCGTATTGCGGAAGGAATCGTTGTACTGGACTTTAGTTTTTTTGCTCATCTAACCGATATCAGCTTGATCTATCATTTTTATCAATCAACTTCTTTAAAGGGGCTCCATGGAATCAAGAACTATAATGAGTACATGGGTATGATCGGCAAACAGTTTATCGAAGAGTATTTGACCTTGCAGTTAGTACAGCATTTGTTTCACCACCGGCACGACAGGATATTCACAGAGAAAGATAATCCTGATAATCCTGATATATTAATAATGCAGAATAAGCGAGATGTTTTTGTTATTGAGGTCAAATCATCCAAGGTACACGCAAAAGTTTTAGGCGAAGCTAGCGCTGAAGGTTTCCGAGAGTTCCTGGAACAGAGTTTAGCCAGTGAAAAGAAAGGCCCAGGGGAAAAGAATAAGGGAATATACCAGTTAAGAAAGCAGATTAATGCCCTCAAAGAAAAAGGACGGGGATACAGGATATTTCCTGTAATAATTTATACAGAGTCATCTTTGGATATGCCGGGAGTTAACAGTTTTCTGGATGAGAAGTTCGATCATATAATAGATGAGGATAGGGGGTCATTTAAAAAGATTCATCCGCTCACTCTAATCAATCTGCATTTCTTTATTAAGTTTTTTCCGAAAATGAAGAAGGAGAGATACTTTCTGAGAGACAAAATAGTTGAGTACCACCGGCGAAGAAAGCTGCAGATAAAAGAGGGTTTAAAAAAAGAAAATCCGTATATCTATCTGCTGGCTGAGTATTCCTTCCTCCGAATGATGGAGCAGACGTATCCTCCTGGAGATCCGATGGGTTATTTCAGACAGGCTGCAGAGGATCTTGGATTCAAAGAAGAAGGGCAGGTAGCAAAGAAAGCCGGTACCAGTTGACATTTTCAATTATTTCTATTTCACCTCTTGGCGACTCTTTTTAAAAGCGATGAATATAAAAAAGGGCTTTATAGCAGCCCTTCATCAGCAAAGGAGTAGTATCCCTCACTGGTGATAATAATATGATCCAGCACCGTCATATCTAAAAACCTGGCAGCTTCCCTGATTTTCACCGTCAACTCTTCGTCCGCCCGGCTTGGTTTTACACTGCCTGAAGGATGGTTATGAGAAAGGACGATTCCTACAGCATTGGCTTTAATCGCTGCAGTCAAAATGATCCTTGGGTCTGCAACTGTTCCGGTAATACCACCTGAAGAAGCATCCAGAACGCCAAGCACTTTGTTGCTCCGGTTTAACAGCAGCACTTTAAATTCTTCCACCAGTTCGATCTTGTCACGGTTCCAGATTTTTTGCAGGATTTCGTAAGCATCCACGGAGCTGGTGATTTTTGGCCTTTGGGATGGTTTTACTTTGGTTTTGTAAACCAGTTCCACTTCTGCTACCTGGCACCATTCGGGTTTCATCATTTCCTGTTCCATAATAATCAGTTTAGAGGTTCAAAAAATTTATTATGGAACCATCCCCGGTTTTGGGCGATAAAGTCCAAGATGGCAACGGAATAAATGATGGCTGTGTGTGCAGGCCCTGTGTTTATGCCGGAAGCTCTTGGACGCTTCAGCAGCACAAAACCGAACTTTGTGCAATGATGAATACAACACAATAACTAATAGCTACATAATTATTTCTATCACCTAAAAAACCCAAGCTGCCCCGCCATTTTCAGATTGTCTTTGACCGTATTGCGGGGCAGCTTTTTGACGCCTGAAAGCATGGGTAACCTATCGTTGCCCTTGCGTATGAATTTCTATTGTTATTTCAGCAGTGCGGATTTTCCAGCGGGTCGCAAAGGGCCACTTTATTTCCGGCCTTCACCAGTTTGTGCAGGATGCTGTCTATTTCGGCAATTGAGCAACGGCAGGTATTGCCAATACCGGGTAAAGCGGTTAAACTATTACCTGTAAGTTGTTGAATAAGTTCCGCATCTTCCTGAAAGGCGGCATATTCACCAGCAATCCTTAATAATATCACTGCACCGGGGTACTTGTTCCGGATGGCCTGATAACTTTTAAAATGTTCTTTTCTAATGATTGTCTTTTTCATGTCTTAGAAGTTGAGTAAATAAAGAGGGGCGGCAGGGCCGCCCCGTTGTACTATCAGTTCACCAAGCCGGCCAGTTCTCCCTGCAAAAATTCAGTACAGAGATGAAAGGCTTTCTGTGTACGTAGTTGTGCCGTACCGCCGTATAACAGGGATTTCAGTTTGCTTTCATCGTCTTTGTAATTCCGTACATTTTGAAAATAGCCTGTTACCGCATTATAAGCCCCGAACAAAGTGCCCCGGGTGGTTTCCGTTTGTTGGGTGGGGCTGCTCATGGCATACTCAAAAACAGAGTTGCACATATTATTAAAGCAGGTGGACAATTCATCCCATTTACCGGTATTGATATTATCTAATACTTCTTTATTCGGCACCATGGCCAGTTGTATCAAGCGCAGCAGTTCGGGGTCGGTTACTTTTACCGTTGTCCAGCGGTTAAAGATGCTTTCCAGTTGCGTGGAAAGCTGGTTAGAAATGCCCATTACTTTATGGGCCTGTTCCAGCCTTTCTTTGGCGTTGGCGGTATGCCTTATTTTGATACTGTTGGAATGATTACGAAGGGCTGCATTGAGTGTATTGTTACAAACAATCCGAACAGGTGTAAAGGCGGCGGTAATGCTGCCAAATCCATCATGGGAAGTGGTCAGAAATAAATACTGCTCTATTAAATCCTCCCGGCCTACTTTGATATAGCCCGGCAACTTAGCTGTAATAAAAATCCGTTCTCCTTTGCCGAGTGCCCCGGCGGTTTCATACTGGATGCCATCGCCCCCGACAATGGAATCAAAAAAACTGAACGCATCCCGGTTCTGGATGATTTCATAATCCTTGCCCACTATGCCAAGGACTTCGCCGGTATCGGGTCGCATGGTGGCAATATGGGTTTTAATCCGGTTGGTAAAATCCATTGGCTGGCCGTCTGCATTATAACAGGTAGTATAGATGTCCTGTTTTACGACCTCATAATCCAGCCCGGCAATCCTGATTGCTTCGGCACTGGTTGGGTAGTCCTGAACGATTTGCCCGAGGCCGTGCCAGGCTTTTTCTTTCACGGAGAAAAAACTGTGTTGCTGTGTTTGTTCGTTAAAATTTAAGTTATGCGCCATAATTAATTACCCAGCTTTCCTGCCTCGGCAGGCAGGAATTTATATCCCGCAGGCGGTACTGCTGCGGTTTGTTACCCTTACCCCAAAGGGTTTTTTTAAAAATGGTTAAAGAAGTTTCAGCGTGGGGAACGCTGAAACTTTAAAGGATCAGAATGGTAAATCCTCCACGGGTTCAGTAATATCAGCCGGGGCAGGTACTGTTTCGGTACTACCCTTGCCATGTAGTTTGATACCGTTCACATGAAAATCCAGTGAACCTTTTGGCTCGCCGTCCTTGTTCAGCCATGCACTGACAGCAATACGTCCCTGCACTTCCACCAGTGTTCCTTTGGTGAGATACCTGGCGATACCTTCCCGCATCCAGTAGGAACAGTTCACATAGGTGGTGAGTCTTTTCACCTCCTGCGAATCTTTGGGTTTGTAACTGTCATTGATGGCGATACTGAACCGCACTACTTTGCGGTCACCTTTCACCGTGTTCACGGTTGCGTTTGCTGTGATTCTTCCTGTTAGTTCCATAACATTTGAGTTTTAATGAAAAAAAATTGTTTTGTAAAAGAAAAAGGGAAAAAAGAAAGCAACAGAATTATGCGGTAGCCATGGGGGCAAAAAGGAAACGGAATAAAGGATAGGTGTGTGCGAAGGGTCCGTGTTTATGCCGTAGTCTTTTTGCAGCTTTACCGAATTCTATAAACCGCATAACTTCGCTTTCGCATTGGGCCCCTTTTCTTACAAAACAGGCTGCTAAAAAAAGTCGCTTTACAATATCACTGATACACAATGAACGGAACGATTAAAGGAGCGTCGCAAGGGACGATGCCCAATGAACAAGACGATGGAAGCACCATAACCACTACGGCAAAGCCAAAAATGCTGGTTAAAAAGCGTGATTTATGCCAATGAGAAAACCAGCATAATCTCATTTATGAAAGGAGAGATAAAATTTTTACCACCTGAATTACTAAAATTATTGCAACTAAATGTTTAAAGAACCCACCTGTTCACGATAAAGTCCAATAGGCAATCACAACATGAGATATATTCTTTATTGTTATTTTACTCATCAATATACTTGTACTTTTTATAAGCATAGCGAATCAAGCAGTAGAAATAGGTTGCAACCTAATTAGTAGTGAAGTACAGGAAAACTGGTTGTTACAACTGTCAATCATCATCCATGCTTTTAATGCCAAAATGTTACGGGTAAAACATCAAATCAGTAAGCCAATGATCCCGCTTTGGTCTTTGGAGTGTCTGTCTTTGCAGTTTCCTCGTATTTAATTCCCGTCCCGCTGTTGCATCAACCTGCATCTTGTGAAGTGTAAATCAACAGACAAAAATTGAACTCTCTTTGAGAAGAAATAAAAGATTTTGAAAATGGGTTGTAATTGACCAATATATTGAAGATTAAATAGTCAAATAGCCCAAGCGAACCATTTTAATAACCCCAGTGAAAACCAACTTAAAAATTGTTAGATTTCAACAATATTAGCCTAGTAATTAAATTTTATTTTTAGTTTGAACAATACAGATTATGAAACTCTACATCAAAAATATGGTTTGCAGCCGCTGCATTATGGTGGTAAAACAGCAGCTCGAAACTCTGAAGCTACAACCTACGCTGGTAAGCATGGGCGAAATAGAGTTGGCAAAGCCTGCATCAGAAAAGCAGTTAAAATTACTGGATGAAAGTTTAAAAGAATTGGGCTTTGAATTATTAAACGACCAGAAACAAAAGCATATAGAAAAGATAAAAACATTGCTCATTAAGAAAGTGCAGTCCGGCGAAATAGAAGAACATTTTAGCATCACCGGTTTTTTAAGCAAATCATTGAACAAAGATTATAGTTATATCTCCCGTTTATTTTCTGAAGTGGAGGGCATTACGATTGAGCAGTTTTTTATTCTGCAAAAGATTGAGAAAGTAAAAGAGTTGCTGGTATATGGTGAACTGAGCCTGGGAGAAATTTCTTATCGTTTGGGGTATAGCAGTGTAGCACATCTTTCAGCACAGTTTAAAAAAGTAACCGGACTTACACCAACACATTTTAAGAAAATAGGAAGCCATCATCGCCACTCATTGGATAATATCCGGCACAAATAGGTATAATTCTTTTCCATCATTCTCTAACAATCTCACAAATACATAAAGGAATTTTGTGTCATAATAAATTTACTATGACACATACATATAACGTAACAGGAATGACCTGCAGCGGATGCCAGGCAAAAGTGCAGGGTCTTTTATCAAAAGTAGCAGGGGTTAAAAATGTAAGCATTGATTTATCAAAAGGCGAAGCAACGATTGAAATGGACAAACACGTTGCAACTGCTGAGTTAAAGGTTGCACTAAAGGATTATCCAAAGTATCAATTGTCAGAAAACAATCACAGGCCTCTTGCCGCTGTTGCGGAAGTTGAAGAAACAGAAAGCAAATCATGGATGGTAACGTACAAACCCATTCTGCTAATCTTTGCTTACATTGCCGGTATTACATTGCTGGTAGAAGGGATGCAGGGAGCATTTGTATGGATGCGGTGGATGAACCATTTTATGGCAGGGTTCTTTTTGTTTTTTTCTTTTTTCAAACTGCTGAACCTCAAGGGCTTTGCAGAAAGCTACAGCATGTATGATATTGTGGCTAAGAGGTGGAGTGCATGGGGCTATATCTATGCATTCATTGAGTTGGCCCTGGGTACAGCCTTTCTTACAGGTTACAACCTCGTCCTTACCAATATCGTTACCTTTATAGTAATGTTGGTAAGCATCGTTGGGGTGTTGCAGAGTGTATTGAATAAGAAAATAATTAAGTGTGCCTGCCTCGGTGATGTATTTAACCTGCCCATGAGTACCATAACAATCGTAGAAGATGGCCTGATGATTGGGATGAGCGGACTAATGCTTTTAAACATGTTGTAAAATGGTAAAAATAATTCCTGCAATTCTTGTATCAGCTACTGTCTTTATTGTTACCCCACCAGAAGTAAAAGTTTCCGGCGCTATGAAAAATGTGATGATGAAAGGGAATTTATCGGCTCATTTGGATATTGACACATTAAATAAGCTTCACCTGTACGGTCTTGGCCCCGTGGCTGATTTAAAAGGTGAGATAATGATACTGGACGGAAAAGTATTTACGACAACTAAAGATGACAGTAAATTATTAAACCAGCAGAACAAGATATCAAAAGCAGCTTTACTTGTTTACAGCAATATAGAAAAATGGAAAATCGTTAGATTCAATATAGCCATTAATAGTTATGCCGAACTCGAAAAGTTAATAGAGACAACTGCGAAAGAAAATGGCTATGATACCGAACTTCCATTTGCATTTAAAATAAATGCGGTTCCTGCAAAAGCAGCTTACCATGTTATTGATTGGAAAAAGGGTGTTGAACACACAATGGATAATCATAAACAATTTTCCTATGCCGGCGAAATGATAAACACTCCCGTTACGATGCTGGGTTTCTACTCTAAACACCATCAAAGCATCTTTACACATCATACTACTTTTATGCATGTGCATTTGCTGGATGATAAGGCGAAAACCGTTGGGCATTTAGATGAACTTCAAATAAAAGGGCAATTCACTATTTATCTGTCTGAAAAATGAATGTACTCCGATCAATAGGGCATTTTTTCTGGGGAATAGTAAGAGCTATTTTTGTCCGTAAAAAGGATTGCTGTAAGTAGTTGAATGTCATTTAAATGTAATTTGTTTACAAAATTTTGTAACAGTATTGTTCAAAATATACTCTACATTTGATTCGCAGTCATGTATGAAAAAAGTTCTCGCTGTCATATTAACCCTTGTGTATATGAGCACTACAACCGGTGCCAACATACACATGCATTATTGCATGGGCAAGCTGGCTGATTGGGGGCTGGGGCATAATAAGTCCAAAACTTGCGGCAAATGTGGGATGGAGAAAACTGAGGAAAAAGATAATGGATGCTGTAAGGACGAACACAAATTTGTAAAGAACGATGGCGACCAAAAAATCGCTGAAGCCGGGTTCCAGATGATGCAATTAGCATCGGTTGCTCTTCCGGTGTCTTTTGTTGAAATACCTGATAATAACTTTTCTTCCGTTACTGAGGAAAATCCAATCAGCCACGCACCTCCCCGAAGTACCGGCGTTGCCGTTTATATCCTCAATCGTACTTTTCTGATTTAAACATTACTCCCTTTTTGAAGCCGGACAAATCATTTGTCGGGCTATTGGCATTTCCTTATGCCAGGTAAAATAAGTTTCTCAACATAGTAAATTCTTAAAAATGAAAGCAATTAAAATGCTGATGATGGCAGCCTTTACCATCATGTCTGTTACTGTATTTGCTCAGGAAAAAGCAGGTAAAAAGGATACCCTCAAGCATACAACCCTCTATACCTGTGCAATGCATGATTCGGTAGCAATGAAAAAACCGGGTAACTGTCCTGTATGTGGTATGAAACTGGAGCGTTCAAAAAAAGAACAGATGAAAGCGGAGGTTACAAAAAACTACTCCTGCCCCATGCACGCCGATGTCACCAGCAATAAGCCCGGTAAATGCACAAAATGCAATATGGATTTGACCCTTTCTTCCAAAGAGAAAATGAAAATGGAAGTGGTAAACGCCTATTCATGCCCGATGAAATGTGAAGGCGATAAAACCTATGCGCAAGCAGGTAAATGCCCTAAATGCGGCATGAATTTAAAGGAGACAAAAAAGGAAGACCCTAATCATAAACATTAATCTGAATTAAAATATAAATCAATGAAAAAGAATTTTTTCAGCCTGTTAGGCATCAGTGCCATTTTGTTTGCAGCCTGTAATAATGATGGCAGCAAAAATGAACATAATGGCCATGACATGAGTAAAATGGATAAAGACACTGTGCAACATGCTGTCACTACAGATGACAAAGATGTGAAAGCCGTTGCAGTTGTTTATACAAACGTGGATGCAAATGCTGCTGCCTCCATTAAAACAATTGTTGACCATTACCTGCATATCAAAAATGCACTGGCAAATGATAATGCCGGTGAAGCAGCAAGTGGTGCAAAAGCAATGGAAGATGCAATAAGTAAACTGGACAAATCATTGTTAACGGCAGAGCAAAAAACTGCATACGCTGCGAACGAAGAAGAAATGAAAGAACATGCTGACCATATTGCCAAAAATGGTGATAACATAAAACATCAGCGTTCACATTTTGTACAGATGAGCGAGGTAGTGTATGAACTGGTAAAAAATTTCGGAGCTGGCCGCCCGGTTTACCATGATCATTGCCCTATGGCAAGAGACAACCAGGGTGCTATGTGGATTAGCGAAGTAAAGGAAATCAAGAATCCTTATTTCGGTTCTGAAATGTTCAAGTGCGGCCGAGTGGAAGAAGTAATTAAATAATGATTAATCAAATAAAATGGTTCAAAAATTAATTGAACTCGCTTTACGCAACAGGCTTATTGTGCTGTTATGTGCAGCGGGCCTGTTTGCGTATGGCATTTACTCTGTAAAGAAAAACCCAATTGATGCTATTCCTGATTTAAGTGAGAACCAGGTTATCGTTTTTACAGAGTGGATGGGTCGCAGTCCGCAGGTAATGGAAGACCAGGTTACCTATCCGTTGGTGAGCAATCTGCAGGGTATTCCAAAAATTAAGAACATCCGTGGTTCATCCATGTTCGGGATGAGNNCGTTTATTACCACAGGGAGTTACGCCAACATTGGGACCCGATGGTACAGGGGTCGGGCATATCTACTGGTATCATTTGGATGCACCCAAAATGGACTTAGGTGAACAAAGGGCATTGCAGGACTGGTATATCAAGTTTGCATTGCAGACAGTTCCCGGTGTGGCCGAAGTGGCATCATTTGGCGGTTTTGAAAAACAGTACCAGTTAGTGGTTGACCCGGTGAAATTGCAGTATTACAACGTCTCCCTGATGGATGTAATGAATAAAGT
>DEHX01000012.1 GCA_002352145.1 Chitinophagaceae bacterium UBA2789
CAAAAATTCGCCGATCTCGCTAAAGAATACGATTTGCCGCTGATTGTTGATAATACATTTGGCGCAGGCGGTTATTTATTCCGACCGCTGGAACATGGTGCAAACGTGGTTGTAGAATCTGCCACTAAATGGATCGGCGGGCATGGTACTACCATCGGCGGTGTCATTATCGATGGCGGAAATTATAACTGGGGCAACGGCAAGTTCCCTCAGTTTACTGAACCATCGGAAGGTTATCACGGACTAAAGTTCTGGGATGTTTTTGGAGAGGGCAATCCTCTTGGGCTGCCCAACATCGCCTATGCCATCAGGGCCAGGGTAGAAGGACTGCGGGATTTTGGTACTTCGCAAAGCCCTTTTAATGCATTCCTTTTATTGCAGGGACTGGAAACCTTAAGTCTCCGGGTACAACGGCACGTTGATAATGCCCTTGCCTTAGCGCAATGGCTGGAACAACATCCTGCCGTTGAATTTGTGCAATATCCCGGACTGAAGAGCAACCCCTACCATGAACTGGCNNAAAGAAAATGCCAGCAAATTTATTGATGCACTGAAACTGGTAAGTCACTTAGCAAATGTTGGTGATGCCAAGACCCTGGCGATACACCCTGCTTCCACAACTCATGAACAATTAAGTCCGGAAGAACAAGTAGCATCAGGAGTAGTTCCCAACCAGGTCCGTATCAGTGTGGGCATCGAACATATCGATGATATCAAAGCAGATTTTGAGCAAGCCTTTGAACAAGTATTAGCAAAACAATTAGTGGGCTAACATGCATGAGAAATTCATTCATAATCGTCAATTCATACTCGAATCCGGCATTTCGTTGCCCGGGCTTCATTTGGCTTACACCACACACGGCCACATGAACGACGAAAAAGACAATGTGATATGGATCTTTCATGCTTTAACCGCTAACAGTGATCCAGAAGAATGGTGGCCGGGACTTGTTGGAAAGAATAAATTTTTCAGTCCTGATCGCTATTTCGTTGTTTGTGCTAATATGCCCGGGAGTTGTTATGGTAGTATTGGGCCGTTGGATACAAATCCTGAAATCAATAAACCTTACTACCATAACTTTCCCATATTCACCACGAGGGACATGATCCGCTCCTACCAGTTGCTAAAAGAGCATCTGGGCATAGAAAAGATCAAAATAGGAATTGGCGGCTCTATGGGCGGACAACAATTACTGGAATGGGCCATCGAAGAACCAGCATTGTTTGAAAGTATTATACCAATTGCCACCAATGCTTTTCATTCTCCCTGGGGAATAGCATTTAATGCCTCGCAAAGATTAGCCATTGAAACCGATAGTACATGGAAAAGTAACCATGTAACAGCCGGCATCCAGGGAATGCGAACAGCCCGTAGCATAGCACTGCTCTCCTATCGCAATTATCAAACCTATCAATGGAGCCAGTCAGAAGAGGACACCGGCAAAATAGATGAGTTTAGAAGTGAATCATATCAGCGTTACCAGGGTGAAAAACTGGCAATGCGATTTAATGCGTTCAGCTACTATTTTCTCAGCAAAAGCATGGATGCACATAATGTTGGGCGAAACAGGCAAGGCGTGACTGCTGCTCTCAATAAAATAAAAGCAAGAACCCTTATTATTAGTATCAGCAGCGACCTGCTGTTTCCGCCGGATGAACAGGCGTTTTTAGCTGCACATATTCCAGGTGCAGTTTACAAAGCCATTGATTCTGATTATGGACATGATGGCTTTTTACTAGAATATGAACAAATTGAAAAAGCGATTACTGAATTTCTGGATGAAGAATCAAATCCTGAACCTGAAATACAAAAAATAATTAATGGAAACACATAAACAATTAACAATTGGTCTCTTTGGATTTGGCGTGGTAGGCGAAGGGCTATATAAAGTACTGGAACAAACACCCTCGCTCAATGCGTCAATCAAAAAAGTATGCATCAAAAATTATGGAAAAAAAAGAAATGCCCCCGCATCACTTTTCACAACCGATAAAAATGAGTTGCTGAATGACAGGGATATTAATTTAATAGTGGAAGTAATCGATGATGCTAAAGCCGCTTTCCAAATTGTATGTACAGCTCTCCAGAACGGAAAAGATGTGGTAAGTGCCAGTAAGCAAATGATTGCAGAAAATCTGCCTGCTTTACTAAAACTACAGCAGCAAACAGGTCAGTCACTACTTTATGAGGCAGCCGCCTGTGCATCGATACCCGTGATACGTAACCTGGAAGAATATTATGACAACGACTTGCTGCATTCTATTAAAGCAATTGTTAATGGCTCAACCAATTTCATCCTAACCAAAATATTTGAAGAAGGTCTTGATTTCAAACAGGCTCTTGTATTAGCACAACAACTCGGATTTGCTGAAAGTAATCCTGTTCTGGATGTAGAAGGATATGACGCAGTGAATAAATGGACATTTTTACTTACTCATGCATATGGCATCATTGAATCCCCTGACAACATCTTGTTTAATGGTATTCAAAATATACATGCCGCCGATGCTGTAGTGGCCAAATCAAAAGGCCAGGTNNGTAAAAAATGAATACAATGGTGTCGTAATTGAAAGCGGCTTTGCCGACAAACAATTCTTTTATGGCAAGGGAGCCGGAAGTTTTCCTACAGCATCAGCTGTTTTAAGCGACATTTCAGCCCTTCGTTACCAATACAAATACGAGTACAAGAAACTATATCACCATCAGCAGCATATCTTGAGTGATGAAGTATTTTTCAGGGTATACATAAGCTTTGACGATATTACGTTAGTTCCCCGTGATAAGTTTGAATGGATTGAAGAATGGCATGCACAGGAAGAAAGAAAATACCTTGTCGGGGTTATTTCTTTTACTGAATTGAAAGAAAAT
>DEHX01000104.1:0-2910 GCA_002352145.1 Chitinophagaceae bacterium UBA2789
CCACAGGGTTTAAGGGATAAACGGGACAGCTATCCATCACTCCCGCATGCCGGCTGGCATTTTTCTTTTTTGGGCGGGGCGGAAAAGATCCGACAAAAATTATTGGCATTTGCACATACAGAATTTAACAAAGACGAGTTTACCAATGAGGAACATATAAAAGAAGCCATCCTTAAAGGTGAAGATATACTGAAAAGGGAGGGAGTTTCTTTCAGGTATGTTCCTTTAAGCTATTACCCGGCCACCCTGCAAAGAATAATGAAAGAATATCCGGAATTGCTGTATCCAAAAAAAAAGAACTTTCTGGCAGATTGTTATTTTACTGCCCGTCGAATTGTAAAAGGAACTTTCTGAATTGACAAATACAGAAACGATACAACCCCTCGTATCAATAGCGCTTTGTACATACAATGGTGCGGCCTATATAAAACAGCAACTAGATTCAATCACTGATCAAACTTATACTAATCTTGAAATAATCATCTGCGATGACGAATCTGTTGATGACACAATAAAGATTATTGAGGAATACCGGGCAAAAGAGCCTCGTATAAAGTTTTTCAGGAATGATAAGAATATAGGCTACAATAAAAATTTCGAAAAAGCATTTACGCTTTGCAGCGGAGATTATATCGCCATCAGCGACCAGGATGATGTGTGGGAAAAAGAAAAGATTGAACTGATGATGAAAAACTGGCCAGCCGACTCATCGTTCGTTTATTCCCTCTCCGGCAATTTTATGAATGATGATTTTTCAGGAAGAACAGAAGCGCCAAAGGTCCGGTATACAGCTATTGACGATCTTCATAAACTGGTTTTCAANNGACTGGTGGATGAGTATGCATGCAGCGGCTGCTGGTACTATAGGTTGTATTCCTCTTACATTAACATGGCACAGAAATCATTCACAGAACAGTTCCCGTACCCTTACAACAATCAAAGACAGGGAAGAACGGGACAAGCAGCTTCGAAACCAGATGATCCATTTCATTGAAACTTTCTGTCATTCCAATCGGACAAATAATAAAGAAAAGGATTCCTTACTTACCTATACCAGGATATTAAAAAGAATGGACGGAAAGAAGTTTAACACTGACATGTTCTTTTATGTGCTGAAAAAAAGGAAACTCATTTTTCACTATAAAAAAAATAATGCTTTTGCTTTCCTGTCGCACCTGAAGCATGCCTTGAGAATGGGTTACAGGGGATTACTATAGATTATTAGGCAGGCTAATCAACCTTGTTATTTTTCCACCAGCGAAAACCGAGGTAGCCTATGATGGCCATGGGCATAAAGGCAAGATAAAGGATACCGGAGTTCATTCCCTTTGCAGGCTTTTCACCCAATTGCTGGGCAGTTTTTGTACATATTGAGCACTGGGCCGACATAACGATGGCCGATAAAGAAAAAAGAAGAAGAAAAACTGATTTCAAAACCCACCTTCTCATTGCCTGAAAAATTTCAGCAAATGTACAGTTCTTTTAGGGATCAGACAGCAGCCTGTTTAAGGCAGGCCTGGGCAATTTTATAAAAACTTTCACCCCATGCCTCCCAGGAAAGAGTCTCATCGTAATAAGCCCTTGTACTGTGCTTGAGGTCAATCAATAATTGAGGATTACTTATGATTTTTTTTATGCAATCCGCATATTCCCGGGGACCAGCCTGCAGCGGAAGCGTAAAGCCATTCACTTCATTTTTTATATAGGTACTTACGCCCCCCGTATCAGTAGTAACAGAAGGTATCCCGTAGGAAGAGGCTTCACAAAAAACTATTCCGGCACATTCCGCCCGGGTAGGAAGCAGCATGAAATCGGTGTTTAATAAAATATCATTAATCCGTTCAAAGTCTGTCGGGTTATTTTTATCCAGGTATGGTATAACAGTTACATCAGGATCATCAATTGGGGCCGGAGGCACACAACCAACAATCAACAGCTTTGCATTAACTCCCCCCTGTTTTAACCTCCAGTAGGCCTCAAGAGCAATATCTCCGCCTTTTCTTGTCCACTCTACACCAAAAAACAGTAAGCGGCATTGTTGGCTGGCTTGAAAGTCGAGTTGACCAGCAGCCGGAATGTAATCAAGATTGGCCCCAAAAGGTACCACTGAAATATTCTCGGAAGCAACGCTATAATCCCTGATCGCAGATTCTTTTGCCCAGTCTGAAGCCGCCATGATATGTGTAGCTTTAAGAAATGCTCTTTTATCTACTTCAATCCCCTGCCTGATACTGAAGGGTGCGAAATTTTTCCAGGTATCATAGTATCCCTGAATCTGGTAAAAAGTACCATCGGTCAGAAAAATAACAGGGATATCAATATCCGCATAAGCAAAAAGCTGCGGTGCAGAAGCCACAAAAAGTATATCTACTTTACGGCGAAGCAATTCCTTTTCCAGTTTATGGCTGTAATGCCGGGCATAGTCTTTCAGAAATTCAACAGCCACATTTCTTCGCAAAAGATTCTGCGGCTTTTTATAAACATTGATCAGGTAAGTTGACAGCCACTTAGGATAGGGAAAGTGAAATATTTCAACTTCACCGTATTTTTTTATTTCGTTGTAGCTGAAATAATAGGTTCCGCTCCAGGATTTTTTGTCCAGGGGACTCCATCTGCCTGCAAAACCTATTTTCATTTGAGGTTATTTACTTTCTAAAGAAACCTTCTGGCTATAAGATTATAAGTTGTTTCCTTTTGCTGCACAATATCGGGAGTTAGTTTCGAAAGGTAATCATTCCATGAAAAAGATTCCCAGAGATGGTGCAGGTATGCATCGGGAAATTCCCTTTTTTCTTCAAACATGGCCCGAAGACCTGCTGCATCATACAAAGGATAATGAAAGGCATAGGGGCTAAGTTTGGAGATACTCGCCGGGTATAGAGCGGCCAGCCTTTCCGGCACCATCACTGA
>DEHX01000104.1:2945-4284 GCA_002352145.1 Chitinophagaceae bacterium UBA2789
ATCACAAATGAATGACTAAGAAGATCAGCCAGGGGTTTAACGCTGATAGTGTCGAGGTCAAGATAAATCCCCCCGGTTTCTTTGAGCATTTGCAAACGTATTACATCTGCCTTATGGGCAACATGGTACAAAGGCTGACCCATAAAAGAATCAGGGGCTATTAATTTGTTCAGAGTCAGTAATGGTTTGGCCCGTTCCCACCATTCTCCTTCTGGTTCAAACTGGTAGTGGAAATAAGCTACATCGGATTTATTCAGCTCTACAGCAGACTTAACAGACAAATAATGAGCAAACGAAAAAGACTTACCTCCGAAATCTTCGGCCATTCCAAAAATAAAATGAAGAATATTGGGAATCATTCGGTATTAAGCTTTGGATCTTTACGAACGTAGGATTTGTTGGTAATATCGGAGAAAATTTCCTGATTGAACAAATTAGATTTACTGATAAAGGCATTCAGCTTTCTCTTCAGCACTAATGCCGACAACAGGTTATCGGCCCTGAATTGAACCGGGGTTTGTGCTTCCAGTAGTTTTTTGGCACCTTCCAAACTGATTGCATATGCATGGGTGCAATCATGAAAGCCAGCCTTCATGAGACAACTGCTGAATGGCCTTGGTAATACATTACGGAGCATTGAAGCAGGCATCCGGCTCATACCAAACATCGCCATTATCTTATACCAGAATATTTTCAGCTTTTTACCGAAGGTTGCCTTTTCATTTTTTAAGTAGCCGAGGTAAAAGAGCTCCCAGTCAGCCGGTAATTCCTTTAAGCAATTGGCCAGCATGGGCAGTGTTGTATAATCCGGCACTACATCATCTTCCAATATCAGCACCCGCTGCCAGTTATTATCCAGCATAGCCTGGTAGATCATCCGGTGAGAAAGTGAACAGGCTATTTCTCCTTTGTTCAGCGCTGGAAAAACCTGCCTGACAGCTAATGTGTTTTCAGGTTTGTAATGATAAACATGATCAATAGATTTTTCATCCAGCTCATTTTTATCAGCACCAAAAAAGAATTCGAAATTGATTCCGGCCAGTCTTTCTTTAACCCTTTCATGCCTTTCTTTAAAACGGGGGACAGTCATCACCAGCACTTTATCAAAGTATTGATGTAAAAGATCGTTGGTTTCAGAAGCTATGTCCGGCATGAAGACAAATGTAAAAAAACAGCAAATACCCGAAAGTATTTGCTGTAATAAATAAATTAATCCTTCTAATAATTAAACCGCATCCGCCTCCATCTTCTTCTGCACTTTCTTTCTCTCCTCCTCATTCAGTATCACTTTACGCATCCTGATAAAATTGGGGGTTACTTCAATACACTCATCCTGCTG
>DEHX01000014.1 GCA_002352145.1 Chitinophagaceae bacterium UBA2789
GATCATATGCGGACGATTGAAGCACAAACAGGTAATGTGTTTTTGGCTTACCGGGATGTAATGGAGATCAATGCCATTATCAATGGCTGGAAAATGACCAATAAGCCGGTTTATGATTTTACAGCAGCTGATGGTATACAGCACAGCATATGGATCATTGACAGGGATATCGTTGTTAATTCTATCACACAGTTGTTTAGAAGCAATGTCCCCGCCACATACATTGCCGACGGACATCATCGGGCAGCTTCTGCAGCCAAGGTAAGCAAAGAGCTACAAGGCAGTGAGAATGCAAAATACTTCCTAACTACAATCTTCCCTGAAAGCCAGCTCGCCATCCTAGACTATAACAGGGTGGTAAAAGACCTAAATGGGCTGACACCTGAAAAATTATTGGCATTGCTCCAGGATGATTTTTATATAACATTGAGCCCGGAACCGGTGAAACCCTCACAACTGCATGAATTTGGCATGTACCTGGAAGGACAGTGGTATATCCTCACTTCCAGACAAGGCACCTGGACAGATGATCCCATCGGTGTGCTGGATGTAACCATTTTGTCCAATAATATTCTTGATAAAATTTTTGACATAAAAGACCAGCGGACCGACAAACGTATTGACTTTGTAGGTGGCATCCGCGGGTTACAGGAACTGGAAAAAAGAGTGAACAACGGAGAGATGAAAGTAGCCTTTAGCCTTTATCCGGTTACACTGGCACAATTATTTGCCATTGCCGACAGCGGCAATGTGATGCCTCCTAAAAGTACCTGGTTCGAACCTAAACTCAGAGATGGCCTGCTTACACATCTGTTATAAGCCCTTTCGTTGAAATATTTGTTATTTTGCAACAGAGACGTCCATTATAGCGTCTCTGTTCTTTTAATTTGCAGCATGAAAAAAATTCAGCTCCTTCTTATTGCCTTATCCGCCTTCCTGGCCGTTTCAGCCCAACCCGAAGACCCTAAAACAATGCATGAAACGGCCAAAACCTTCATGCGGACAGGTGACTTTGATAATGCCATAATTGTTCTTACCCGTGCCCTGCAACAGGATAAAAACAACCTTGAAATGCAAAAAGACCTGTTGATGAGCTATTACCTGAAAAGAGATTATGCAAAAGCCCTTGATGGCGTAAAGGCTCTGATTGACCGGGATGATGCTGATGTGGTGGTTTTCCAAATAGCAGGTAATGTGTACAAAGCACTGGAAGAAGTAAAAGAATGTGAGAAAGTTTATAAGAAAGGATTAAAGAAGTTTCCGAAAAGCGGACCCCTATATAGCGAGTATGGGGAATTGCTTTGGGCGCTAAAAGATTTTTCTGCCATTCAGCAATGGGAAAAAGGAATTGAAGTTGACCCGGCATATGGCGGAAACTATTACAATGCTGCTCTTTATTATTTCTACACAAAAGACAAAGTTTGGAGCCTTATCTACGGTGAGATTTTTGTAAATATGGAAAGCCTCAGTGAGAGAGGTGCTGCTATGAAGCAACAGTTATTACAGGCCTATAAAGAAAAATTATTTGCAGAAGCTGACCTGCTAAAAGATGAAGAAAAAAACAAAAGTGAATTTGCGAAAACCTTTTTGCAGGTAATGAACAAGCAAAGCTCTCTTGCATCCAAAGGTATTACTACCGAAGTGCTTACCATGATAAGGTCCAGGTTCATTATAGACTGGTATGCCAACTACGCAGTTAAATTTCCTTATCGTTTGTTCGACTATCATCGTCAGCTTTTATCAGAGGGTATGTTTGACGCCTACAATCAGTGGCTGTTCGGGTCTGTTGAGAACCTTGCTGCTTATGACAACTGGACTAAAACGCATAGTGAAGAATATAATAATTTCTCCACCTTCCAAAAGAGCAGGGTATTTCGTATGCCAGCGGGTCAATATTACCAGGTGAACTAATTTTTCAAAAACTTGTTTTATCCTGTTTTACAATGTAAGACAGGATTTTTTTTATGCTGGTTTTTGACTAATTTGTCCATGCTAAAGCTGTTTTTTCTCTGATTAGTTAACGATTCAACGATTGCACCATGACTGAACCCAAACGCCTGTTTGATGCCATCCAGCTTCAGCTGGAAAACAAAGCCCTCCCCGATATGCTGGCTGGTAAAACCGGGGGACAGTGGAAAAAATTCAGTACGGCTGAAGTAGCAGAAACTGTAGACCAGTTAAGTGCCGGCCTTCTTAGCCTTGGTATAAGTCCTAACGATATGACTGTAGAAGGCAGGGATAAAGTGGGTATTATCTCCAAAAACAGACCGGAATGGGTGATGGTGGACCTGGCGGTTCAACAGATTGGCGCCTTATTAACGCCAATATATCCAACAATAAATGTCAATGAACTGGAGTTTGTACTGAATGATGCGAAAGTAAAAGTGATGATTGTTAATGATGAAGATGCATTTTTAAAGGTGATGAGCATAAAAGAAAGGGTTCCCTCCTTGCAGTATATTTTTTCTTTTGAACATATAGCCAACTGCAGGCATTGGAAAGAATTGCTTGCTGCTTCAACACCTGAACTTATTTTACAGGCAAAAACAATATCAGAAAAAATTAAAGAAGAGGATGCTGTAACCATTATTTATACATCCGGTACCACCGGGGTGCCCAAAGGGGTAATGCTGAGTCATCGAAACATTTTATCGAATGTGATTGCCTCTAGCCCTTGCTTTCCCCCCGGAGAAAATATGCGTTCTTTAAGCTTCCTTCCGCTGAACCATATTTTTGAGAGAATGGTCACATATCTCTATCTCTTCAATTATACCTCTATCTATTATGCTGAAAGCCTGGAAACAATCGGCGAAAACTTAAAAGAAGTACAACCGGATATGTTCACCACTGTTCCCAGGTTATTGGAGAAAGTGTATGACAAGATCATGCAAAAAGGCAATGAGCTGACAGGTACTAAAAGAAAAATATTTTTCTGGGCACACAGTTTAGCTGAAAAATTTGAAATCAATAAAAACCAGGGAGCCTGGTATAATTTTCAGTTAAGTCTTGCCAACAAATTAGTATTCAGCAAATGGCGGGAAGCACTTGGTAACAAGCTGAGGTGTGTAGTAACAGGTGGCGCTGCCTGCCAGGTAAGATTGATACGAATTTTTACAGCAGCGAATATCCCCATCATGGAAGGATATGGTCTTACTGAAACCTCCCCCGTAATATCCGTAAATACATATGATGAAAAAGGAAGAATGTTTGGCACTGTGGGACCCATCATAAAAGATGTGATGGTGAAAATTGCTGAAGACGGGGAAATACTTTGCAAAGGATCCAATATTATGATGGGCTATTATAAGCGGCCTGATCTTACTGCTGAAGTAATCGATGCTGAAGGATGGTTTCATACGGGAGATATCGGAATGATGGTTGACAACACTTACCTGAAAATAACCGACCGTAAAAAAGAACTATTTAAAACAAGCGGTGGTAAATATGTAGCCCCATTACCGATTGAAAACCGATTGAAGGAATCTATGTATGTAGAACAGGTGATGGTGGTTGGTTCAGAGCGGAAATTTGTTGGTGCGCTGATCATACCTTCTTTCCCTAATCTTCGTGACTGGTGCCATCATAACAATGTGCCGGATGGCACTAATGAAGAGCTGATACAAAATGAAAAAGTAATAGCCTTATTCAAAGACCTGGTAGAAAGTTTCAACAAGTTTTTTAACCATGTGGAGCAGATAAAGAAATTTGAACTGTTACCACATGACTGGAGTGTGGACACAGGAGAACTTACTCCCAAATTATCATTGAAAAGAAAAGTAATAACGGAAAAATTCAGGGATGCTATAGAAAGGATATATGCTTAAATAATTTATTTGTCTTTTTTGGTGGCTGAGTCTCTTCTGCCCCTTTGCATCATCTTTTTCATGAAACTGTCGTACTGTGGCAACTGATCAGGATTGAAAAGTAATCTTACCCTTTTGAAGTGGGCAAATGTTACTTTATCAATTGCAATTTGTCTTTGAGCTATTTGCTGACCATATAAATTTACCAGGCTGTCACTCACTGTATCCAGTTTCATCAGATCATAAAATGCCGTTTTTGCAGCCCTGAGAGAATCAAAAAGCGGTTTCACTTTTTTCTGATGTTCTTCACGCAACAACTTATAATCATTTCTTTGCTGATCAGTCATCTTCAATTCCTTCGCCATCATTTCAAATGGCTCTCCTCTGCCCTGGCGGCCACCATCTTTTGACCCTTTTCCCTTTACCAGCATAAAGACTAGAACTATATTGGCAACGAGCAATAAAATTACTGCTATAGTGAGTATACGGTTATTCGAATTTTTCATCTTGCTTATTTATCCTGTGCTATATCGTACAGTGAATTATCGTTCAGGTTATATTCAGCAGCAATAGACTGCATCGGATCAACAGTGGTTGTGGTTTGGTTAGTACTGTTTTCCTTGAATAATACAAAAGCGTTGATAAGTAATATAATAACCAGTGCAGCAAAAGTGTAAACCGGTCTTAGTACCCACGGCCTTGCAGCAGGAACTTCGGATTCTTTTTCCATCCGGGCCTTGAGGCGGGTATAAAAGAAGTCAGGAGCGACAGCCTTCTGTATATTATCCAAACTGCTGAGTATTTCTTCTGTCTTCTTATCGTAATCCGTTTTCATAATACAACATTTTTGACGGGAAGAGGGAGTAAAACCTTCGTCCCGGTAAGTTAATCAGATGATTTCTTTTTCGAGTATTTTACGAAGGTTTAGCTTAGCCCGGTGCATCAGTGACTCTACTGCCGGGACGGTGGTCTGCATCACTTCACTGACCTCCTGGTAGCTTAAATCCTCCAGTTTGTGTAATGTAAATGCTATTTTCTGATTTTCAGGGAGTTGGCTAATAGCCTTGAATAAACGGGCAGCATTTTCCTTTTGCTCAAGCGCTACTCCCGGATGATTAAAATCAGGTATTTCGAAGTCAGGCTCATCTCCATCGCCGAAGAGACGCTGAATGATGCCGAATCTTTTTTTACTTTTTTTGCTCCGAAGAAGGTCAAGCGAACGGGTAGTAGCGATCCGGTAGAGCCAGGTGGACAATTTTGCGTCGCCTTTAAAAGAATGAATGGAGCGAAATACCTGAATAAATACTTCCTGTGCCACATCCTCAGCATCTTCTGCATTTTGTACTATCCCCAATGCCGTGTTATAAACCCTGTCCTTGTGGGTTTCAACGAGTTCTTTAAAGGCAGCTTCATCTCCGTCCTTAAGTCTTTGTATCAGCTCTGATTCTGTCAACGGTTAGTGGCTTTATATTTTGACGCTGTAACTTACGAAAACAAGTAATTCATTATATGACAAAAGGCAGTGAGTAACTGCCTTTTGTATGGTAGTCCCGACAGGAATCGAACCTGTATCAAAAGTTTAGGAAACTTCTATTCTATCCATTGAACTACGGGACCGGGGCGGCAAAAATAATCAATCCGGGCTTTCCAATCACTATTTGGGCAAACCCTATCTTTGCATCCCTTAATTCTCATGTAATGAAATTCTATAATCTCCTCATAAAATACAGGCTCTGGATCGGAATTGTGCTGATTGCCCTCGGTGTTTTCGTCAACTATTCTTCCAGTTTCTGGCCTGCCTTTCCCCTTTACCTGGTGGGTGTGATTTTAGTTGCCGGTCATTTCTTTTTTGGCCCGCTCCGACTGATTCAGGAATACATGGAAAACGGAGATATGGAAGGCGCTGAAAAAGTACTGAATACAATAAAGTTTCCCAACCTGCTGTATAAGCCTATCCGCTCCGTGTATTATACCCTAAAGGGCAATATCGCTATGGTAAAACAGGATTTTGACGGAGCAGAAAAAATGATGAAAAAAGGCCTTGACCTGGGTATGCCAATGAAAGAAGCCGAGGGCGCCAGTTTGCTACAAATGGGAATGCTGGCCATGCAGAAAAATGACCTGAAACAGGCTGAAAGCTATATTCGTTCTGCCATTCGCAAAGGATTACCTGATAAAGAAAACGAGTCAGCCGCTTACCTGCAGATGTGCAGCCTCATGATGAACAAGAGAGAATTCAGGGCGGCAAAAGATTTTTTCAGAAAAGCAAAAGCACTAAAGCCCACTACTCCGCAGATCGTTGACCAGATCAA
>DEHX01000069.1:0-2687 GCA_002352145.1 Chitinophagaceae bacterium UBA2789
TTGTTTCTGCGGAAACGCTGGCAGTAAACTGGCTTGAAACAAGAACAGAAAGAGAAATGGCGGTTTATCCTCAACTGGTGTCCATCACACACCAGATTATCGAAGAAGGATTTTCAGAAAAAGTGATTACTCCCGGTATCACTACCACGGATGATGTGGTTTGGTGGTTTCGGCAAAAGATTTCCAATATGGGATTGGAAACCTGGTTTCATCCGTCTGTTGCCGTTCAACGAAGCGACAGCACCAATTTTGAGCACCTTCGCAGTTTCTCCAACCGGCCAAAGGATGATATCATTCAGCCCGGCGACCTGCTGCATGTAGATATCGGGATCACTTATCTCCGGCTGAATACTGATTGCCAGCAGCATGCTTATGTTTTAAAGCCCGGAGAAACCCGGGTTCCGCAAAGTATCCGTGATGCATTCCTCAAAGCAAACAGGCTTCAGGATATTTTAACGTCAGAATTCGAAAAAGGAAAAACCGGTAACCAGGTGTTGTCGGGTGCGCTGGCCAGGGCGAAGGCAGAAGGAATAACGGCCACTATATATACACATCCTCTCGGTTTTCACGGCCATGCAGCGGGCCCCACCATTGGGTTGTGGGATCAGCAGGGAGGGGTAAAGGGCAGTGGCGATTTTCCGCTTAATTATAATACGGTGTATTCTATCGAATTGAATGCCGCATCCACTATTCCAGAGTGGAAGAAATCCATTCGTATTATGCTCGAAGAGGATGGTTATTTTGATCAGTCAGGATTTCGTTATATCGGTGGCCGTCAAAAGGAGATCCATCTCATCCCCCGTCCAAAGACTGCAACAGGGCTGTAAAAAAATATTTCAAAAAAAGCTTGTGACTTATATCACATTAATCGTATATTTGCGATATAAGATTAAATTATGGCTTTTCACAAGAAAGAAGAATTTACCCAAAAAGAGCAGGACCTGGCGGCCTTTGCCAAGGCAATGAGTCATCCTGCAAGGATCGCTATCCTCAAAGTACTGGCTCAAAAAAATGAGTGTATTTGCGGCGAAATTGTCGATGTATTACCATTGGCGCAAAGCACCGTATCACAACACCTGAAAGAATTAAAGAATGCCGGATTGATCAATGGTGAAACAGATGGACCCAGAAGTTGCTACTGCATCAACTGGAAAGCATTCGAGAAATTCAACCAGGAGTTCAACCAGCTTTTCAGCCACCTGAAAATAAAGAATGAAAAAGCCTGCTGTTAAATTTTTAACCTGATAAATAGTTTAACCATGAATAACAACGATGCACAATTAAAAGAAATCGTCCGGCAGAAATACAGCGAAATAGCCCTGCAAGATAAAGAAACCAACCAGTCTTCCTGCTGTGGGGCAGGAGGCTGCTCTACCGAGGTTTACAATATCATGAGTGATGATTACACCACATTGGAAGGATATAATCCTGATGCAGACCTTGGTTTAGGTTGTGGGCTGCCTACACAATTTGCAAAGATCCAAAAAGGCGATACGGTAATTGACCTGGGAAGCGGTGCGGGCAATGATTGTTTTATTGCGAGAGCAGAAACGGGAGAAACCGGGAAAGTAATCGGTATTGATTTCACACCGGAAATGATTGATAAGGCAAGGGCAAATGCTGAGAAAAGAGGATTCAACAATGTTGAGTTTCGCCAGGGCGATATTGAAAAAATGCCTGTTACTTCCAACGTGGCCGATGTAATTGTAAGTAACTGTGTGCTTAATCTTGTTCCTAATAAAGACGGAGTGTTTAAAGAGATTTACCGGGTATTAAAGCCGGGCGGCCACTTTAGTATTTCTGATGTGGTGTTGGTCGGCGACTTGCCCAAAGGATTACAAAACGATGCAGAAATGTATGCAGGTTGTGTAGCAGGAGCCATACAGAAGCAGGTGTACCTGGAGCTTATTCAGCAAAACGGGTTTAAAAATATTACACTTCAAAAGGAGAAGCCTATTATTATTCCTGATGATATTTTGAAGAACTATCTCAATGAAGAAGAACTGAGCCAATTCAAAAAAGGAACAACAGGTATTTTCTCTATTACGGTATATGCAGAAAAGCCGGGTTGTGTGCCCGGCGGAGGCTGTTGTTAAAAGTCAATTATTTATTCACCATAAAAAGTAGAGCCATGAAAGCAAACCTTCAAAAAGACCCTGGTTGTTGTGAAGCCGGCAGCATTTGCTGCGGCAGCGATTCGGGTTGTTGCTAACAATCATCGGGGAGAGGTTTCTCTCCCCTTTTTTTAACATCTGTCTTATGCCCAAAAAATTATCATTTCTCGACCGATATCTTACCCTGTGGATTTTTATTGCCATGGCGATTGGAGTAGGTATTGGTTATTTTTTTCCTTCCTCAGAATCTTTTATCAATTCATTCAATTCCGGCACTACCAATATTCCTATTGCCATAGGTTTAATATTGATGATGTACCCGCCACTGGCCAAAGTGAGATACGAGGAGCTGCCCAAGGTTTTTGCCAATAAAAAAATTCTGGCACTTTCTCTTGTACAGAACTGGATCATTGGCCCGCTGCTGATGTTCATGCTGGCCATTGTTTTTCTTCGTGACCATCCGGGCTATATGACAGGCCTGATATTGATCGGCATTGCCCGTTGCATTGCCATGGTAATTGTATGGAACGACCTGGCCAATGGCGATCGCCTGTATGCGGCAGGACTGGTTGC
>DEHX01000069.1:2701-3535 GCA_002352145.1 Chitinophagaceae bacterium UBA2789
CGGTGGAAAGGAGAAGAGTGGTTCACCAAAAAATACCTGCCGGCAGTCAGCCCCATTACACTGATTGCTCTATTGTTTACCATTGTTATCATGTTCAGCCTGAAGGGAAATATGATTGTAGAAATTCCCGGCGATGTATTGCTGATCGCTGTTCCGCTGACCATCTATTTTGCCATCATGTTTTTCTCCGCTTTCTTTTTATCAAAGAAAGCAGGGGCCGATTATGAAAAAGCCACTTCTCTGGCTTTTACTGCGGCCGGCAACAACTTTGAACTCGGTATAGCTGTTGCAGTTTCTGTATTCACCATTAATTCACCTGCTGCCTTTGCCGCAGTGATCGGACCGTTAATTGAAGTGCCTGTTTTGCTATTGTTTGTGCGGTTTGCATTATCTCAACAAAAAAAATTCAAGACAGTTAAGAAATGAAAAAGAAACTACTTTTTGTATGCGTTGAAAACAGTAACCGTTCTCAAATGAGCCAGGCATTTGCCAGAATGCTGGGTGGCGAGAAGATTGAAGCGTATAGTGCCGGCTCAAAACCTTCGGGAGTGGTAAATCCAAAGGCCATTGCAGCCATGAAAGAACTGGGATATGACCTGAGTACCCATGACAGCAAATCATTGAAAGAAGTAGAACAATATGCACTCTTCGATGCGGTTGTTACCATGGGCTGTGGCGATGCCTGTCCCTGGATGCCCGCCAAAAAATTCATTGACTGGCAAATACCAGATCCCAAACACATGGAGCCCGATGAGTTTAACAGGGTCAGGGATTTTATTGGCGATAAAGTAAAAGAACTGCTTGATTCCTTATAAAGAAAAGGTGTTTTCTTTG
>DEHX01000117.1 GCA_002352145.1 Chitinophagaceae bacterium UBA2789
TCTTTCTTTTGCCGCAGGGGAGGGCTCATCACCCATTTGGCGCCATCTTCTCTTTCGTATAAAGAAGCATCAATGATGAGATATTGAATACAGGTTTCCACAAATACTTTCTGGTTTCTTCTTGTGGCATTACGAACTGCATTCAATGCACCTTCGCAGGTCAGGTGAACAATATAACCGGGACAGCCGGTATAGTTGGCGAGGTCAGCAAAACGTCCGCTGGCTTCTGCTTCGGTTACTTCAGGTTGTGAAAGATAATGATACAGCGGTGACAGCTTTCCTTCGGCCCGGTGTTTGGCTACGAGGTAATCGATCATATCGCCGTTGGTGGCATGTACATTGATCAGGCCACCGTGTTTTTTTACTTCCTGCATCAGTCCCACCATCTGGCGGTCATCAATCATCAATGCTCCCTTATAGGCCATGAATGTTTTGAAAGAAGTGATGCCTTCTTTTTCGATGAGGCCCTGTATTTCTTTTTTGCTGTTTTCGTTGTAGTCGGTCACCGCCATGTGGAAACTGTAATCACCGAGACAGTTGCCATCGCTGCGGCCTCTCCATTCGTCCAAAGCAGCCTGTAATGAATTACCTTGTTTCTGCAGGATAAAATCAATCACCATGGTGGTGCCGCCAAACAAGGCTGCCCTGGTTCCTGTTTCGTAATTGTCGGAAGAGAAAGTTCCCATGAACGGCATATCGAGGTGTACATGCGGGTCTATACCACCGGGGAAAACGAGTTTACCGGAGGCGTCAATTTCTTTATCGGCTTTCACTGCCAGATTTTTACCAATAGCTTTTACCTGCTCGCCTTCAATGAAGATGTCGGCAACATAATCATCAGTGGCAGTAACAATTCTTCCGTTTTTAATTAATATACTCATTTGTATTATTATTTTGAATGTTGAATTTTAAATTTTGAATGAAAGCGAATGCTTCGTCATTCAAAATTCAGCATTTAAAATTCAACATAATTTTTTCTCTTCATCAATAACCAATATACAAAACCGCTGATAAAGAACCCAACGAACCATGCGTAGTTATAAAGGTTGCTTATCCAGTAAGGAACAGTATCTGCCGCTATTACTTTGATCGTTACCAGGAAGCCAGGAATGTTGGGCAGAATACCGGTCAGCAATGCGATAATTGCATTTGTATTAAATCCTTTGCTGAAACTATATCGGCCGGATGACCGGTACAACTCGTCAAGCACCAGTTCCTGTTTGCGTATAAAATAATAATCGGCGATCATGATGCCGCCTACGGGCCCCAGTAAACTTGAATAGCCCACCAGCCAGGTAAAAATATAACCACTGGGATCGGCTACTAATTTCCAGGGAAAGATGAGGATGCCGATGATGCCCGTGATGTAACCACCGGTTTTGAAATTGATCTTTTTGGGAGCCAGGTTTGCAAAGTCATTGGCCGGGCTTACGATATTCGCAGCAATATTGGTGGCCAGTGTAGAAATGATCACGGCCAGCATTGCGAAACTAACCATGAGTTTGTTTTCAAATTTACCTGCGAGCTGAACAGGATCCCAGATAGTGCTGCCGTATACAATTGGTGTGGCGGATGTAACCACCACACCAATGAAAGCAAACAATGTCATTGATGGCGGAAGGCCAATAGCCTGCCCGCTGATCTGTGCTTTTTGAGATTTAGCGTATCTCGTAAAATCGGGAATGTTCAAAGATAGTGTTGCCCAAAAGCCAACCATGCCGGTGAGTGCAGGGAAAAAGTACTTCCAAAAATCATTGCCATGTAATTTTGAAGGCTGCTCCAATATCGGCCCCAATCCTTTTGCGGCCGTAATGGCCCATGCCAATAAAGCCAATGCTGCAACAGGCAAAAAGATCGCTTTGAAAACTAATAATTTCCGGATGCTTTCGACGCCAAGATAAACGATGTACATGTTCAGCGACCAAAACACAAGGAAACAGATCATTGGTACTGCCTGCGGAAATAATGATTGTGTATCCACTTCTGCTAGCGATGGATTCCATGCTTTAAGAATATGGTACAATGCATCTCCGCCGATCCATGTTTGTATGCCAAACCAGCCGCAGGCGACGATAGCCCTGAGTATGGCCGGTATATTGGCGCCTTTTGTGCCAAAGCTGGCCCTTGCAAAAACAGGGAAGGGGATGCCATATTTTGCGCCGGCATGACCGTTCAGGATCATGGGTATTAATACAATTGTATTGCCGAGAAAAATAGTGAGTATGGCCTGCCACCAATTCATGCCGCCACCAATCAGCGAACTGGCAAGCATATAAGTCGGGATACAAAGGCTCATGCTGATCCATAATGCCGCATAGTTCCAGGTGCCCCAGGTTCGTTTTTCCGGTGAAACAGGGGCGAGGTCTTCGTTGATTAGGGAGTTGTCGTATATGCTTTGATTTCCGTTCATTATTTATTTTGAATGTTGAATGTTAAATGCTGAATGAAAAACAGCCATTCATTTAGCATTCAAAATTTATCATTCAACATAATGCTGATCTGCTATTGCAATTGCCTCACTAATNNGTGTACATGCCCAGGTCTTTGATCTTAGCTGCCACTTTATTCATCACGGTCATTTCATCAGGCTTGGCATTAAAAGGAGCCATTGGTTCTTTTGTCTTCCTGTTCTTCACCAGTTCAATACAACCTAATAAGCCTGTATTCCTGAAATCGCCGATGCTGGGATGTTTTTGCTTTAATAATTCCACCTGTTCATTTACATATTGTCCCATTGTCACACAGTTTTCAATCAGGTCTTCATCCTCATAGATTTTAATTGTTTCCAGTGCAGCAGCACAACTGACCGGGTGGGCAGAGTAGGTGAGGCCAAGGGATAGAACAGTATCATCATATTTGGCAGCGATCTTATCACTTACCATTAAACAACCGAAGGGGAGGTAACCGGCTGTCAATCCTTTTGCCATGCAGATCATATCCGGAACGATACCATGGTTTTCAAAACCAAACCATTTGCCGGTACGGCCAAAACCACTCATTACTTCATCTATTATTAATAAGATCCCATGCCGGTTGCAGATTTCTCTTATTGCTTTTAAATAACCAACCGGGTATTTCAAACAACCGGATGAACCGCTTTCACCTTCCAGTAAAATTGCTGCGATATTGGCAGGGCCTTCGTAAGCGATCACTCTTTCCAACGATGCAACAGACTCTTTCAATAGATTTTCTTCTCCATATTCCCAGCGGTAGAGATAAGGCAAATCAAAATGAACAAAGTTGGGGGCCTGTTGTGTATCCATGGGTAAACGCCTTGGATCTCCGCTTGCACTCATAGCTCCGTAGGAGGCGCCGTGATAGGACTGGTACCGTGTTAATATTTTATGACGACCGGTATATAATCTTGCAAGTTTAATTCCGTTTTCAATAGAAGTCGCACCACAAAGTGTAAAGAAAGCTTTGTTCAGATCGCCGGGACAAATCTCAGCGAGTTTTTTTCCTAATTCACCACGAACTTTTGTTACGCAACTCGGCGTTACATAAGCGACCTCCTGCATTTGTTTTACCAC
>DEHX01000045.1:0-2272 GCA_002352145.1 Chitinophagaceae bacterium UBA2789
AAGCAACAAGACCGGTTGATTCATTCTGGTATAATTGCAATACCTGTGCATCACTCAGGGCTGCATCGTATATACGTATGTCATCCAGTTTACCGATTAAATACCCAACATTTCCATCGATGTATGGTGCAAGTCCATTTGTATAGGGTATTACGCCAAATGAAAGTTCAGCACTGCCACTTGTAGCTGTATTTCCGCTAAACGTATTATCAGTGCTTTTCAGAACACCATTAACATATATCTTTTGTACACTTCCATTTATGGTGAGTACCCAATGATACCATTGGTTAACCGGTACCGATGAATAAGTAAAGGAGACAGCATTGGCGCCACAATGCCCCTGCACATTATATTGTCCGCTACCTGATAAATTCAACGCCATAAAAAGAGTTGTGCCACAGCTACCATTACCACCATAACCCAGTAAACCCGGCCTGTTTGCAACATCAGCTGTATAAAACCAAAGAGAAATAGTCCGGTTGGTGGCGGGTAACCCATTAGCTGAGTACTCAATATGCCCACTGGTCATCCCACTGAATTCATAGGCATGGTTTGCATTTCCAAAACGGTCTGTTGTTAAACTGGCCCCGACATAAGTGGGGTTTCTTCCATTTCCACTTTCATCATTCGGGTTTCCATTAAAAGGGTAATAGGCTACCAGGGTCTGTGTGTAGGAAACGACAGAGAGAGATAGCCAGGCGAGGAGGAGAAGTGTACGCATGGCTGATGATTTTGGCTATGAAGTTGCATTAACAACCAAATGTAAAACGATGACACCTGTCAAGCTGCACATTGATACCTGTCATGAAAAACACTTATTGGCTACAGCCATGTCTTTTATTTAAAATTCCTGAAATGGAAGGTGAAACCAGTCATTTACCAAATTGACGGTCTTTTCCTTGAAGGTTTGATGATGATATTCATTGGTATCCGGTTCATACACATACTCTTGTTTCCACTCATTGTAGTGTAATGCTAACTGTTCAATGGCGTCAAGAATAAAATGTATTTCTTCATCTGTCATCACCGGGTGTACTGACATTCTTATCCATCCCGGTTTGCAGGAAAGATCACCATGATGGATTTCATCGAGTATTTCGTAGGAATGCAGCTGATCCACATGCAGCAGCATATGACCATATGTGCCTGCACAGGCACAGCCACCCCTTGTCTGTATGCCAAAGCGATCGTTTAACAGTTTTACCACCAGGTTAAAATGTGTCCCGTTAATAATAAATGAAATAACGCCCAGCCGCTTATGATTTTGTCCTTCTAAAATTTCTACTCCGGGTATGGAGGATAGTTTTTCAAAAATTATTTTCAATAATTCTTCTTCCCGTTTTAGCATATTTTCCACTCCCATTTCCTCTTTCAGCTTTATGGCCAGTGCGGCTTTTATCCCTTGCAGAAAGGGCGGAGTTCCACCATCTTCCCTATGCTCAATATCTGAAATGTATTCATGGTATTTCCAGGGATTGGTGTACGTAACTGTTCCGCCGCCTGGCTGATCCGGTATAATGTTATTGTAAAGACTTTTATGAAAAATCAAAACACCGGGTGTGCCCTGCCCGCCTAAAAATTTATGCGGCGAAAAAAAGATTGCATCAAGATGGCCTCCTTCCAACGAAGGATGCATATTAATAGATACATATGGGGCAGAGCAGGCAAAATCAACAAAACATAATCCATTATGCCGGTGTACAAGTTGCGCCACTTTATGATAAGGAGTTTGGATACCCGTTACATTCGAACACCCGGTGATGGCTGCAATCTTATTCTTTCGTTCCTTATATTTTTCCAGTAGTTGTTCCAGCCCGGCAAGGTTAATATTGCCGTTCTCATCGTTGGGAATGATCTCCACATCAGCAATGGTTTCCAGCCAGGATGTTTGATTGGAATGATGCTCCATATGCGAAACAAAAATCACCGGCTTCAACTCCGGGTCAATATCAAGATAGTTGCTGAAAAGTGAGTGGATCTTCACTTTGCTGTTGGCCAGCTCTTCATGCGAAGGCAATCGTCCCGGCTTTACGTAGTCCATTATTCGTTCGGGAATACGCAGGCCAAGTAACCGCTGCAATTTGTTGACAGCACCGGTCATTCCGCTGCCGGCAAAGATCAGTACATCATCCGGGCCGGCATTTACATGCTGTTTGATGATATGCTTGGCTTGCTCATAAGCCCTTGTCATAGCCGTACCGGTCACTGTTGTTTCCGTATGAGTATTGGCTAGTAGCGGCATAATATCATTTTGCAAACGCTGTTCGATCGG
>DEHX01000045.1:2289-3088 GCA_002352145.1 Chitinophagaceae bacterium UBA2789
TAACCCAAATCAGGTACGAAATAGCCGGATTCCTGTACTTTTCAAATTGAACACTACAGAAAACAGCCTGTTTGTTTCAGTCAACAAAAAAATCAAACAGGCGTTTGTTTCTGTAAATTTGAAACTCAATAATAAAAGCTATGTCTGTTCAGGATTTAGAACAAATCTTCCAAGAAAAAATTGACAACGAAGTCAAGATTGAACCCAAAGACTGGATGCCGGATGCCTATCGCAAAACAAACCTGCGGCAGATCAGCCAGCATGCACACAGTGAAATAGTAGGTATGCTGCCCGAAGGCAATTGGATCAGCCGGGCTCCTTCCTTAAAACGTAAAGCTATCTTGCTTGCTAAAGTACAGGACGAAGCTGGTCATGGCCTTTATCTCTATTCTGCTGCAGAAACATTGGGGCAGTCAAGAGAGGAAATGATCAACGACCTGCACAGTGGTAAAGCAAAATATTCCTCCATATTTAATTATCCCACTCTTACCTGGGCTGATATTGGCGCTATTGGCTGGCTGGTAGATGGCGCTGCTATTATGAACCAGGTCATGCTGACCAGGACTTCTTACGGTCCTTATGCAAGAGCCATGGTGCGGATTTGTAAAGAAGAAAGTTTTCATCAGCGCCAGGGCTTTGAAGCGCTGCTGGTTTTATCAAGAGGGTCTGCTGAACAAAAAGCCATGTGCCAGGATGCCATCAACCGCTGGTGGTGGCCTGCTTTGATGATGTTTGGACCAAGAGATACCGAAAGTACCAACAGCGATCAGAGCATGAAATGGAAGATAAAAAGAAAAAG